>CAYOXP010000001.1:0-12259 GCA_964407995.1 uncultured Aquiluna sp.
ATCGGCATACGCCACATGGTCATTCCAGGTGCGCGCATGGTGATGATTGTGGTGATGAAGTTCACTCCACCCAAAATGGTTCCGAAACCACTCAGTGCAAGACCGAAGACCCACAAGTCTCCACCGATACCTGGAGAGAACGTGGTGTTTGATAGCGGAGCATAAGCAAACCAACCGAAGGACGCTGCACCCTGAGGAGTGAAGAAGCCTGATACGGCAATCAAGCTACCGAAGTTAAAGAACCAGTAAGCGATTGCGTTTAGACGAGGGAACGCCACATCCGGAGCACCAATTTGAACTGGCATCAGCACGTTTGCAAATCCAGCAAACAGCGGAGTCGCAAACATCAAAAGCATGATGGTTCCGTGCATCGTAAACAGCTGGTTGTACTGCTCCTTGGTTGCAACTACCTCAAGACCAGGAAGTGCCAACTGTGCACGAATGATCAAGGCCATAACGCCACCGATCATGAAGTACAGGAAGGAAGTGATTAGGTACAGGTAGCCGATCTTCTTGTGGTCGGTGGTGGTGAGCCAATCAACCAAGATCTGACCCTTGGTCTTCTTTGGAGTGAAGGACTGTGGGTTGGTTACCGGTGCAGTAATTGTGGTTGCCATTTTCCTTATCCCCTAACCTCTGGGTTGCCACCAGGAAGGTTCTGGTTTCTGTCGTACTCAGTTGAAAGCTGGCCAACATTGCCCTT
This sequence comes from uncultured Aquiluna sp., assembly GCA_964407995.1. Taxonomy (GTDB): domain Bacteria; phylum Actinomycetota; class Actinomycetes; order Actinomycetales; family Microbacteriaceae; genus Aquiluna. Next base: position 704 of record CAYOXP010000001.1, read on the forward strand.
GGCCTCAAGTGCTGAGATGTGCTCTGCATACTCGGCCTCAGAAACAACCTTGACCTGGAAGAGCATCATTGAGTGGTACTCACCACAAAGCTCGGCACACTTACCTGCGTAGGTGCCCTCTTTGGTCGGAGTGAAGTACATGTGGTTTGTCATGCCAGGGAACATGTCCTTCTTGTATAAGAAGTCGATAACCCAGAAGCTGTGAACCACGTCGCGAGATGAAAGATCAATCTGAACCGTCTTGTTCACCGGAAGATAAAGAGTTGGAAGAGTTTCTGAAATGTTCTGCTCTTCACCAGTGAACTGAGCCTGGATGCCCGAGTCGTAAACGTTCTCGTCAACATAGTTAAAGTCCCAGCTCCACTGCTTTCCAATTACCTCGATGGTGACGTCAGGATTTTGAGTCTTTGCTTCGATCGCCTGCATGTCGCGAGCGGTGAATGCGAAGAAGCCAACAACCAAGATCAGTGGAATAACAGTGAACAAAGTCTCGATCGGCATGTTGTAGCGCAACTGCACTGGAAGACCGGTCTCACCCTTACGGCGACGGTAAACAATCATCGCCCAAGCAAGTAGACCCCAAGAGATTAGACCAACGACCAAAAGCACGATCCAAGAGGTGGTCCACAGACCAATAATGCGATCGGTGTGGTTGGTCACTCCAGCGGAATCTGGAAGATAGCCACGCTGAGCTTCTGGGGTACATCCGGCAAGCACCAATGCGCTAATTGCGAGGGTTGCCGCTGTCGCAAATCGACGACGATTCTTACTCAATGGAACATCCTTTAAACATTGCAGTAGTACTGCAAGTCTACCCCCTCGAGGGCAGGATTTTGCTGATGTTTGGTGCTTTTTAGCTAAATGAATCGCCGCATGCACAGCTGTTGGCTGCGTTTGGGTTGTCGATGGTGAAACCCTGTTTTTGAATTGAGTCCTCAAAATCAATTGAGGCACCGTCTAGGTACGGCACGCTCATCGGGTCTACGACAACTTCGACACCATCAAAATCAACGATTGCATCGGCATCTTCCAGCTGCTCATCGAAGAAAAGCTGGTAGATCAGGCCAGAGCAGCCGCCTGGCTGAACCGAAACTCGCAAACGCAGATCATCTCTGCCCTCTGCCTGGAGCAAGGTCTTCACCTTGGTTACTGCAGTTTCAGTTAGAACAACTCCGTGCTTGGTTGCTTCAGTCATTTTTGGCCTCCGATTTGCAACTATTTTAACTGAATTTAGCTGATGGAATTCCCATGAAGCAGTAAGAGCGCCTGGGCGCAAATTGCTCGCTTCAGCGTGGGTAGGTGTTGAGATTCATTTGGAGAGTGCGCCCTTGAATCTGGCTCCTCAACACCTGTCACGAGAATCTGTGCATGTGGGTACAGCTCCGCGAAGGTTGAGATAAACGGAATTGAGCCTCCGATTCCAATATTCACCGCAGGATTTGGCCAAAATTCTGTGAATGCCAGGCGCGCAATTTGGCTGGCCCAGCCTTCTTTGGCTAAGTACCCTGGCCCTTTTTCACTGTGCCCAAATTCAACTTTCGCCCCGAATGGAGCATTGTCTCGCAGGTGTTGTCTTAGAAGTTGCAGGGCGTGATCCGGCTTTTCGCTTGGAGAAATTCGAAGTGAAACTCTTGCGGTAATAGAAGGTTGAGCCGTGTTTGAGGACAGTGCGACGCTTGGAGCGTCAATACCAATGACGGTCACAGCCGGCTCACCCCAGTTTTGTTGCAAGAGACCTTTTGAGCCGATGGTCTGGACGCCGTCCAGCAGCCCGGCCTGCTCGCGGAAATCTGATTCGTTGTACGGAAGGTCATCAACAGCTACAGACCCCAAACCTGCAATTGCAACATTTCCTTGGTCATCCGAGAGGCTAGCCAGCAGCTTGATCATGGCTGTCATCGCATCCGGAAGTGGCCCGCCAAACATGCCGGAGTGAACCGCGTGGTCCATGGTAGAGACTGTGAAAGTTTGTGAAACCATCCCACGCAGGCTGGTCGTGAGGGCGGGAGTCTCTGTGGTCCAGTTGCCGCTGTCGGCAACGATGATGATGTCGGCTTTCAGGTCTTCACTGTTTTCCTTCAAAAAATTCTCGAAAGACTCCGAACCGGCCTCTTCCTCCCCCTCAATGAACACCGTGATTCCGACATCCACCTTTTGGGCCAATTCTTTGAGCGCCATGATTGAGTAAAGATGCGTAATGATGCCGCTCTTGTCATCGGAGGCGCCTCTTCCAAACAGCCTGTCACCTATCTTTGTGGCCACAAACGGCTCGGTCTTCCAGAGCGCCGAATCCCCCGGGGGTTGCACGTCGTGGTGGGCGTACAGCAGTACGTGAGGACGCCCGTTAGCACCCTGCCTTCTTGCTATGACAGCCGGTGCGCCAAGCTCTCCCGATGGCTTTGGCGCTTTACGAATTTCAACCCAATCGAAGAACTCGAGGGCCTTTAGTCGATCCACCACCGAGGCTGCAGAGAGCTCCAGGTTATTGGCATCAAAGGCGGGCCAAGCAATGCCTGGGATGGCCACCATTTCAGTGAGGTCTTGAATCGCGTCTTGAAAACGACTCTCTACGAATTGAGAAATAGCTGGGGCAATACTGCGGTCCAGCTCAAAATCAGCGAATGCCATGCCGCTAATCTAGTGGCATATCTTGAAAGGTGAAGATGACCGACAACACCACTTCGAACAGCCCTAAAAAAGGCCGCCCGACCCCAGATCGCAAGACTCAGCAGCAGGCTCGCAAAAAGCCACTGGTTGGTGACCGCAGCAAGGAGGCTCGTGCCGCTCAGCGCAAGAAGGTGCAAGAGGAGCGCGCTAAAGCTCGCGAAGGGATGATGGCCGGTGACGAGCGCTACCTGGGATTGCGCGATCGTGGCCCTCAGCGTCGATATGTTCGCGACCTGGTTGATGCTCGTTTCACAGCGGGTGAGTTGGTTTTGCCATCGCTATTCATTGTGGTTTTGGCAACCTTCATCGATTCCTACATCGTCCAACTAATAACGCTGTTTGCAATGTGGGGCCTATTTGGAATTGTTGCCATCGATGCTTGGTTCGTATCTCGCATGGTCAAAAAGCGCTGCGCAAAGAAATTTGGCGCTGACAAGCTTGAGGGTGGAATCGCCTGGTATGGGGCAATGCGCTCTATCCAGATGCGCGCCCTTCGCATACCAAAACCTCAGGTTGCAAGGTTCGCAAAGCTAGACAAGTAAGGACCCAAAATGAAGTACCGCTATCTAGGAAACTCAGGTTTTAAAGTCTCCGAGCTTATCTATGGAAACTGGTTGACGCATGCCCAGCAGGTTCAAGATGAGGCTGCAATCAGCACTGTGAAGGCAGCACTAGATGGTGGAATCACAACCTTCGACACTGCCGATGTCTATGCGAACCAGGCTGCAGAGGTGGTTTTAGGTAAGGCACTCAAAGGTCTGCGCCGAGAAGGCCTGGAGATTCTCACGAAGTGCTACTGGCCAGTTGCCGAGAAGGGTGCCAACGACACTGGACTGAGTCGAAAGCACCTGATGGAATCCATCAACGGATCACTACAAAGACTCGGTGTCGACTACGTAGACCTGTATCAGGCTCACCGCTTCGACTACGAAACCCCGCTTGAAGAAACCATGCAGGCATTTGCCGACATGGTTCGCATGGGCAAGGTGCTCTATGTTGGCGTCTCAGAATGGAATGCCCAGCAAATTCGCGAAGGCCACAAGCTGGCCAAGGAGATGGGCTTCCAGCTGGTTTCCAACCAGCCACAGTACTCAATGCTCTGGCGCGTAATTGAAGCAGAAGTGATCCCAACTTCGGAGGAACTGGGCGTCACTCAGATTGTTTGGTCACCTATGGCACAGGGCGTTCTGACCGGCAAGTATCTTCCAGGTCAACCAGCACCAGAAGGGTCAAGGGCGGCCGATCCAAGCATGAGCTCGATCATCGAGAAATTCATGAGCGAAAAGCACCTCACTGCTGTTCAAAACCTGAAGCCACTAGCTGACGAACTTGGCTTGACCATGGCCCAGTTTGCCCTTGCCTGGGTGCTTCAAAACAAAAACGTTTCTGCCGCAATTGTGGGTGCATCGCGACCAGATCAAATCAGCTCGAACATCGCGGCCACAGGGGTTGAGATTCCTGGCGAGATTATGACCAAGGTTGACCAGGTGCTTGAAGGATTGATCGAAACTGACCCGGCGCTTACTAAAAGCCCTGAGGGACGCCTCTGCTAGCTCTTCAGAGCCTTAGCTAACCTGCTGGGCCAGCAGGGTCCGTTGTAGATAAAGCCGGTGTAAACCTGCACTAAATCGGCACCCAGTTTGATGCGCTCGGCAGCCTCAGCAGCTGTAGTTATCCCGCCAACTGAAATAATCACAAAGTCCTTGCCGAGCTGCTTTCTAGCAAGCTTGAGCATTTCTATGGCGCGCGGGGCGAGCACAGGACCGCTTAGGCCACCAGCTTCAGTGAGCACTGGGCTCTCCCCCACCCCATCGCGACGAATGGTTGTGTTCGCGAGAATCACTCCGGTTAGCTTGAGCTCGCGAACTAACTCGAGAACTGCAAAAAAGTCTTCATTAGCCAAGTCAGGCGCTACCTTGACTAAGACTGGCTTCCCTTGGGATTCCGATTGCACGGCCTGAAGAATTGGCTTTAGGGTCTCAACCTGCTGGAGGTCTCGCAGGCCTGGAGTGTTTGGAGAGGAAACATTCACTGCTAGGTAGTCTGCGACATCCGCAACCAACCTTGTGCTGGCTCGATAGTCTTCGACCGCATCCTTTGCATCAACAATTTTGGTCTTGCCAACATTGATTCCGATCACCGGAAGATTCGCACCGCTGGCCCTTAGTTCACGCACTCGATTCGCAATAACTGCAGCTCCGTCATTGTTGAAGCCCATGCGATTAATCAGGGCGTCATATTCAGGGATGCGAAATGAACGTGGCTTTGGATTACCAGGTTGCGGTTGGGCGGTGACTGTACCGAGCTCAACGTGGCCGAAACCAAGAGCATGCATTGGCTCTACCAACCTGGCATTTTTGTCGAAACCTGCGCCTAAACCGAGCCGATTCTCAAACTTCAAACCCATAACTACGATTGGCTTTGATCTTTTTGCCGAGCGCAATAGGCCGAGCTTCGATGCTAAACGAAGACCACGGTCAACGATCTTGTGAGCAAACTCGGCATCCAATGGCTTGAATACCAAATTAAACAAAAATCGATACAAGCTAGTCGCCCTTCAAATCATCAATAGCGCGAGCAAAATCGTCCAGTGAATCCCAGGCCTGATAAACCGATGCGAAACGCATGAAGGCAACGTGATCGAGCTGTCGCAACGGTTCAAGGATCGCAAGCCCGATGTCTTGAGCTTCGATAGAGGCAGCTCCTGAGGCACGTAAAGCCTCTTCAACCTGTTGAGCCAAGAGTGCGAGATCGGCGTCGGTAACCGGCCTGCCCTGGCAGGCCTTTCTTACGCCCGAGACGATCTTGTCCCGTGAAAAAGGCTCAGTAACGCCGGAACGCTTGGTGACCATGAGACTTGCAGTCTCTAGAGTCGTGAATCGCTTCTGGCACTCAGGGCACTGCCTTCTACGCCTGATTGCAGAACCATCATCAGAAGTTCTGGAATCAATAACCCTGGAATCTGCGTGACGACAAAATGGACAGTGCATTTAGTTACCTCGGAACCGGATTTGGGCTGCATCGCCGTGGGCTCCTAGCCCTTCAGCATTGGCAAAGATCGCCAACTTATCGACCACCTCAGCCAAACCTTTTGAGCCGTATTCGATCACCTGCTGAGGTCGAAGGAAACTGTGCACGCCCAAGCCAGGGCCAAATTTAGCCTGCTCACTGGTGGGTAGCACGTGATTACTGCCGGCGATGTAATCTCCCAAGCTAACCGGTGAGTACTCCCCTATGAAAATCGCACCCGCGTTTGTGATTTGACTCAAAACGTCATCATTCGACGCAGTGTGGATCTCAAGGTGCTCGGTCGCGTACTCATTGCTAATTTCAATCGCCGTGGCAAGATCTGGAACCAATACCAACGCAGACTGCTTGCCACCCAACGCAACCTCCACTCGCTCGCGGTTTGGCGTGTGAGAAACCTGCGCGGCTAGTTCGTGTTGAACCAATTCGATTAATTCCTCGCTATCGGTAACCAAAACGGCCGCGGCGTTCTCATCATGCTCGGCTTGGGAAATTAGATCTGCCGCAACTGATGCTGGGTTAGCCGACTGATCAGCAATGATCAGAATCTCGGTTGGGCCAGCCTCAGAATCAATTCCGATTTGACCCCGCAACACTCGCTTGGCTGCAGCAACATAGACGTTCCCTGGTCCGGTAACCATGCGCACTGGCTCAAGGCCAATTTCTTGGACACCATAGGCAAAGGCGGCGACCGCCGTCGCCCCACCAATTGCATACACCTCGGTGACACCAAGCAGCTCAGCAGTAGCCAGAACAGTTGGGTGAGGCAAACCTCCAAAGGCCTTTTGAGGCGGTGTTGCGATAGCCAACCTAGGCACGCCAGCCGCTTGAGCTGCGACAACATTCATGACAACGCTGGATGGATACACGGCTTTGCCACCAGGAACGTAAAGTCCAACCGAGTCGACGGGCACCCAACGCTGCGTCACCTTGGCATCTTCTGAAACCTGAACCGAGAAGTCTTTGGGAAGGCTAGCCTCTGAAACTCTCCTAACTCGCGAAATGGCCAATTCGATTGCATCGCGAAGCTCTGAATTGAGCTCATCCAACGCTGCTTTCATGGCTTGGCGGGGAACCAAGAAATCGCTCGGCACCACTCCATCAAATTTCTCGGCGTGCTCTTTTAGCGCTTCCAGTGAGCGCTCTTTAACCTCGTCGATAAGCGGGACTACTACTTCCGTCGCCTTCGCGACGCTCACTTCGGCACGAGGTAATTCAGTCCTGACCAATTCCGAAGTGATCGGACCAGAAAGCTCGATTACGCGCACAATTCCTCGTTTTCGAAGGGAAGTTTTATGCCCTAACCTTATCTTGAGATGACCACAAAAGACCCTAGATTTCCCCTAACCGGCTCCGAAGCGCTGAAGTCAGCTTTCAGAATGCACGCCTCAGGTGTGGCGATAATCACCTCGGCGACTGACAGTGGGGAGCCAATCGGATTTACTGCCACCTCTGTTACCTCGCTCGGATCTAATCCCCCGCTAGTTTCATTCAACATCGCACGGGGATCATCAAGCTATAACCACTTGGTGCCAGGGAAGAATGTTGCCATCCACACTCTCTGCGCCAAGAACTTGGAACTGGCTCAGCAGATGGCAGGTCCGAAAGAAGACCGTTTCCAATCTGGAGGCTTTGAGTGGTCCGAAGGCGTTCCAGTATTTGAGAACGCGAGCAGCATTCTTATTGGTCAAATAAGACAGCGATTTGAAGTTGAAGCTAATGCGGTTGTAGTCGTTGATGCCCTAGCTTCAACAGACGCTAATGACGATGCACGGCCGCTGCTCTACTACCGCCGCGGCTACCTAACCGCTACCGAGCGACTAGCTGACAATAACTAGCTAACGGCATCTTGGCCAAGCAGAGCCTTGATCTCCCCAAAAAGATCATGTCCTACCGCAACACGTTGCGGTAAAAGGAAGTGCTTGGTCTCTCCCCCGTTTTGCAGCTTGATCTGCACTTCTACAGGCCCTGGATGGAGCTGCAAGATTTCAGTTAGTTTTTGAAGTCTTGACTTGGTTGCCATCGCTTCACGAATGTTGATAACCAGAACACCACCCTGCTCTCGTCCTGCCTCAAGGACATCGATCGAGAAGGCTTGGAGCATTACTTCTTCGTCCCTTCGACTGACGCGGCCTCTGATCGAAACAGTCTGGTCAGCCCTGAGTAGCTCCTTGTTTTCTAGGTAGGTCTTACCCATAAACATGATTGAAACTTCACCCGAGAAATCCTCCAACACGACTTGACCGTAAGGGTTGCCGCTAGTTCTGGCGACTTTGTGTTGAACCTGGGTTATCAGGCCTGCGATAGTGACGGTTTCACCGTCTTTAATTTGGCTTTCCTTCAGGGCAAGGGTGCCCATGTCGGAATGGCGCATCAAAAGAGTCTCTTGACCCGCCAGAGGGTGATCTGAAACGTAAAGTCCAAGCATTTCCCGTTCATGAGCCAGCAAATCACGCTTAGTCCACTCGGGCAAGTCGGGCACTGGCACCAGGGCAGGGTCCTCTTCAAACATTCCACCGAATAGATCTACCTGGCCACTCGAAGCTTGCTTCTTCAAAACCGAAGCGGCATCGATTGCCTCCTCATGAACGGCAATCAACGACCTTCTGGTGTGACCGAGGGAATCGAATGCTCCAGCCTTGATCAGGGACTCGACGACACGTTTAGTTGAGGCTTGGGCTGGAACCCTGGTGAGGAAGTCTTGGAAAGAGTCAAACTTTCCATCTTTTCTTGCAGCAACCACCGCTTCAACCACGTTCTTACCAACGTTTCGAATTGCCTCCATGCCAAATCGGATGTCATCGCCAACCGCGGCAAATGTTCCGATCGACTGGTTGACATCTGGCGGTAAGACGTTGATGCCCATCTTGCGACACTCGTTTAAGTAGACAGCGAGCTTGTCTTTGCTATCTCCAACCGAGGTCAAAAGTGCAGCCATGTATTCGGCCGGGTAATTGGCCTTGAGGTATGCGGTCCAGTAGCTGAGCACACCGTATCCGGCAGAGTGGGCTTTATTAAACGCGTAGTCTGCGAACGGCAATAGCGTGTCCCATAGGGCCTTTACTGCCCCTTCACTAAAGCCATCATTCTTCATACCCGAGCTAAATATTTCAAACTGCTTCGCCAGTTCCTCGGGCTTCTTCTTACCCATGGCTCGGCGCAATAGGTCTGCTTGACCAAGTGAATAGCCCGCCACCTTTTGAGCCGCAGCCATTACCTGCTCCTGATAAACAATTAGGCCGTAGGTCGGATCCAGAATCTCACTCAGCGGCTCTGTAAGCTCCGGATGAATACCCTCTGACTGCTGTAAACCGTTTTTGCGCTGCGCATAGTTGATATGGGAGTTCATGCCCATCGGTCCTGGGCGATACAGCGCAATTACAGCAGAAATGTGTTCAAACTCGGTCGGCTTCAGCATTCGAAGTAGCTGGCGCATAGCATCGCCATCCAGCTGGAATACACCCAGTGTGTCTCCGCGCGAAAGTAGTTCGTATGTCTTCTCGTCAGAGTTGAGATCCAGCTCCTCGAGCACGACGTTCTCGCCGCGGTTTTGGCGAATATTTTCTAAGGCATCATCCAACACGGTTAGGTTTCGAAGTCCCAAGAAGTCCATTTTTAGAAGGCCAAGAGATTCACATGGTGGCTGATCAAACTGAGTAATGATCGCACCATCTTCTTCGCGCTTCATAATTGGAATCACGTCCATCAACGGCTCGGCACTCATGATCACGCCTGCGGCGTGAACGCCCCACTGGCGCTTTAGAGACTCAAGGCCTTGAGCCAGTTCAAAGACGGTTCTACTGTCTTCATCCGACTCCAAAATCTCTCTAAACTCGGCAGCCTCGCTGTAGCGCTCCGCGGTCGGATCAATCAGCTCGTTAAGTCCAACGTCACGACCCAATACCATCGGGGGCATCGCCTTGGTGAGCTTCTCTCCAACCGAGTACGGCATCGCCAAAACCCTGGCAGAGTCTTTCAAAGCCTGCTTGGCCTTAATGGTTCCAAAGGTGACGATTTGAGCAACGCGGTCATCACCGTATTTCTCAGTGACGTACTTGATGACTTCGGGCCTACGGCGATCATCGAAGTCAACATCGATATCGGGCATCGACAATCGCTCTGGGTTCAGGAAGCGCTCAAAAATCAGATCGTGTGCGATTGGATCTAACTCGGTAATACCCATCGCATAGGCAACTAGTGATCCCGCTGCAGAGCCTCGACCTGGCCCGACTCGAATACCTTGCGCACGAGCCCAACCAATGAAGTCTGCAACCACCAAGAAGTAACCGGGGAAACCCATCTTGTCGATGACATCGATTTCGTAAGCCGCCTGCTCCTTGTGTTTTTCGCTATAGCCACCAGGGAATCGTTTGGCTAAACCGGCCCAGACTTCCTTCTCGAACCAACCGCTCTCGGTCTCACCCTCTGGAACCGGGAACCTTGGCATCAGGTCGCGTTTTTCAAAGTTGACCTCACAGCGCTCAGCAATCAACAGCGTGTTGTTAGCTGCTTCAGGCAGGTCCTTGAATAGCTCTCTCATTTGCTTAGGGCTCTTCAGGTAGTACTCCTGAGACTCAAACTTGAAGCGATTTGGGTCATTCAGGTTTGAGCCAACCTGTACGCATAAAAGAGCATCGTGAGCCTTGTGATCTTCTTGCTCGGTGTAGTGCAAATCGTTGGATGCGACCAATGGGAGGTTTAGCTCCTTGGCAAGTTTTAGTAGGTCATCCCTTACGCGCTTCTCGATATCTAGCTGGTGATCCATCAGCTCAACAAAGAAGTTGCCTTCACCAAAAATGTCGCGGAACTCGGCAGCGGTGGCTACGGCTTCTTTGTACTGACCTAGTCGAAGCCTGGTTTGCACTTCACCGCCAGGGCAGCCTGTCGTTGCGATCAATCCCTTGCCCCAGCGATTTAGTAACTCCCTGTCCATACGTGGCTTGAAGTAGTAACCCGACAGGTAGGCCTCAGAGGAAAGCTTGAACAGATTTTGCATTGAAGCGTTGTCGGTTGCCCACATCGTCATGTGACTGTAAGCACCGCCTCCAGAGACGTCATCGTCTCCGCCATCTCCCCAACGGACCTTGCTCTTCTCTAGCCTCGACCCTGGAGCCAGATAGGCTTCGATGCCAATGATTGGCTTGACTCCGACCGCAGTTGCCTGTTTCCAGAACTCGTAGGCACCGTGGGTATTGCCATGATCTGTCATGGCAATCGCAGGCATTTCAAGCTCCGCAGCCTTGGCGACCAGCTGCTTTATTCGAGCAGCTCCATCGAGCATTGAGTACTCGGTGTGATTGTGCAGATGGACGAATGATTCGCTCATTTCACCTGCACTTTTCTAGGGGGACCATAAGCCTAAATCCGAAAATCAACATCCCGAAGACGGTCGAGGGCAAGTCTTAAATCACTCGGGTATTCGGATTCAAATTGCACCCAATCACCCGAAATTGGGTGCTCAAAGGCCAACTTCACTGCATGCAACCATTGCCTATCAAGCCCAAGTGCAGCTGACAATTTTGGATCTGATCCATAAAGCGGGTCGCCCACCAACGGGTGCCTGAAATGCGAAAAGTGAACCCTGATTTGATGGGTCCGTCCAGTCTCTAGGCCGATTTCCACTAGCGCGGCAGCGGGCAGCATCTCGATGGTCTTGTAGTGAGTGACTGCGGGCTTACCATCTGGTGAGATAGTGAACTTGTAGTCGTGTCGGGTGCTTCGCGCAATCGGTGTATCGATCGTCCCCTCAAGCGGCTCTGGGTGCCCTTGTACAAGAGCGTGGTAAGTCTTCTTAACTGTGCGATCCCTGAAGGCCTGCTTGAGAACTGAGTAGGCGCGCTCTGATTTTGCCAACACCATTAG
>CAYOXP010000001.1:12359-25994 GCA_964407995.1 uncultured Aquiluna sp.
TGAAGGCCTGCTTGAGAACTGAGTAGGCGCGCTCTGATTTTGCCAACACCATTAGGCCACTTGTACCCACATCCAAACGCTGAACGATGCCCTGTCGCTCCTGCGCACCTGAAGTGCTTAGCTGAATACCTCTGGTGAGAAGGACACCTGCGACCGAAGGGCCTTCAAAGCCCTGTGAGGGGTGAGAGACCACTCCTTGCGGCTTGTCAATAACCACAATGTGGTCATCTTGATAAATAACTTTGAGCTCATCAACCTCGACCGGCACGACCTCGAGAGTCGATGCTCGCTCAATCATCTCGATTGTGAGGATGTCATCTAAGTGAACTTTGTCCGATTTGGACAAGATTTGCCCGTTACGCTCAACGAGCCCCTCGTTGAGCATTTGAGTTGCTTGGGATCTAGATATCCCAAGCATTTTTGCCAGGGCCGCGTCCACCCGATCACCTGCCACCAGATCCGGTACCGGCAAAAATTTACTTGGCACGTCCGCCCCCGATCTCATCACCCATCAAGGTTCTGAGAATTGCAAGGCTCACCCCGATCACTAAAAAGCTGTCGGCGATGTTGAAGATAGGAAAGTTGAACGGAATCGCGATGAAGTCAACGACGTGACCGTTTAGAAACCCCGGTTCTCGAGTTAGCCGATCCACCAAGTTTCCCGCAGCACCGCCAAGAACAAAGGCAGAAATTACGCTCCACATAAGCGTCTTCGACTTTGGGCCAAACCAGAGAAGAACTAGCACTGCAATTGAAGCGATGATGGCTAACACCCAGGTAGCGCCAACCCCCATCGAGAAAGCTGCTGAGTCGTTGTATGCCAAACGGAAACGCAGCACTTCACCTAAAACCTCAACCACATTGCCATCTGAAAGATTGGCAATCGCAATTTCTTTGGTTAGTTGGTCAAGCAGTACTACAAGAACAGCAATGGAGAAAAAGCTGACTTTGCGAACGCTAGTCGCGCTCACTTGGCTTTGCGTCTTCCTCAGCCTCTAGCTCGTCCTCATCGACATCAACAGTCTCTGGAACTACCAACTCAATCTTGGCCGCAGCTTCAAGAGGCTGCTCGAAGCTCTCTTCGCGAATCAACGTGGTGAGCTGTGACTCGATGTAGTCGCGCAGGCGACCACGGTAATCGTGCTCAAATTCACGAAGCTCATCGATGGTGGTTTCTATTGCCTTGCGGTCTAGCTCTAGCTGACCGATAACGGCGCGAGCCTGAGCCTCTGCATCGCGGACGAGACGGGCTGAGTTCTCCTGGCCATCGCGAATCAACTGATCGCGCTTGTTCAGACCTTCGCGGACGTGCTCTTCGTGAAGCTTGCGAGCTAGCTCTAGCAGGCTGTGTGAGTTGCTCGCGTCTGCGGCACTTGGCACGGCAGCAGCTACCACAGGTGCTACCGGGAAGTCTGGAACAACTAGCGGAGCTTCAGCTGACTTGGTCTGAGCTGTCTCTAGCTTCTGACGCAATTCTTCGTTCTCGGCAGAAAGGCGGCGTAGCTCAACCACTACTTCATCCAGGAAGTCATCGACTTCATCCTGATCGTAACCCTCACGGAATTTGACGATTGTAAATCTCTTGTTGACGACTTCTTCTGGCGTCAGCGCCATAATGTGCACCTTCCTGGTCAGCGCCAAAAAGCGCTCCCACTATGTTATGGCTACTAGAGCGTTCGCACCAAGCTCTGGAGAAAAAGTACCGCAATCAACACAATTGTCCACGCCAAATCAAGTGCCACTGGTCCAAGGCGCAACGGAGGTACGAACCTGCGCACAAATTTCAGCGGTGGATCGGTGATTGTGTAAGCAAAATCAATGGCTGGAAGCAACAACCCTGAAGGTCGCCATGAGCGATTAACTCCGACCACTAGGTCAACGATAAAACGAGCAAACATGGCATAAAAATAAAACTGAAGTGCCCAGTAAAGAATGTTGCCGATCAGCGACATGATTAGTCGAGTAGGTCTTCTGACTCTTCGGCGGCGTCTGCGTCTGTAACTGCAACGTGGCTTGGGCTAAGCAGAAATACCTTTGGGGTAACCCTACGTAGGTGACCCTCAAGAGCCTCCTTCAGACCTAGCATGAAGTCCAACATTCGCTTCGCATCGGCCTCACTCATAGCGCCAATGTTGACGATGACGGGAACACCCTGACGATAGTTGGCAGCAACCTCTTTAGCGTCTGCGTATGTCTGCGGATCCAAGGTGATGATTTCAGACATGTCTGATGAGCGTCGAGGGCGCGCTGCTGCTACTGGACGAGGCTTTGCCCCGGTCTCAACCTTCTGTGGCTCGGAAGAACCGAAACCGAAGAACGTCATTACAGAATTCATTGCACCCATGATTGCTCCTTAGATTGCTTCAAGACTAAGCGTTATAAGCCCTAGGACCCGTTATTGCCGATCCAACTCGAATGTGTGTCGCACCCATCTCAATCGCGATCTGGTAATCCTCACTCATGCCCATCGATAGATATCTGGCCCCTGGGTGATTTCTCATAAGCTCCTCCGAGGCAGACCTTGCCCTCTCGAAGTCAACCCGTGGATCTACCCCTAGACCAGCTACGGCCATTACCCCGAGCAAGCGGAAATTTGGTAGCTGAGCGACCCGGTCAGCTAATTCGCTCAGGTTATCCGGCGCCACTCCCCCTCGGCCTGAATCTTCGGTCAGATTCAACTCGATGAAACCGCTGTATGGGCGGTCAAATTTAGGCAGTTGTTTTGCCAGTTCATTAACTAATGAGGGGCGATCGATGGAGTGAATCGTGTGTGCGTAAGAGAGCACTGACCTAACCTTGTTGCTCTGCAGCTGCCCGACAAAATGCCAACTAGCCTCATTTTCAGGGATCAATTCCTGGAGCTCCAAAGCCTTTTTGCTGGCTTCTTGGTCTCGATTTTCACCAAAGACCCGATGGCCCATTTCGTAGAGCTCTGCAACCAGGCTTACCGGATGATTCTTTGTAATTGCAATCAGCTCAACAGAGTCGGAAGATCTCCCAGAAGCGAGACAGGCACTGGCAACATTTGCCAGCACCTGCTCGTAACGTTGTTTTAGTTGAATCAACGGAAGAATTCTGGAAGGTCTAGATCGTCTCCAAAACCACCAGTGCTCTGCTGTGGGCGAGCTGATACCAACTCCTGCTCCAGAAGTTCGTTGGAACTTGGTAGAGCAACCTGATCCTCGGCGCTAGCCTCCGCAGCGAACTCTGCGACTTCAGGCTCTGCAGGAGCAACTGCCACGGCAGGGGCCTCAAACTTGCGGTAGGTAGGAGCGCCACCGTCGAAACCTGCAGCGATAACCGTAATGCGAACCTCGTCGCCCAGAGTGTCCTCGATGGTCGCGCCAAAGATGATGTTTGCCTCTGGGTGAACCGCTTCCTGAACCAGGCGAGCTGCATCGTCGATCTCGTGAAGGCCAAGGTCCGAAGCGCCCTGAACCAATAGAAGTACGCCGTGAGCACCCTCGATGGTTGCCTCCAATAGTGGAGAGGAAACGGCGATCTCAGCCGCACGAACAGCTCGGTCTTCACCCTTCGCGGTACCAATACCCATCAATGCACTGCCTGCACCCTGCATAACTGACTTAACGTCGTTGAAGTCAAGGTTGATTAGACCTGGGATAACAATCAGATCTGAGATGCCCTGGACACCGGCACGCAGCACGTCGTCGGCTGTGATGAATGCCTCAAGAGCAGAGATCTTCTTGTTGGACATCTCCAGTAGTCGCTGGTTTGGAACAACGATCAGAGTGTCGACCTCTTCGCGAAGAATCTTGATGCCTTCTTCGGCCTGGACGGCGCGGCGCTTGCCCTCGAAGTTGAATGGACGAGTAACCACACCGACAGTTAGTGCACCAAGGCGCTTCGCGATACGTGCCACCACAGGGGCCGCTCCGGTACCAGTTCCACCACCTTCACCAGCGGTGACAAAAACCATGTCTGCGCCCTTCAGTGCAGACTCAATCTCAGACTCGTGCTCCTCAGCCGCACGACGACCAACCTCAGGATCGGCACCAGCGCCAAGTCCGCGGGTGATGTCACGACCAATGTCCAACTTCACGTCGGCATCGCTCATCAAAAGTGCCTGAGCATCGGTGTTGACCGCCACAAATTCAACTCCGCGCAGACCCGACTGGATCATGCGGTTGAGTGCGTTCACACCACCTCCACCAACGCCTACGACCTTGATGACGGCTTGATAGTTCGGTGACTGTGCCACGATGCTCCTCCTAGTGAAAAGTCTCAAGTTAAGGCTGAGGCTTAACCTTTTGAAACGTTTTCAAATTGCGCCAAGAAGGTAGAGCGCGATCCCTTATTAGAACCGCAAGTTCTCGGGCGTGTCGCAAATGTTGGGTTAGTAATTTGGGTGCGTAACCACAGGTGCATTGGGAGATGAGACATCGACCGTTACTGAATCATCCAATCCGGTAGCAATCAGCGAATTCAACACTTCTGCTTTCAAAAGAGCTTGGTCAGTATTACCCCAGATTACTTTTATGTCGGTCTTTTTCAGAACCAGCCGAGTGGTGAGCTGTTCCGAGACCTCAATAGAGAAGACCTCGCCATAGGTGGCAACCGGAAGAGACAGCAGCACCTCCATAGCTGTTGCGAACTTTGGGTCTTCGGTTGGGTCTGATGCCAATCGCATGTAGGGGTAGCTATCACCCTTTTCGGCGTTGGAAATGCGAATACCTGCTGCGTCATAGAGATAGTTCTTGCCACCGCGCACCAGGATCACGACTGGTTGCCTCTCTCGGATTTTTATGGTCAAAGTGTGTGGTGGTTCCGCCTGCAAAGTGAAGGTTTCTATGAGAGTGAAATCTGCAAGCATCTGCGCCACTTGGTCTTGGCTGATCGTTGTCAGTGGCTTACCAACCAGCTCCTCGAGAGCGCCCATAACCTTACTGGCCTGAACTCTCTCGTTACCTGCCACTTTGATTTGTTCGATAGCTAGAAGTGGAGTGAAAAGCGTTGCGAGAACCAGCGAAGCAAGTGCAACCGGTCCACCAATTGCCAGAATTCGACCCCAGATTGCGAAGCCAGAGAGCCTGCGCCTGACTCCTCTATCTAGCTTCTCGGCATGCTTGAGGCGTTTACGCTCTCTGCCTAAAAGCTCTCGCTCTGGCCGCTTCAAATTACTTCTCCAGTGCTGCCAAGAGATCAGGGACCATGCGGTAGATGTCGCCGCAGCCCATGGTGATTATGAAGTCGCCCTCTTGAGCAAGGCTCGCTGCGACCGCGGGCACGTCATCCCAAAGTGGCACGTAGTGCATTCGAGATTGATCCTCGAAACGATCTGCAATCAAAGCTCCGGTGACACCAGGCTCCGGATCCTCACGAGCTGCGTAGATATCGAGGCAAACCACCTGATCGCTAAGGGCAAGTACCTCTGCGAATTCCTGCTGAAAAATTCGGGTTCGAGAGTAAAGGTGCGGCTGGAAAACGGTAATCAGCTTTCCGGAACCAACGGTTGCTCGAGCACCCTTGAGTGCGGCCGCGACCTCGGTTGGGTGGTGAGCAAAGTCGTCATACACCCGCACTCCCCTGCGTTCCCCATGAAGCTGGAACCTTCGCTCTGTCCCCGAGAACAAAGAGACAGCTTTTGCAGACTCAATGAAGTCAAAGCCAAGCCCCACCAACACCGCAACCGCACCTGCTGCATTTAGTGCGTTGTGGTGACCGGGAATACTCAGTTGAAGATCAACCGAACTCCCCTGATAGCTCAGCTTGAAGCTGACTTGAGGCCCCGATGAGTCGACTTCTGTGACACGGACATCGGCAGAATCAGCGGTTCCGAAACTAAAAACATGTTTGTGTTTTAGGCGCTGATGCACCCGCACGGCCCCTGGATCATCACTTGATATTGCCACCAGGGTCTTTGCCGCATCGGCAAACTTTGCAAATTCACCCTCAAACGCATCGAGAGTGCCGAAGTGATCCAGGTGGTCAGGATCCACGTTGGTGATGAGGGCCACATCGGTGTCGTAATGCAAAAATGAGCTATCCGATTCATCGGCTTCAATCACAAAGTACTCACCCTGGCCAAAACCTGCCGAAGCTCCATACTCCTGAATCACGCCACCGTTTACGAAGCTCGGATCTGCACCTAGCCGGTTCAAAGCGGTGATAACCATGCCGGTAGATGTGGTCTTACCGTGAGCCCCCGCTACCGCGATCAGGCGACCTTTTGAAGCCAAGTGGGCGAGCAGTGCCGAACGATGCAAAATAGGCAGACCGCGCTGCTGAGCTAGAACCAGCTCCGGATTGGTTGGCCACAGTGCACTGGTCACCACGACGGTGTCGGGATTTCCCAGGTTCTCCTGAGCGTGCCCAATGTGAATCTCAGCACCGAGCTCGCGAAGCGCCTTGACGTTGGCGGTGTCTCGGAGATCAGAACCGGTTACCTTGTGGCCCATGCCGAGTGTCAGCCTTGCGATTCCAGACATTCCGGATCCACCAATGCCAATAAAGTGCACGGTACCTAGGTCGTCTGGAATCGGCTGGTTATAGTCAGGCTTAATCACGGCTATTAGTATTCACTGCCGCAAGCACAAGTGTGCGTAGCCTCTCGGTAGCATCTGGAATTCCCTTGGATTTTGCCGCCTCACTCATCCTTTTGATGGTCGCGGTGTGGCTAAGTATTGGGATTACCTCAGAGGTCACGAATTGTGGGGTGAAGTCACGATCGGCAACTAATTTGCCTCCGCCGGCTTCAACCACCTCGATGGCATTGAAGCGTTGTTCTCCGTTTCCAACTGGGTAGGGAACGTAGATGGCCGGCAATCCACAAGCGGTAAATTCTGAAACCGTGGAGCTTCCAGCCCTAGACACGGCCAAGTCAGCTGCCGCAATGGCAGCATCCATTCGGTCGCAATAGCTAACCCGAACATAGCCAGATTCTCTGACTTCACCCAGTCCGGCCTTGTCGCCCACAATGTGATACACCTGAATTCCAGCGGCTCTCAGTTGATCTAGCGAAGCCAAGATAGTTTCATTCAAGCTTTTGGCACCCAGGGAGCCACCGGTAACCAAAAGAGTCGGCATCATTGGATCAAGCCCAAGCTCAACCCTGGCCTGACCCTTGTCGTAGCCGGCAACTGAATCCACAATCTCAGGCCGAATCGGCATTCCAGTCAGAGCTGCGGGCTTCAGGTCGCTATTGCCAAAAGCCACTGCAATCGACTTAGTCAATTTCGCACCGATGCGATTGGCTATACCGGCCAGCGCATTTGCCTCATGAATTACCAGTGGTTTGCGCGACAAATAGGCAGCCAGATATGCAGGGGCCGATGCGTAGCCGCCAAACCCTACGACGCAATCTATCTTCCTTTCGCGAATCATCTTCATGACCTGAAAGGTTGCCCCCAGAAAGCGGAATGGGAAAGCTGCGGCGTAGCCAGATGGCTTGCGAGGAAAAGGCAAGCGGGCAATGGTTAGAAGTTCAAAGCCGCGTTGGGGCACTAAACGGGCTTCTAGGCCCTCTTTAGTGCCTAGGGTAACAACCTCATGATCCATGGCTCGTAGGGCTTGTGCCAGTGCGAGCATGGGATTGACGTGCCCTGCGGTACCACCGCCGGCAAGAAGAAAATTCGTCACTTCCGCCTACCCAAATTGGCCACCCGGTCCCGCTCTACAGCTAACACAACTCCGATCGCTCCCAAGGTTGCGATAAGAGACGAGCCGCCGGCAGAAATTAGCGGCAATGGAACTCCCAGTACTGGCAATAGCCCCAGGACCACGGCAATGTTGATAAATGCCTGCAACACGATCCAAAGCATCACGCCGATCACGATGTTTCGATTGAAAGGGTCGGTTTGGGCTTTTGCAGTGGCGTAAAGCACAAGACCCAACGCTAGGAACAAGAACACGACCATGAGCGCGCCTATCATGCCGAGCTCTTCGCCAATAATGGCAAAGATAAAGTCGTTCTCAACCTCAGGGATCCAGCTCCACTTGAGCTTGGATCGGCCAAGCCCGGTTCCAAAAATCCCGCCTGAAGCTAGCGCCCAGGTACCCTTTTCAAACTGCCAGTTCACGCCCATTGGGTCCGCCGCATCTGGGTTCAACCAAGCCGCAAATCTCACAGCGCGTGATGCGGATTGCGTGACCAAAATCCAGCCGGCAAGACCACCCACGGCAATGATGCCCAGCCACTTTGCCACGCTCATGCCGTTTAGGAGGTAAAGACCGAGCAGCATCACAACCATGACGATTCCGGTACCCATGTCTTTACCCAAGACCGCTACTAGGCCTACCGCGCCAATTGAGTAAACAAAAACTCGCTTCCACAAAGCGGTGTTCTCATCTTGATATTCCCCAAGCAGCGATAGCTGATAGCCCAATCCGATAATCAACCCAAGCTTTAGGAACTCAGAGGGCTGAATCGAGGTGAATCCCAGGTCAAGCCAGTTTCGGTTTCCGTTGATTTCTTTTCCGAACAAAACGGTCGCGACCTGAAGCCCCAATGTGGCAAGCAACAGAGTCATCGAAAGCCGGCGATAAAAGGCCATCGGCATGTTTGAGGCAATAAGCATCAAAACCAGACCGATCACAGCAAATCCGCCCTGACGGAAGAAGGTGCTACCGGCATTTGAAGTTGCCTTGAATGCATCTACAGACGAAGCGCTGGCAACCATTACCAGGCCAATGGCAACGGTGAACAGGGTCAGCCCGAGAATCCAAAAGAAGAGACGGGACTGGGCGTGCAATCTAGGTTGCAGGCGCTCTTTGATGCTGGTCATCGAACCACCTGCATCTTCACCTGCTGCTGAAACTGATTGCCGCGATCCGCATAATCTTGGAACTGGTCCATAGAAGCTGCCGCAGGAGCTAAAAGCACCGTGTCACCGGCTTTTGCAAAAGAGTGCGCAGCGGCAACTGCCTTGGCCATCACGTCACCCCCGGAAATCACCTGTAGTTCCAAATTAGGCAACAACCTGGCAAACAGCTCTTCTAAAACCTGCGTGTCCCGACCAATCACTACTGCAGCTCTCAACTTCTCGCCGTATTCTCGGAGTAAAGGTTCAGGGTCGATTCCCTTTAGTAATCCCCCAACGATCCAGACAATCGAGTCGAAACTGGCAAGCGAAGCTGCGGCAGCGTGGGCATTAGTGGCCTTCGAATCATCAACGTAAGTGACATCTGCATGCTGCAAGACCAACTGAATTCGATGAGGTGAAAGCTGGAAGCTGCGAATTGCATTCCGAATCACCAATGGCTCAACGCCAAGCGCCCGAGTCAGTGCGGTTGCAGCTGCCACATTGGCTTTTAGGTGATTGCTGAGCACCCCGATCGACTCGAGATCGGAATCGCTTGCAATTTCTTGGGCAGAGTCTTGGCGATTTGCCACAAATGCACGATCCACCAAGAATTCCTCAACGTAACCAACCATCGAAACCCTGGGCATCGCGATGGTGAAGGCAACTGCGCGACAGCCCTCAACAACATCAGCCTGCTCGGCAGCCTCGAGGGTTTTTGGATCTTGCTCGTTGTAGACGATGGCGAGTTTGGTGGATTGGTAGATTTTTGCTTTGGCCTGAAAATATGCCTGTTCTGAGCCGTGCCAATCGATGTGATCGGGAGCAAAATTCAAAAACACTGAAGCTTCTGCCGAAATAGTTTCTAGGTAGTGCAATTGAAAGCTAGAGAGCTCCACCACCAGAAAATCGAAACCTTCAGGGTCCCTAATTGCATCCAAAATTGGATTACCTATGTTGCCGCAGGCAGCAACCCGGAAACCGGCCTCGCTAAGAATATGTGCGGCTAGTTCTGTGGTGGTCGTCTTGCCGTTGGTTCCGGTCAGAGTAATCCACTTTGCGACCTTTTGGGTCTTATCCCTAAGACGCCAGGCAAGATCAATGTCGGTAAACAACTGAACGCTGTTTTGGGTCAGCAACTCAACCATTGGGTGACCGGGAGCAAAACCTGGCGACACAACTGCAAAATCAAGATCGCTGACGGTGCCTGCAAGTGAAGCCGGATCATCTGACAGAACCAGTTCTGCTCCAATTACATCGAGTAAATCTCGGTATTCGTCACTTGCCTTAGCGGCGTAAACGGTGACTTTGGCTCCAAGTTCAACAAGAGTGTCGGCTACCGAGAAACCAGATTTTCCTAAACCTAAGACCGCAACCTGCAGTCCAGCCCAATCATCGTGCCAGCTGCTTTGCGAAATCATATGCCGTAAATCCACTCCACGTAGAACAGGCCGATTCCGCTAACCACGGCTAAGGCTGCGATTATCCAGAACCGCACCACCACGGTGATTTCCGCCCAGCCCTTGAGTTCAAAGTGGTGATGCAAAGGTGACATTAGGAACACCCGCTTGCCGGTACCGGTGCGCCACTTGGTGATCTTGAAAAATACTCTTTGAATTACCACCGAGCCTGTGACGATGACGAAGATTCCGCCGATCAGCACAAGCAATAGTTCGGTCCTAGACAAAATCGCCAGCGCAGCAAGTGCACCACCTAAACCAAGAGATCCAACATCACCCATGAAAATCTGTGCCGGTGAAGTGTTCCACCAAAGGAAGCCAACGCAAGCGCCCACGATCGCAGCCGCAATCACAGCCAAATCAAGGGGGTCTCTGACGTCATAACACGAGGAGAGATTTTCGATAACCGTTGAGCAACTTTGGTTGAACTGCCAGAAGCCAATGATTACGTAGGCACCAATCGCCATGATTGCACTGCCAGAAGCTAAGCCATCCAGACCATCGGCGATATTTACACCGTTCGAAGCACTTGTTACTAAAAGCGAGATCCAGGCTATAAAGAGACCCATGCCGATGACCGAGCCCCAGATAAACAAATCAATCGGTAGATCACGGAAAAGCGAGATCGCGGTTGAAGCCGGAGTTAGGCCATCTTCGTCCGGAAACTGCAAAGCCAAAACCGCAAACACAATTGCCACGACAACTTGGCCACCGATTTTCGCCCAACCAGTGAGCCCAAGGCTGCGCTGATTTCTTACCTTTAGGTAGTCATCGATAAATCCAACCAGCCCAAGCCCCAGCATCATCAAGATCACCAGCTGAGCCGAGACCGATGGGGTTTCACCGTTTATGAATTTGGAGACGTAATAACCAACGGTCGCCGCCGTCAATATGACAATTCCACCCATGGTTGGAGTGCCGCGCTTGGTGTGGTGAGTCTTGGGGCCATCATCACGAATGAACTGTCCCCACTGAAGATTCTTGAAGAGCCAGATGAATCCAGGGGTGGCAAAGAGCGAGATAAAGAGCCCGATTGCACCTGATGCAAGTAAAGCTCTCACTTCACACCCGCCAACTCATCGCCTAGAAATCTCAAACCAGCGACATTGCTGGATTTGACCAGAACCACATCGCCGGGCAATAGCTTGTCATGAATCGCCTCAAATGCCTCTGAGGCTGACTGACAAAACTTGGATTCCCCATCCCAGCTGCCCTCTTGGGTGGCACCCATGTGAATCAGCTTCGCGGCGTCGCCAACTACGTAGAGCTGGTCAATGTTGTAGCGCACAACCAACCTGCCAAGCGCATCGTGCTCCTGCTCGGCCTGACCAAGTTCGGCCATCTGGCCCAAAACCGCGATTGTTCGATGCCCTTGTCTTCCTAAAGTTGCCAACGTCTGTAAGGCTGCCCGCATCGAATCCGGTGAGGCGTTGTAGGCATCGTTGATTATGTAAACACCGTCCGACCGCTGCATCAACTGCATTCGCCAACGCTCGGCCATTTCCATATCACTTATGGCAGCAATAGCTAAGTCCCTTGGCACCGATAGTGAATCGGCCGCTGCCAAGGCGGCAGTGACATTCATGGCTTGGTGCTCACCAAGAATCTTGAGGGTGAGGCTTCTAGTTTCACCATCGGGAAACTCGATTTCGAGCTCTGTGCCGGCAAGTGAAAGCTTGGTGGATTTAATTTTGTAATCTGCCGTCGAATCAAACCCAAATCCGATTCGCTGCACCCCATGGGGCACCTCAAAATCGCTCACGTAAGGATCGTCCTGATTCAAGATGGCCACCTGAGTAATGTGTGGCATCAGCTCAGCTTTAATCTGCGCCGTGTCTGAGAGCGAACCAAATACCCCCGAGTGTGCCAGGCCAACCTTTAGTTCAATACCGATTTCAGGCTTACACCACGAAGCCAATTTCTCGATTGATCCGTGGCCTGCCGCCCCTAGCTCAAGCACTAGATACCGGGTATCTGCCTCGAGCCTAAGAACGGTAATTGGTAAACCAACCTCATTATTGAAAGAGTCTTTGGGTGCAATTGTCTTGCCCACTCGACTAAGAACATTCAGCAGCATGTTCTTGGTAGAGGTTTTTCCATTGGATCCGGTGATGCCAACAACCTCTAGATTTCCGGCGGAGCGAACTTTTGTCAGCACATAAGACGCGAGATCTCGCAGCGCAAGGACAGTGTCGGCAACTCTGATTTGCGGGATAGTCAGATCTAGATTTGGGCTAGAGACGATAGCCAGTGCAGCACCGGCTTTGAAAACATCGGGGAGGTAACGGTGCCCATCATCGTGCTCGCCTAATTTGGCAAAAAAGATATCCCCGGTACCGATGTTTCTGGAGTCAGTGTCACAGACACCGCTAACCATCGTTGATGGTTCTCCCGACACCAGTTGACCAGACACGGCCCGCGATATCTCTTCTAGGTTTAGTTCAATCATTAGACACCAGCTCGGCGGCAACTTTCCTTGCGTCAAAAGGGAGCTTTGTTCCAGCTACCTCGCGATATGTTAGGTGACCTGGGCCACACCACAGCACAGCACCGTCTTTTGGCGTGGCGGAAATTGCGTGCGCGATTGCCAGGGCGGGGTCTGCAATCTCGACAAGCTGCTCGAGAGGAAGCAGCTTCGACGCTGATTCGATAAGTGTTTTGCGAATGAGTGCTGGGTCCTCATCCCTTGGGTGCTGATCGGTGATTACTAGAAGATCGGCACCGGCCCCGGCTTCCGCCATGGCTTCACGTTTCCCCTGATCCCGATTGCCACTAGCGCCTAAAACCACGCTCAAATGGGGGTAGCGCGCCTTGATTTCGCCGACTGCAGCTGCTACACCGGCAGGTGTGTGTGCATAATCAATAAATACTGCAGGTAGGCCCTGTGAAACTCGCTCTAGACGACCTGGAACGCTTAGTGAAGCGGTTTGAACCGCGGCCTTCAATTTCTCGATCGGGAAACCAGCCTCAAGCAAAATCACTATTGCCAAGACCAAGTTCTTTGCCATGAGTGCTCCGCCGGCAAACTCGAAAACTCCCGATTTCTTTCCAGAAAGTGTCAACAATCCGTTTTCGTATTGATACGAATAGTCGCCGCTCTTGGAAATTGTGGCGACTGGGATTTGGGCTTTCTCAACCAGCTTTGCCGCATACTCGTCCTCAACTAGGACAACTCCCCTTACCGCGTATTCTGGGGTAAACAACCTGGCTTTCACCTCGAGATAGGAACCCATATCTCCAAAGTCATCAAGGTGATCTCGGGAAAGATTTGTAAACCCAACCACGTCAAATTTCACCTCATCGACGCGGTGACGGACTAATGCCTGAGCAGAAACCTCTAACGCCGCAAACTTTTGTCCAGCACTTCGCATTTGCTGGAGCATTCGGTGCACTTCGGTAACCTCAGGCGTAGTCAACGA
>CAYOXP010000001.1:26094-34649 GCA_964407995.1 uncultured Aquiluna sp.
TTCGCATTTGCTGGAGCATTCGGTGCACTTCGGTAACCTCAGGCGTAGTCAACGAGCTCGAGAGAACCTGATCGCCGACGATTCGATTAGTTGATGCACTCAATCCGCACTTCTGGCCCGCGGCCTCAAGAATTTGCTGAATGTAGGTTGCGGTTGATGTCTTGCCGTTTGTACCAGTGACTCCAAAAATGCGGAAATTTTGCCCCTGAGTGCCATAGAGCATTGCCGCAATTGCTCCAGCAACACTCTTGGGGTCCGCATGAGTAAGTACAGGTATCGAAGTCGCAGGAATGTGCTCTGGGTCTGTTAGCACAGCCACAGCACCACGGTTGATTGCATCCTCTAGATACTGAATCCCGTGTTGTCTGGCACCGCCAATTGCAATAAATAAATCGCCCGGTTCACACAAATTCGAAGCTAATTGCGCCCCAGTAACTGCAGCATCCCCGTGGATGCTCTCTAACTGAAAGCGCTTTGCCAGCTCACTAACCGCGAGACTCAACTTGACCCTGCGATCCAGATGGCAGATCTGGCGAAATAGTTGTAGATGGTGGCACGCGATAACTCTTTAGAGCCTGCGACATGATCGCCTTGAATGGGTAGGTTGCCTGCAGTGAGTTGCTGACTCCCTGACCCTTGTAAATTGTGATGCCTACTACGAACTTTGGATTCTCAGCCGGGGCGATGCCATAGAAAGAGATTGCGTACTGGGATCCATAACCAGAGCCATCTTTGATCTGAGCGGTTCCGGTTTTGCCAGCTACTCGGTAACCCTCGATCTGGGCATTTTTACCGACACCACCAAACTCGACTACCTTCTCCATCAGGTTTAGGTTGAGCTTTGCCGTCTTCTCGGAAATCACCCGCGTGGCCTTCTGCTGCGGCTGGTACTCGATAGTCCCGTCTTCTTTTACGCAGCTCTCTACCAAAATCGGATCAAGCTTGACTCCCCCATTGGCCATTGCTTGATAGGCATAGGCCATCTGGATGCCCGTGACGGAGATACCCTGGCCATAGGTGGTGGCATAGTTGGTCATCTTGTCCCACTCTTTATATGGGTGCAGAATTCCAAGTGACTCACCCTCGAAGTTCAAAGCGCTCTTTGAGCCAAATCCAAACTTTGAGAGATAGTCGTATCGGACCGCCTTGTCTACCTGAATACCAAAGTTAGACATTCCAGTGTTTGACGAGTAGCGCAAGACTCCACCCAGGGTGAGATTGAAATCATCATGACCGAAGCTGTCCTTGATCCAGCCCCCGGCAAAATCTAGTTTCATGTAATCAGGCGCAGGGACGGTTGTGTAGGCGTCTGCCGTTCCGGTATCGAGCACCATGGCGCTTGTGAGCGCCTTCATAATCGAACCCGGTTCGAATGCTGCCTGGAAAATCTTCGAGCCTCGGTTTGATTCGTCGGAAGCTCCCGGATCGTTTGGATCAACCGTCGGCGCCTCGGCTGCCGCCAATAACTTACCGGTCTCAACTTCTACAACTACCGCCGATGCCCACTGGGCACCTAGGTCGTTGACGGTATCGGCAAGCACCTGCTGGGCAAAGAACTGCAGATTTGAGTCGATTGTTAAGTTCAGGGTCGAACCATTCTCAGTAGGTTGTGAGATCACATTCGACGTCGGGATTCGCACACCTTCAGCACTGCGCTCAAAGGTTTCCTGGCCATCTACCCCAGCAAGGCAGGTGTTGTATTGGCGCTCAAGTCCGGCAAGCGGTGCACCATCGGAACCTACGAAACCAATTAGGTTGCCCGCCACCGCGCCGTTTGGGTAAAGGCGATCCGCAAATTGATCGGTATAGATCCAAGGGATGCTCATCTCCCTAATGGTGTTATAGGTCTCGGCATCAACCTTTTTTGCAAGGTTGGAGTACTCCGAATCACCCTGTAGCTTTGCCGTTAGCTCCTCGGTGGTGAGGCCTAGAAGAGGAGCTAGCTCCAAAACAATTTGTTCGACGGTCCGCTCAGTCTTCACTCCATCAACGGTCCTGAAGACGCTACCTACGTTTTTGGGTGCGGCATTGATGTCGTATCTAAATACTGTTCTAGCCAACACCTGACCAGAGTTGTCTAAGATCTCACCGCGAAGCGCAGTTAGGGTTCTAG
The DNA here is from genome assembly GCA_964407995.1 of uncultured Aquiluna sp. Taxonomy (GTDB): domain Bacteria; phylum Actinomycetota; class Actinomycetes; order Actinomycetales; family Microbacteriaceae; genus Aquiluna. The sequence goes on from CAYOXP010000001.1 coordinate 28,208, forward strand.
TCACACTTCTTGACTCAAAGGATTCGGCCTGAATCTCGGAAGCGCGAACAATCTGGAAATCAACCAATCGCCAGCCGAACGCGACAACCATGCCAACCAAAAGCAGCGCAAAAAGGCTAAGTCGCCTTGAGAACTTTGCGTGCGAGGACATGGGCGCCTATCTGGTAGGTGAAGCTGGAATTACTCCTGCCTGCAAAGTTACGCCAGCGGTTGCGGTTTCCGTGGTTGCCACACCCTCTCCCACCTCAGCAGATGCCACAGTTGCCTCTGAAAATTCAGAAACTGTACCTAGGGCCGAGTTTGCAACCAAGTTTGCAGCTGCAACTGCAACCTTGTTTGGGTCGGCAGGCTTTGGTTTGCCGTAAACCTTGTCAGACTCGAGATCTAGCAGCACCGAACTTGGGTTTGCCACCATGCCTAGCTGGTTGGCGGCGTCGGCTAGGTTCTGAGGCGAAGCCAGCGAGTCAACTTCTTCCTGCAAGATTTGAACCTGGGTGGTTAGGTCGCGCTTCTCGATCTTTAGCGAGCGAAGCTGGTAGGCATCTTGGGTGAGAATCATGTTAAGTACGAGCTGGCCAATCAACACCACGGCAATGCCAATCACGAAGATCAGCCCTGCCATCATGTTTGGTCTTAGACGCCTTGCATCTGCCTGCGAAACCATGTAAACCGCCATTAGTTAGCCTCCAGCTTCTGAGCGGCCCGAAGTCGCGCCGATGCGGCTCTCGGGTTCTGTTCCAATTCGTACTCGGTGGCGCGCTCTACGCCGCGAGTGATGATCTTGAGAACCGGTGCGGTGCCAGGCAATTCGATTGGCATGTCGACCGGGGTTGAACTTGTGGCGGCCGCCTGAAGGGCTTCTTTGACAATCCCGTCCTCCAGTGAGTGATAGGACATCACTACTAGACGGCCACCAACAGCTAGCGCATCGATTGCCTGAGGAAGTGCATCCTCTAGGACACCGAGCTCATCGTTTACTGCAATCCTTAGTGCCTGGTAGACCCGCTTGGCAGGGTGACCGGCAGTCTTGCCGGGAGCCTGCGGCACTACATCAACAACAATCTTGTTGAGCTGCGCACTGGTCTCAATTGCTGCAGTCGCGCGCTCCTTTACGATTCGGCGGGCAATTGGGCCAGCAAATCGCTCTTCGCCATAGCGACGGAATATTCTGGCCAACTCTGACTCATCAAGGTTTGCCAAAAGGTCAGCCGCGGTTTTTCCTCGTGACTGATCCATGCGCATGTCTAGCGCCGCATCCTGAGCGTATGAAAAGCCACGCTCTGCAAGATCTAGCTGCATTGAGCTAACGCCTAGGTCCATGAGGATGCCATTGACTGAGGCAATCTCTAGGCGGTCAAGGATTGAAGCAATCTCGTCGTAAACCGCCAGAACGGGGATGAAGCGTTCGCCAAACTGGGCGAGACGATTTGAAGCAAGCTCAATAGCTTTAGGGTCACGATCAATTCCGATCACGGTTGCATTTGGGTATTCGATAAGTAGCGCCTCGGTGTGACCGCCCAAACCCAAAGTGCAATCAATCACTATGGGGTTTTGAACCTGGAGGCCAGGTCGCAGCAGTTCGAGGCATCTCTGCAACATGACTGGGCGGTGAAGTTCGGCTGCTGAGGTGTTCATAGTTTTCCGTTTGGTTCCAGATCCCTACTTCTTGGTCCTTGTCCGTTCGAGAGCTTGGTTTTCTCGGGTTCCGGCTTAGGGGAAGAAAGTCGGAGCACGGCCAAGGGCCAAGAAGCAGGGGCTAGAACAATCCCGGAATCACCTCCTCAGCCTGATTTGCAAAACCTTCTTCATTGCGAGTTAGGTACTCGCTCCAAATCTGTGCGTCCCAGATCTCGGCACGAGATCCGACGCCGATGATTACAAGTTCTTTGTTTAGACCCGCATAGTCGCGCAGTAGCGACGGCAGCAAAACTCTGCCTTGCTTGTCGGGAGTTTCATCAGTCGCGCCTGAGAGAAAAACACGTAGGTAGCGACGAGCCTCTTCGTTGGTAACTGGAGCCTGGCGAATTTTCTCGTGAACCGAGGCAAATTCTTTGGAAGAGAAGACGTATAGGCAGCGCTCTTGACCGCGAGTGATGACGACACCGTCACCGAGCTCATCACGGAACTTAGAAGGAAGGATTAGGCGGCCCTTTTCATCGAGCTTAGGCGTGTGTGTACCAAGTAGCACTTTGCACCCCTTCCCAAGCTCTTTTCTCCACTTTACTCCACTTTCCTCCACTTTGGTGTATTTGACAGTGTTTTTTATCACGTTTTGGTGAACATTTTCAAATAAAAAAGCCCCGCCGAAGCGGGGCTGAATTTGAGCTAATTAATCGTTGCCGAAGCGCTGATTCCAACGATCTTCGAAGAAGCTTGCCTTTGACTGCGCACTTGGTTTTGGAAGCTCAGGGATTCTGAAGTTTGAGCTTGCAACTACCAGACCGATCAGCATCACTAAAAATGCGATGATTCCAAAAAAGGCAACCTGCAGAACCACAGAGAGGATTAGCAGGCCAAGTCCAAAAATGAAAGTCAGAACACCGATGACAAGCTTGCCGGCAGATCGATTTGATGATCCTGCGGACTGCAGAGTCTTCGCAAGGTCTGAGTCCTGGGCAAGCAGATTGCGCTCCATCTCCTCGAGCAGTTTCTGCTCGCGTTCTGAAAGTGCCATGTCTTCTCCGATCCTGTTCAATTCTACGCAGGCGTACCTCGGTAGGCTAGAGCTCATGCCTCAAGGAATTCTGTTAAAGCTGGTGCAAGAACACCTCGACGCATACTGCGAACGCAAGCGCCAAGAGTTAAACGCCATTTCCGATGATCTAATTCCATTGATCGACTACACCCAAGAGCTATTGGAGGGTGGTAAGCGATTCAGGGCGCAGTTTGCCTACTGGTCTTATGCCGGCTATCAAACGACGGCGATTGATGAAATTTCAGCAGATCACCCAATCATTGCGGTGGCTTCTGCATTGGAGATGTTTCACGCGGCTGCACTGGTTCACGATGATCTTCTCGATCAGTCCGATACCCGCAGGGGAAAGCCCGCAATCCACAAGAGATTCGAATCACTACACGCAACATCTGGCTACCTAGGCAGCCCCGAGCGGTTCGGTGTCGCCGGTTCTGTTTTGGTCGGCGATCTTATGCTTTCTTGGTCTTCAGAACTCTTCGGTGAGGCTTTGCTGCACTCGACCAGTGAAAGTATTGAGGCGGCCTGCCGCAATGAGTTTTCCAAGATGCGCTTCGAGGTTATGGCCGGGCAGTATCTAGATGTTCTCGAGGAAAACGCCGCAGCCGTGAGGCCGAAGTCTGAGGCGGTGGCCCGGGCTAATAAGGTAATGCTCTACAAGACCGCAAAGTATTCGCTTGAAGCGCCACTTTTAATCGGATCAGCCCTTGGTGGTGCTAACAGCTCAGAGAGAAGACTCCTCAGTGAATTCGGCATACCGCTGGGTCTTGCATATCAACTTCGCGATGACCTCTTAGGCGTTTTCGGGGACCCAGGGGTAACCGGCAAGCCTGCAGGTGATGACCTTAGAGAGGGTAAGCGGACCGTGCTGGTTGGATTGACTCTGGAGGCATTGCCCACCAATCTCGCTAGAACTTTTGAGGAATTATTAACCTCCGGAGATCTCGATTTAGAGCAAATCGATCTGATGCGCCAGATGATAGAAGAGTCGGGGGCCTTAGTAAAAACTGAGCGATTGATTGATCAGTATTCAGAACGAGCAATCCAAGCTCTTGCGAACCTCGAGATATCGGATGAAGGGCGTAAAGAGCTTGCCTATCTCACCGAAGCTGTAATTAAACGCTCTAAGTAATTAGCCCAGGGATTGAGCCGCTCTGCGAACAGGAGCCTTGTGACCCTTGAGAAGAGCCGCCATGGGAGTCTCATCTAAATCAGGATTCACTTGGTACAACCACTCGATGGCCTCAGCCTCAGTGAACCCGTAGTCCAAAAGCAGGAGCAAAGTTCCACGAATGCTTGATAGCGGTTCGCCGTTTTGGATCAGGTCGGCCGGAATCATCGGCTCTTTGCCTCGCCTAACCGAAAAAAGAACATGCTCTTCGATTAGTCTGCGAACCTTCGAGGAGGAGATCCCCAGTTGATCGGCTACCTGATCAATGGTTAGCCAAGAGTCGACACCAGGAAGATCCATCGCTACTTACCCTGAGACTTAACTAGCTCTTCGGCAACCAAGAACGCAAGCTCTAACGACTGCATGTGGTTCAAACGCGGGTCGCAAACCGACTCGTAACGCTCTTCCAAAGTTGACTCGTCAATCATTTCTGAGCCACCGAGGCACTCAGCAACGTCGTCACCGGTTAGCTCAACGTGTAGTCCACCTGGGTGTGTCCCGAGCGAGCGGTGAACTTCAAAGAAGCCCATGACCTCGTCCATGACGTCTTCGAATCGACGTGACTTGTAGCCATTCTTGGTGGTGATTCCGTTGCCGTGCATCGGGTCGGTGATCCATAGCGGCTGAGCTCCAGCATCGCGAACTCCCTCGACGAGCTTTGGCAGTTCCTCGCGAATCTTTCCCGCTCCCATGCGGGAGATGAAGGTCAGGCGACCAGGCTCACGCTCTGGGTCAAGCATGTCGATCATTCGCAAAACGTCATCAACCTGGGTGGTTGGGCCTAGCTTTACGCCAAGTGGGTTACGAACCTTGGAGAAAAAGTCCATGTGAGCACCATCAAGCTGACGGGTGCGCTCGCCTACCCAGATGAAGTGGCCTGAGGTGACGTATGGCATGCCGGTTCTGGAATCAATTCGAGTCAGTGGGCGCTCGTAGTCGAACAATAGGCCTTCGTGCGAAACGAAGAATTCGGTGCTCTTCAACTCTGCCGAATCTACGCCGCAGGCTTCCATGAACTTCATGGCTCGGTCAATGTCAGCGGCAATCGACTCGTACTGTTTGTTGGCAGGGTTGTCAGTAAAGCCCTTGTTCCACTGGTGCACCTCGCGAAGATCTGCAAAGCCGCCTGTAGTGAAGGCACGAATCAAGTTCAGGGTGCTGGCACTGGTGTGGTAGGCCTGCATCAAGCGATTTGGGTCATGGCGACGAGATTCTTCGGTGAACTCGTAGCCATTTACGGCATCGCCTCGGTAAGCCGGAAGCGTTACACCATCTCTAGTCTCATTGTCTGAAGAGCGTGGCTTGGCGAACTGGCCTGCCATGCGACCCATCTTGATAACCGGCAGGGATGAGCCGTACATCAAAACCACGGCCATTTGAAGCACTGTCTTGATGCGGTTGCGGATTCGGTCGGCCGTAGCGTCGACAAAGGTTTCGGCGCAGTCGCCGCCCTGAAGCAGGAATGCTTCTCCCCTAGCTGCTTGAGCCAGACGCTCGCGCAGCGTGTCTACCTCACCGGCAAAAACCAATGGAGGTTGGACCGAAAGGTCTTTTTTGACCTTTGCTAGCTGATCGGCGTCAGCCCAAGTAGGCTGCTGCTTCGCCTCAAGCTTGAGGTAGTTGTCTAGTCCGAAGTCACTCACTTGTTTCCCTTACTAAGCCGCTCTGGCAAGTCTATTTTTTACCGTAGACGCATACACATCTTCATACTCCTGATTGCTCAGTTGCATGATGTGGTAAACGATCTGATCGGTGACGGCACGCAGCACTGCGCGCTCCCCCTCCATACCGGCAAAGCGGCTGAAATCTAACGGCTCGCCAATGACAACACCAACTCGGCGAATCTTTGGATACTTCGAACCAATTGGCTGCACCTTCTCGGTGTCAATCATCGCTACCGGCACCACTGGCACCTTCGCCTCGAGCACCATTCTGGCGATACCGGTGCGACCGCGATAGAGCTTTGCATCTGGTGACCGGGTTCCCTCTGGGTATATGCCAAGTAGCAGACCGCGTTCCAACACACCTAGTCCCGTATTTAGGGAATCCTCAGAGGCCTTACCGCCCGATCGGTCAATTGGCAGCTGACCGGTGGAGAGAAAGAACCAGCGCACCAGCGCACCTTTAATACCTTTACCTGTGAAGTATTCGCTCTTAGCCAAAAATGTGACAGGTCTGCGAACCTTCAGAGGCAGAAAAATCGAATCTGAGAATGAGAGGTGATTTGAAGCCAAAATCGCGGCTCCGGAATTTGGAACATTCTTGGAGCCCTTTACCCAGGGCCGAAACAAGATGTGCAGGATTGGCCCAAGAATGAAGTTCTTGATAAAGAAGTAGGCCAATTTACGCTCCGGTTCAGATGGCTAAAGTCTAGCTAATGTCTCTCTAGCCAGGTCGGCGGCTCCAATAACACCAGCCTGGTTAGTGAACTGGGCGGTAACAATCTGCGCCTCCGGCCTGAAGCCGCGAGCCGGAAGATCAGCCAAGTAAGCCTGGCGAATCGGTTCGAGGATGGTCTCCCCTGCCTCAGATAGGCCGCCACCGATCACGAAAATCTGCGGATCTAAAACTGCTGTCAT
>CAYOXP010000001.1:34749-41619 GCA_964407995.1 uncultured Aquiluna sp.
ACGCGGACGTGACCTAATTCGCCTCCGATGCCAAACCCGCCGCGGCGCAGCTTGTAGTCAGCAACTACTGCACCGCCCACGCCAGTGCCAAGGGTCAGCAAGATCATGTCTTTAGTTCCAAAACCCGCACCGAACTTGAACTCGGCCCAACCTGCAGCATTTGCATCGTTCTCGATGATGACCTGAAGATCTAACTTGGCCTGCAGTCGCTCACGAAAAGGCTCATTGCGCCAGTTCAGGTTTGGTGCATACAAAATTGTCGACTGCTCGGCATCGATAAAACCGGCGGCAGCAACACCAACGCCGATAATCGCTTCGTTGGTTTGACCTGCGACTTGTTTGATCAGCTCAACTACGGTGTCGACCATCAAGTCAGGGTCTTGGGCGGGAGATGGGACTCTTGCCTCATACAAAATGTTTCCACCCTGGTCGACAAGTGCACCCAAAATCTTGGTGCCGCCGATGTCGATTCCGATAGAAAGCATGTGGAGTCCTTTTGCCGTGAACCTAAATTTTAGGGCCCCTGGACGAATCTTTTCCATCTGGGATGCCTGAATGCCCTTGGTTGGTTAGAGTGTTTGAAACTCAACTTATGGGAGAAACAATGACGTTTTACGATGTACCGCTAAAAGTGGAATCAAACCCTAAGGAAAACACCACAGATTTGCTTCTAGAGCGAGTAGGTAAGAACCCAAACCACGCCCTCTTTTCAAGGCAGAATCCCGATAAGTCATGGCGCAACGTAACCTCGGCAGAATTTCTGGCTGAGGTCAAGTCGCTGGCCAAGGGCTTGATCAATGCAGGCATAAAGCCAGGTCAAGCAGTGGCGGTAATGTCTCGCACGCGTTACGAGTGGACGATGATTGACTTTGCCATCTGGTTTGCGGGTGCCGTAACAGTTCCAATTTACGAATCCAGCTCCCCCAACCAGATTGAGTGGATCCTTTCGGATTCAGACTCGGTGGCACTTTTTGTCGAGAACGATGAGCACACCGAACGATTCGAGAAGATCAAAGCCAACACTCCCCGAATCGAACACGTATGGCGAATTGACTCGAAGGACTTCTCCGACCTTCACAAGTCAGGTGAAAAGGTTGGCGATGACCAACTGGAGGCGGCACGCTCAAATGCTGAGTTGGATGATCTCGCAACCATCGTCTACACCTCTGGAACCACAGGAAACCCAAAAGGTTGCGAGCTGACCCACAAGTCATTGGTTGACCACTCCAGAAATGCGTCTGCAGAACTGCCGGAGATTGCCAATGAACACCAGGCTTCACTGATATTCCTCCCGCTTGCTCACATCCTGGCTCGTTATGTATCGGTGCTGTGTATTTACGCAGGTATTCGTGTTGGTCACCTGGGCGACACAAAGGCGGTTGCGGAGACCCTGCCAACCTTCAAGCCAACTTTCTTGTTGGCCGTGCCGCGCGTTTTCGAAAAGGTCTATAACGGTGCAGAGCTAAAGGCCGAGGCAGGCGGCAAGGGCAAGATCTTCCGCGCAGCTGCCGAAACTGCCATCGCTTACTCGAGGGCTCTCGACACTGCGGGTGGCCCAGGCTTTGCGCTCAAGCTGAAGCATGGCCTGTTTGACAAGCTCGTTTACTCAAAGCTCCGTGCTGCAATGGGTGGCCAGGTCAAGTACGCGATTTCAGGCGGTGCGCCGCTGGGTGAGCGCCTAGGCCACTTTTATCGCGGAATCGGCCTGATCGTCCTAGAGGGCTATGGCCTTACCGAAACTGCTGCGGCAGCAGTAATCGGCACCGTTGCCTGGCAGAAGATTGGCAAAGTAGGCCGTGCACTTCCTGGTACCGGAATCAAGATTGCGGACGATGGCGAGATTTGGCTACGCGGCATCAACGTTATGCGCGGATACTGGCGCAATGAGGCTGCCACCCGAGAGGCATTTGTCGAGGATTGGTTCAGAACCGGCGACATCGGAAACCTCGATGAGGATGGCTTCTTGACCATTACCGGCCGCAAGAAAGAGATTCTGGTCACCGCAGGTGGCAAGAACGTTGCTCCTGCTCCAATCGAGGATCCTCTACGCGCTCACCCGCTAATTGGTCAGGTGGTCGTGATCGGTGACGCAAAGCCTTTCATTGGTGCGTTGATTTCCCTGGACCCAGAGATGGTTCCAGTGTGGTGTGCAAACAACGGTGTGACCGAAAAGCTAACCCTTGCCGAGGCCGCCAAGCACCCGAGAATCGTCGAGGAAGTCAAGAACGCGGTTGCTGAAGTGAACACCAAGTTCTCGGCTGCAGAGCAGATCAAGGAGTTCGAGATTCTAGATGTCGAGCTAACCGAAGCTTCCGGTCACCTAACTCCATCCCTAAAGATCAAGCGACCAAAGGTGCTGGCAGACTTCGCATTGCATGTAGATCGCATCTACAGCTAGGAGATAAACCACTTCTGTTGACGCAAGTTCGCGAAAGCGAGCTTGCGTTCTTCAGTTAATAGGCGATCTAGATACAGCTTGCCGTCTAGGTGATCGCATTCATGCTGCAGCGCCTGAGCAAGTAAACCCTCGCCTGAAATCTCAATCACTGAACCATCTAGCTGGTAGCCACGGGCGGTCGCTTTTGGATAACGAGGCGTCTTTTGCCACAGACCGGGAACCGACAGGCACCCCTCGTCAATCAACTCAAGTTCACCCTCGACTTTGATAATTTCTGGATTTATCAGGTAGCCAATCTCACCGTTGACGTTGTAGGAAAAAGCACTTAGGCCAACGCCAATTTGAGTTGCCGCGACACCAGCTCGCCCAGGCAATGCCGTGGTGTCCAAAAGGTCCTGAATCAATCCTTCTGCAGATCGAAAGTCGACAATTTTCTCGGTTGGTGATTTGAGGACAGGGTCACCAAACAGGCGAATCTCCCTAACGCTCAACAGCTAGCCCATCAACCACCAAAGCGGCGAGATCCCTTGCGGCCTGCTTAGTTGCAGGGTGCAACTTATCAAAGTTGACTTCAGCTCCCGCGGCAAGCAGTGGGTCGTATGGAATGCGCACTACGGCTCGAACTCTCGTTGCAAAGTGAGATTCGATCTCATCGATCTTCACCAGGTCTGTGCCAAAAGTCGCCGTGTTGAGTGCCACAACCGCATCCTTTACCAGCTCTCCGTAGCCATTAGCCTCAAGCCAGGTCAGAGTCTCGCTGGCAAGCTTGGCTTCATCAACCGAGCCCCCAGAAACGACAACTAATGAATCGGCGCGCTGCAAGATTGCTCGCATGACGCTGTGGACGATGCCGGTGCCGCAGTCAGTTAGAACTACCGAGTAGTATCGGGCGGCAATATCCGCCACAACGTTGTAATCTCCCTCATCAAACGCCTCCGAAATCATCGGATCGGTGTCCGAAGCCAAAACATCTAGTCGCGTGGCATCTCTGGAAACATAGTCAGAGAAGGGTTTGAAGCCGGTAATTGAGCTGGCTTTGTTAACCACATCGCGAACAGTCTTGGATGTGCCGCGGATAACGCGTTCAGCCAAAGTTCCACGATCCGGGTTGGCATCGATCGCCAAGATTCGGTCCTCACGAGTTGAGGCCAGGGCCATGCCGATAAGTGTTGTAACGGTGGTCTTGCCAACTCCGCCCTTGCGGGTAAGCACGGGAACAAATCGGGTTTGACCTGTCAGGTCGGCACTTATTCTGCGATTCAACGCCTTGCGGGCGGCAACCTTTGGGCTGTCTCCCAGGTTTACTTTGCCAAAAGTTAGGTGATAAACGAGCTTTCGCCAGAAGGTTTCGGGGACCTCTTTTGGTCTCGCCTTATCCTGCAGCAAACGATCCGCAGTGAGCATGGAAGCCGGCTCAGGTTCGTCAAACACTTCTGGCTCGATTGCCACGGTAACCGATACAGTTTCCGAACTAATAGTCCCGACGGCACCGGTTTCCGGGTCTAACTCAAGCTCTGAGTAGTCAGCGGCTTCACCGGAGGAATAGTCGCGATCTTGCTCTTTTGCCATGGCTACTCGATTACTGCGATTAGGTCGCCACCTTCAACTGGAGTTGGACCAGCAACTCCAAGTCGGGTGATGCGTCCAGCAACTGGTGCGGTGATCGAGGCCTCCATTTTCATTGCCTCAATGCTGGCAACTACTTGCCCCACCTGCACCTGATCGCCAACCGAAACCTTTGGTGTTACAACACCGGTGAACGGGGCCGCGGTGTGACCAGGTTTTGTTGGATCGGCCTTTTCGGCACTGGCAACTGCAACCTGAATGCTGTGGTCTCGAACCGTTACTGGGCGTAGTTGACCATTCAACTTTGCCATCACGGTTCTGAAGCCCTTTGCATCTGCCTCAGAGATCGCCTCTAGGCCAACAAATAGCTGAAGTCCCTTGCGCAGCTCGACGACATGCTCCAGGTCTGGCTCCAGGCCGTATAGGTAGTCCAGAGTCTCGACATTGTCCAACTTGCCATACAGGTTTGAGATTCGGTTGAACTCCTTGGTCGGAGCCGGGAATAGCAAACGGTTCAAGGTTTGACGAACGGTCTTTGACTCACCTGAATCAAGCGCCTTTAGGTCCTCGCTAGACACCGGAGTAATGCTGATGTCTACCTTCTTACCCTCTAGCACCTTGGATCTAAATGGTTCAGGCCAGCCGCCAGGAAGGTCTCCCAATTCCCCTGCCATGAAGCCAACGACGCTATCTGGAATGTCGTAGTTCTGTGGGTTGGCCTCGAAGTCCTTAGGGTCTGCACCAACCGCTACTAGGTGAAGTGCCAGGTCGCCGACCACCTTTGACGAAGGTGTCACTTTTGGAGGGCGGCCGAGAATACGGTTTGCCTCCGCATACATCTGCTCGACGAGCTCAAAGCGATCTCCCAAACCTAGGGCTATTGCCTGTTGTCGGAGATTCGAAAGCTGACCACCAGGAATCTCGTGACGGTAAACGCGACCGGTTGGGCCGGGCAGTCCCGACTCGAATGGCGCGTATACCTTGCGCACGGCCTCCCAGTAAGGCTCTAGGTCGGTTACGTTATCGAGCTTTAGTCCGGTGTCACGGTCAGTGTTCGCAAGCGCTGCAACCAAAGCAGAAGCTGAAGGCTGAGAGGTTGTGCCGGCCATTGGGGCACTTGCAACGTCAACTGCATCGACTCCAGCATCTACGGCAGCTAAAAGGGTGGCAAGCTGACCACCGGCAGTGTCGTGAGTGTGCAGGTGAACCGGCAGGCTGAACTTCTCACGAAGTGCGGTAACCAAAACCTTGGCTGCCTGCGGACGCAGTAGGCCAGCCATGTCCTTGATCGCGATGATGTGTGCACCTGCATCAACAATCTTTTGCGCCAAGGCCAGGTAGTAGTCAAGGGTGTAAAGATCTTCGTTTGGATCTAGCAGGTTGCCGGTGTAGCTCATAGCCACCTCAGCCACCGCAGTGCCAGTCTCACGAACAGCTTTGATGGCAGGGAGCATCTGGTCAACGTCGTTTAGCGCATCAAAGATACGGAAAATGTCGACACCAGTCTTTGCTGCCTCGAAAACGAATGCCCTGGTTACCTCTTCAGGGTAAGGGGTGTAACCAACGGTGTTTCGACCACGTAGCAGCATCTGGATACAAACATTTGGCATAGCCTTGCGAAGTTGGGCTAGGCGATCCCACGGGTCTTCACCCAAGAATCGAAGTGCAACGTCGTAAGTAGCTCCACCCCAGGCCTCAACAGATAGCAGTTCTGGAGTCATCCGCGCCACATAAGGCGCTGCGGCAACTAGATCACGGCCGCGAACTCTGGTGGCCAAGAGTGACTGGTGAGCATCGCGGAAAGTTGTGTCGGTAACCAAAACAGGCTTTTGCTCACGTAGCCAGGCTGCAAAACCTTCAGGGCCAAGCTCCTCGAGGAGCTGTTTGCTGCCTTTGGGAGCAGCCTTGGAAACATTGATTGCAGGAAGCTTGAGCTGTGGGTTTGGCTTACCTTCTCTGGTGCCCCAAGGCTTGTTCACTGTAACTTCAGCCAGCCACTGCAAGACCTTGGTGCCGCGGTCTTGCGAGACTCGACCCTCAAGGAGCTCAGGTCGTTCATCGATGAAATGAGTAGATAGATCGCCCGATGCAAACACTTCGTCCGCTAGGACTGCCTGCAGGAAGTTAATGTTGGTCGCGACGCCACGAATTCGGAATTCGGCAAGTGCTCGTTTAGCGCGATCAACGGTGCTCTTAAAGTCACGACCGCGCGTGATGAGTTTCACCAGCATTGAGTCAAAGTGCGGAGAAACCTCAGCACCGGTGGTTACGGTACCGCCATCTAGACGGATACCGGCACCTCCTGGCGACCTATAAGTCGTGATCATGCCAGTGTCGGGACGGAAACCTGCGGCTGGGTCCTCTGTTGTGATGCGACACTGAAGCGCAAATCCGTGAGGTTTGATGGTCTCTTGGCTTAGGCCCAGCTCCGCCAAAGTGGCTCCAGCTGCGATTCTGAGCTGTGACTGGACGAGGTCGACATCGGTGACCTCTTCGGTAACGGTGTGCTCAACCTGAATGCGCGGATTCATCTCGATAAACACGTGCTTACCCGCGTTCGGGCCAACCGTGTCGATTAGAAACTCGACGGTTCCAGCATTCTGATACCCAATTTCCTTCGCGAATGCGACCGCGTCCTTGAAGAGCTGCTGACGTAGTTCGTCATCCAAAAGTGGAGCTGGGGCAATCTCGACAACCTTTTGGTTACGTCGCTGGATTGAGCAGTCACGCTCGTGCAGATGAATGATGTTGCCGTGCATGTCGGCAAGAATCTGAACCTCAATGTGGCGCGGGCGAATAACTGCCTGCTCCAAGAAAACCCTAGGGTCACCAAATGCACTGCCGGCCTCACGCATTGCTGCCTCGAGAGCCTGTGCAAGCTCACTTGCCTCATTTACCTTGCGCAT
>CAYOXP010000001.1:41719-43413 GCA_964407995.1 uncultured Aquiluna sp.
CGGTGAACGGAGTTGCGGTCCTCAAATGGGTAAACAGCAACGGTAGCGGCGCCTGCCTCATAAGCTGCGCGGAATGCGCGCACGGCAATTTCGCCTCGGTTGGCCACGAGAATCTTTTTAAACATCAAACCTCACTGAAACGGTGGGGTGCTTCGTCGAACCCGACTAATAAAAAGGTAGCCTATCCGAGTGCAAGTTATTAGTGTGAGCTCACTTAAAGGTGGCGTTGGAAAAACAACAGTTGCCTTGGGTCTGGCATCGGCGGCCCTAAACAAGGGTTTGAACACCCTTTTGGTTGACCTAGACCCTCAGTGTGATGCCACCAGCGGCCTCGGAGCCGTGAGCGAATTCGGCACATCGGTAGCAGAGGTGCTGCAAAACCCAAAGCTTCAAACTATTCGCAGGGCAGTTGTGCCATCCCCTTGGAACAAGGGTTCAAAGATGGATGTGCTGATTGGCTCCCCAAGATCACTGCTTCTTGACAACCCGGCCCCAACCGTTGCCGACGTTTGGAAGCTGGAAGAGGTTCTGACTCATCTTGAGGATGAATACGACCTGGTCATCATTGACACTCCCCCAAGCATTAACGCCCTCACTCGCACCGCATGGGTGGCCTCTGATCGAGTCATTCTCGTTACCGAACCATCGCTGTACTCGGTCATCGCAGCGGATCGAGCCCGCAAAGCCATCGCAGAAATCAGCGCGAAGCTAACCCCGAGACTTCAGCTGCTAGGCGTCGTTGTCAACCGGCTTCGCCCACAGTCAAATGAGCATGACTATCGCATCAAGGAACTTCGCGAGATGTTTGGCGAGCAGCTATTGATGCCGTTCTTTGAAGAACGTGCCGCAATGCAACAAGCCACTGGTGCCGCAAGGCCGATTCACGCCTGGCCCGCAGAAGGCGCAAGCGAAATCGCCAAAGGTTTTGACTGGCTGCTGGCTGGCGCGCTATCAGATATCGAACATGGCGATAACAAGCGAGAGCGAGTTGGAGTGGTAGGGCGCGCAATGCGCGGTCGTTCAAACCCGATTGCTGAATTAGTGCCTGCAACTGAACAGCCGCAGACCCGGGCGGAAAGTAAAAAGAAGCGCTGGTTTAGGCGCTAAGAAATTTTTCTGGCACGGCGAGCAGCAAGCTCATCGTGAACATTTGCCTCTTCGGCAGCAAAGTCGACCAAGGTTGCCTCAACTTCGCGCAACACGCGACCAACCGCAATACCAAAGACACCCTGGCCCTGGCCCAGTAGGTCAATCACTTCATCTTGAGAGGTGCAGAGGTAAACGCGAGCACCATCTGACATCAATGTTGTGTTAGTCAAATCACCGAGCCCCGCAGCACGAAGCTGCTCAACAGCCAAACGAATCTGCTGCAGTGAGACACCGGTGTCCAGCAGCCTCTTTACTAGCTTCAATACCAAAATGTCGCGGAATGCATAAAGTCTTTGTGAACCAGATCCGGTTGCAGTCTGAATCGAAGGGACAACTAGTCCGGTGCGGTCCCAGTAATCAAGCTGGCGGTAAGAGATGCCGGCTGCAGCCGCAGCGGATGCACCACGGTAACCGATGTCCTGCGCTGGCAAGCCGTCGGTGAAGAGCATTGGGGATTCGATCTCCATTGCACCCTCCTCGTGGTCAGTAACGTTAAGTCTGCCTTCAACCTGAGGTTTATGGTTTATCCACAGCTCGGCGTGTCG
>CAYOXP010000002.1:0-6953 GCA_964407995.1 uncultured Aquiluna sp.
GCTCAAATTCAGGCACTGCGAGACAACACCAAAGAATTTGGAGTTCGCATTCACTCGCTAGGAGATGAAAACCAGGGAATCGTCCACGTGGTCGGGCCTCAGCTTGGTTTGACCATGCCTGGTCTAACTGTGGTTTGTGGCGACTCTCACACCTCAACTCACGGCGCGTTCGGCTCACTAGCAATGGGTATTGGAACCAGCGAAGTTGAGCACGTGCTTGCCACCCAGACTCTTCCGTTGAAACCCTTCAAGACAATGGCAATTAACGTTGAGGGCACCTTGCGCCCTGGCGTTACAGCAAAAGACATCATCCTTGCTGTAATCGCAAAGATCTCTACCGGAGGCGGCCAAGGATACGTTCTTGAATACCGCGGTAGTGCTATTCGTTCGCTTTCGATGGAAGGTCGAATGACCATCTGCAATATGTCGATCGAGGCTGGTGCTCGCGCAGGCATGGTAGCTCCTGACGAGATCACCTTCGAATACCTAAAGGGTCGCCCACACGCACCAGAGGGTGCCGACTGGGATGCTGCGGTTGAGTACTGGAAAACTTTGAAGACAGATGACGATGCGGTATTTGATGCCGAGGTGTTCATCGACGCTGACAAGCTAGATCCATTCGTGACATGGGGCACCAACCCAGGTCAGGGTGTATCGCTATTCGACAGCGTTCCAAATCCTGCTGACATTTCAGACCCGAATGAGCGCGCCGCTGCCGAGCGCTCATTGGAGTACATGGACCTCAAGGCTGGTACTCCGATGAAGGAGATCGCAGTCAACACCGTATTCCTCGGCTCCTGCACCAACGGTCGAATCGAAGACCTCAGAGCTGCCGCATCAATCATCAAGGGTCGCAAGAAGGCCGATGGTGTTCGCATGATGGTTGTCCCAGGCTCTCAGAAGGTGCGCCTTCAGGCTGAGGCAGAAGGCCTGGACCAGGTCTTCAAGGAGTTCGGTGCAGAATGGCGTTTTGCCGGCTGCTCGATGTGCCTTGGTATGAACCCCGACCAACTTGGCCCGGGGGAGCGCAGCGCATCCACTTCTAACCGAAACTTCGAGGGGCGCCAGGGTAAGGGTGCTCGTACCCACTTGGTTTCCCCAGTGGTAGCTGCCGCAACTGCGGTTCGCGGAACTCTGTCGGCACCTGCAGATCTGGAGGCATAAATGGAAAAGATCTCTACCTTCTCAGGCGTTGCCGCTCCACTAAAGCGCTCGAACGTCGACACCGACCAGATCATTCCTGCGGTATTTCTAAAACGAATCACCAAGACCGGTTTTGAAGATGGTTTGTTTGCAAACTGGCGCCAGCAGGAGCCGGATTTCATTCTGAACCAGCCGACCTATGCATCCGCACAGGTTTTGATCGCAGGCCCTGACTTCGGAACGGGTTCTTCGCGTGAGCATGCAGTGTGGGCACTGCGTGACTTCGGCTTCAAGGCTGTTTTCAGCTCCAAGTTCGCAGACATTTTCCGAGGCAACTCGGGCAAGCAGGGCCTTATCGCGGGAGTGATCTCAGATGAGGACACTTTCAGGCTTTGGGCAGCCATCGAGGCTAACCCTGGTGTTGAGGCAAGTGTAGATTTGCCAAACCAAACCGTAAGCATCGGTGAGGTCAAAGCTAATTTTGAAATCGACGAATACACTAAATGGCGTCTCATGGAGGGGCTGGATGACATTGGCATCACGCTTCAAAACGAGCAAGCCATAGCCGATTACGAGGCTAGGCGAGCGCCTTGGAAGCCCAAGACGCTTCCAGCCAAAGGAGTCTGATTGAGCCAGATCACCATCAATGGCGGCAAGCCCCTCAAGGGCCGTGTCGACCTAAAGGGTGCAAAGAATCTGGTCACCAAGGCCATGGTTGCAGCCCTATTGGGCGAGACAGCATCCGTTCTACGCGACGTCCCGCACATCTCCGATGTTGAGGTCGTGTCTCGACTATTGCAGCTTCACGGTGTGACTATAGAACACGATCCAGTCACCGGAGATATGAAGCTTGATCCATCTAATGTCGAGCAGGCTCGCATGGTTGACATCGATGCTCACGCTGGATCTTCGCGAATCCCAATTCTTTTCTGCGGCCCATTGCTGCACCGCCTTGGCGAAGCATTCATCCCGGGCCTTGGTGGTTGTGAAATTGGCGACAGGCCAGTTGATTTCCACTTCGAAGTACTGCGCAGTTTCGGTGCGGTGATTGAGAAACTTCCGACTGGAACTCGCCTGAGTGCACCAGAGGGCCTAAAGGGAGCCAAAATCTCGCTTCCCTACCCATCTGTTGGTGCAACCGAGCAGGTTTTGCTTGCCGCCACAACCGCAAGCGGTAAAACCGAGCTAACTGGCGCGGCAATCGAGCCGGAGATCATTGACCTAATCTCGATTCTGCAAAAGATGGGTGCAATCATCTCGGTTGACACCGATCGCGTGATTCGAATCGAGGGAGTGAAGTCTCTAAAGGGCTTTACTCACCAGGCGCTTTTTGATCGCAACGAGGCAGCCAGTTGGGCGGCTGCAGCACTTGCAACCAAGGGTGACATCTTCGTCGGCGGTGCTCGCCAGGTTGAGATGATGACCTTCCTAAACGTGTTCCGCAAGGTCGGCGGCCAGTTCGACATTCAAGATGATGGCATTCGTTTTTACCATCCCGGCACCGAGTTACAGCCGGTGGTTATCGAGACTGACGTCCACCCAGGTTTCATGACCGACTGGCAGCAGCCACTTGTTGTTGCACTCACCCAGGCTCAAGGACTTTCAATTGTTCATGAGACGGTTTACGAGAACCGATTTGGTTTCACCGACGCGCTTGTGCAGATGGGTGCGCAGATTCAGATTTATCGCGAATGTCTAGGTGGCAACCCATGCCGCTTCGGTCAGCGAAACTACAATCACTCGGCAGTCATCTCAGGCCCACGACCTCTAAAGGGTGCAGATATTCGAGTGCCTGATCTTCGTGGTGGTTTTAGCCACGTGGTTGCAGCACTTGCTGCGGAGGGAACCTCGAACGTCACAAACGTTCAGCTAATTTCTCGTGGCTACGAGCGCTTCTTGGAGAAACTTGAAGCATTAGGTGCCGACTTCAGGTTTGAGGCATAACTTGGCTGCCGAGGCAAAGATGCCAAAGGTCCCGAAAAGGGAAAAAACACTTTTGCTCGCAATCGTGGCCGGGATTCTGGCACCACTGTTGCGTTTGATGTTCCGCATCAAGACTGACGGCATTGAAAATCTTCCAAAGGGCGGCTACATCTTGGTTGCCAATCACGTGAACTATCTAGATCCGCTGGCATTTGCCTACGCGGTCTACATTCACATGAAGCGCACTCCGCACTACTTGGCGAAAGAGCCACTATTTCGCATTCCGATCATCGGTTCACTACTTCCAAAGGTTGGTCAGATCCCGGTTTACCGCGGCGGTAAATCCAATGATCAGCCACTGCGTGCAGCTGTCGAATTTCTAAAAGCTGGCCAAGTTGTTGTGGTCTTCCCGGAGGGAACCTTGACCAGAGACCCAGACCAGTGGCCAATGCGAGGCAAGTCGGGAGCCATCAGATTGGCTATTGAACTTGGATTACCGATTGTGCCTGCCGGCCACTGGGGTATCGAAAAGATCCTGGGCACCTACACAAAGAGATTTAGACCAAACCCGTTTCACACCGTCAACGTGAAAATCGGTAAGCCAATGACTTTTGAGGAACTGCGTAAAGATGGCGTTACCTCGCAAGAGATGAATCAGGCTACCGACAAGGTCATGAAGCAGATTGCCGCCATAGTTGGCGAACTTCGTGGAGAAACCCCACCTCAAGAACTCTGGGATCCTGCCAAAAACAAGCAGAGCGAGACCGGTAACTTTAGGAAAAACTCATGAGTCGAATCGCGGTCATGGGTGCTGGTTCGTGGGGAACCACAATTGCCAAGGTAATTGCGGATGGTGGCAGTGATGTCATTCTCTGGTCACGCCGAGCCGAGGTTGCCCAAGAGATCAATGAGTATCACCGAAACGGTGACTATCTGCCAGGCATTGACCTTCCAGCTAACCTAACCGCCACCTCCGATGTTGGCCACGCGCTAAATGGTGCAACACAGATCTATCTGGCAGTGCCATCGCAAACCCTGAGGGAAAACCTTGAGGCTTGGAGCTCTTTGATACCGAAAGACGCCACTTTGGTCAGCCTTATCAAGGGCTTAGAGCAGGGTTCAGGTCTTCGAATGAGTCAGGTGATGGTTGAGGCCACTGGCTTGCCTGTGGATCAGATGGCGGTAATTTCTGGCCCGAACTTGGCTCTCGAAATCGCCAAAAAAGAGCCTGCAGCCTCTGTTTGTGCCTGTCCAGATGCGCTGCGCGCTGGGGAGGTGGCAAAGACCTGCTCAAGTGACTACTTCACTGTCTTTACCAACCAAGATTTGATTGGCACCGAGCTTGGTGGAGTTCTAAAGAACCTCATTGCAGTTGCGATCGGAATTGTGAACGGGCTTGGTTATGGCCAAAACACCAAGGCTTCAATCATGACCAGAGGCCTTGCCGAGATCACTAAATTTGCTGTCGCTCACGGAGCAAGACGTCGAACCCTGTTCGGTCTTGCGGGCCTGGGTGACCTGATTGCGACAAGTGAATCTTCGCTATCACGTAACTTCCGAGCCGGAGAAATGCTTGGCCGCGGCTACTCAAAGCGTGAGGTTCTAAAGCGAATGCAGCAAACGGCTGAAGGTTTGAGTTCTGTACAGCCGGTTCTGAAGATTGCTCAGGAAAAAGGCATCGAGATGCCAATCGTTAGCCAGGTTCAGGATGTTTTGGAGGGCAAAATGAAGCCCCAAGACTTTGGCCGTCAGCTAAACCTGGCAGATGCAGTTGAGGTCGAATAATGATTCGCGTTGCACTTATCTTCGGCGGTGAGTCATCCGAGCACTCGGTCTCTTGTGTAACAGCACTGGGTGTTTATAGCGCCATCGACAAATCAAAGTACGAAGTCGTGCCAATTGGCATTACCAAAGATGGCCGGTTCACGCTGCAGGAAATCTCAAGCGATTGGAAACTCAGCGATAACCCCGAAGTTTCGATGGCAGATGAGGTTTATCCCGCCCTCGGTGGCGGAAACTGGAAATGCGCTTCCGGCAAAGATCTAGGTGAGCTCGACCTGGCCTTCCCGGTTCTTCACGGACCAAATGGTGAAGACGGTTCGATTCAAGGTTTGCTGCAGCTCTGTCATCTTCCGTATGTCGGCAATGGCGTGCTTGCCTCCGCGGTAGCGATGGAGAAGTCGAAGGCTAAGGCGGTATTCCGAGATGCCCACCTTGCAGTTGCTGAAGGCCTGGTGGTTCAAGAGTCCGATTACCTTGCCAGGCCGGAGCAATTCTTGGCTGCCTGCAATAACAATTTTTCTTTGCCGGTATTCGTAAAGCCCTCACGCTCCGGATCTTCGGTTGGCGTCAGCAAAGTCAAGGATTTTGCTGATCTTAAAAAGGCGGTCGACTACGCATTCGAGTTCGACAACACCGTATTGGTGGAGGAGTGTGTTGTTGGCCGTGAGGTTGAGTGTGCAGTGCTCGAACTTCCCAGTGGAGAGCTAAAAGTTTCCCTTGCGGGTGAGATTGTGGTTACCGGCCGGGAGTTTTACGACTACGAGGCTAAATATCTTGATGCCGGAGCTGAACTATTGGTTCCAACTAGCCTCTCCGAGGCAGAACTTTTGGAGATGCACGACTTGGCCAAGGCTGCGTTTAGGGCGCTTGGCTGCTCTGGCCTGGCGCGCACCGACTTCTTTCTGACCGAATCTGGTTTTGTGATCACCGAGGTAAACACCATGCCAGGCTTCACTCCGATTTCTATGTATCCATCGCTTTGGCAGGCAACTGGCGTTAGCTACCCGGAGTTGGTCGACACCTTGATGCAGACCGGGATCGCGCAAGGTAATAAACCTCGTTAGTTTGTGATCTCACTGCAGCGCGAGGTGGCGGGAATCTTGCTCACCGCAAGTGATAGTGCCTCAAGCGCACTAACACCACTTGCGTTCTGGGAGTCAACGATCACCTCAACCGCTGGGTTTCTAGCGAAGCTAATAAAGCGATAGTTAGGTGCCTGAGTTTCATCCACCAACCAATCGATATCACCTGCTGTTACGCATGGTAGGGCAGAGATCTCAACTGGCTCTAGGCCGCAACGGGCGATGATGACCGCCGGCTCGCCCCAGGCAGAGGTAGCTTGGGCGTTTGTGTAGCGAGAATTCAAATCTCCAATTTGATCTGGGTATCGAACCGAGACCTCTGCACATAGGGCATCGTTAGCCAATGGAGCCGGCTCTAGGTTCACGGTTGCCGCACAACCGGTCAATAGGGGCAGAAGGGAGATAACTACAAGCTTTCGCACGTAATACAGGCTAGCGTTGCTCTGTGGAAAATGTTGACCCTACAGTTGCCGAGCTTGGCGAAGTTGAAGCCCTCAAGAAGGCCGTAGGTGTTTTTCGCAAGGTGCCTACAACCTTGGTTGGCTCCGGCGATGACAGCGCGGTGGTTGCAGTCAGTGACGGCAAGTTCGTGGTCACAACTGACACCATGGTTGAATTTCACGATTTCAGACAAGATTTCTCCTCCGCTTTTGATCTCGGATACAAGGCCGTTGCCTCAAACGTTGCCGACGTGGCGGCTATGGGTGCTAGGCCAATAGCGCTGGTCGTGGCGATGGTTATTCCACCAACGACCAAGGTCAGCTGGTTGGTGGATTTTGCAAAAGGTTTGCAGGCAGGTTGTGACGAGTTGGCTCCCGATGCAGAAATAGTCGGGGGAGACCTGGCCTCAGGGGCTCAAATAATGATCTCGGTAGCTGCACACGGGCATCTGGAGGGTCGTGAACCTGTGTTGCGCTCAGGCGCTCAGGTGGGTGATGTCGTAGCTCTGGCTGGGACCCTAGGGCGTGCTGCATGTGGACTGGATCTTCTGTTTCACGAAGACAAGACCTTGGCAGCCTCATA
>CAYOXP010000002.1:7053-39530 GCA_964407995.1 uncultured Aquiluna sp.
GATGAACCGCTTCAGGCAAAGGGCTGGGATTCAGTCAGAGGCTAGGCGTGTAATTGAGCGTTTAGCTCGACCCCGACACCGTCTCTAGCGATTGCCTCGACTGCACCGTTTTGGCTGTTTCGTCTAAACAGCATTCCTGGCATGCCTGATAGCTCAGCAGCTTTCACAACTTGAGTTCTGCCATCGAGCATCAGAGTTACCTTGGTCCCGGCTGTTACATAGAGCCCGGCTTCAACGATTGAGTCGTCTCCGATCGAGATTCCGATACCGGAGTTTGCTCCGAGTAGCGCTCGCTTACCGATTGAAACCTTGTGCTTGCCGCCACCGGAGAGTGTTCCCATGATTGATGCACCGCCACCAATGTCTGAGCCATCGCCGACTACCACACCCTGAGAGATGCGACCCTCCACCATTGAGTTACCCAAGGTTCCAGCGTTGAAATTCACGAAACCTTCGTGCATCACGGTCGTTCCCGGTGCTAGGTGTGCCCCTAGGCGAACCCTGTTGCCATCTGCGATGCGGACCTTTTTTGGAACCACGTAGTCAATAAGCCTTGGGAATTTGTCGATTGAATGAGCAACGATTCCTTGATTGCGCAAGGTGAGGGTGCGCTGTTCAAAGTCTTCGAGGGTCATTACACCCTTGTTGGTGAAGGCGACGATCGGGAGGTTCGGAATTAGACCCTCGAGATTGATCGTGTTTGGCTGCACCTTCAGGTGAGAGAGCAGGTGAAGGCGCAAGTAGGCATCTTGGGTTGACGTGACTGGTAGTGACAATTCGATTTCACAGCGAATCACCTCGG
This sequence comes from uncultured Aquiluna sp., assembly GCA_964407995.1. Classification (GTDB taxonomy): domain Bacteria; phylum Actinomycetota; class Actinomycetes; order Actinomycetales; family Microbacteriaceae; genus Aquiluna. Next base: position 7,856 of record CAYOXP010000002.1, read on the forward strand.
TGCGAACATTACGAATCTCATCTTGACCGACCATCTCATCTAGTTCACGAGGTGAGAACCACTGCAGGTCTGACTTTGGGGCATCGCCAACCTGTGGGTCTGGATACCAGACATCCAACACGGTTCCGTCGTGAGAAATTGTGGCCAGGCCGTGGCCCCAGGCCTTGTCGGTTAGGTAAGTTGCGCTCATCGCACCCAGAATACAGGTAGCCTTTTTGCTATGGCTTTTGACACCTCAAACCTCACCGAGCTCACCATCGCAATTTGCAACATTGAGTCGGTCTCCGGTAACGAGGCGGCGCTCGCCGACGAAGTCGAAGCAACACTAAGTGCTGCATCACACCTTGAGGTCGTTCGAGACGGCAACGCGATAGTTGCAAAAACTAACTTGGGCAGAGACAAGCGCGTCGTCATAGCCGGTCACATCGATACGGTTCCGGTGGCGAATAACCTTCCGGCGCAACTGCATCATTTTGAGCGCGAGCAAGTAATTGTCGGCCGCGGCACGGTGGACATGAAAGCCGGTGTAGCCGTCATGCTAAAACTCGCCGTGGAAGTAAATCAACCAGTTTTTGACATCACCTGGGTCTTCTATGACAACGAAGAGGTGGCAAGCGAGCTCAATGGCCTAGGCAGACTTATGCGTAATCACAAAGATTTGATCCAAGGTGAATTTGCAGTTCTCTGTGAGCCGACCAGTGCCCTAGTCGAGGGCGGCTGCAATGGCACTATCAGGGTTGAGGTAAGTGCAGCCGGCAGGAAGGCGCATTCGGCGAGACCATGGATGGGTGAAAACGCCATTCATAAGCTGACTCCTGCGTTAACCGCTCTCAGCAACTACCAGCCTGAGACTGTTGAGGTTGATGGGCTTGCTTACCGTGAGAGCCTGAATGCGGTTTTGGCTAGTGCGGGAATTGCAACCAATGTCATCCCAGATGCGGCAACTTTGACGGTGAACTATCGCTTTGCCCCATCTCGCTCTGGTGCAGAAGTTGAGGCGTTTCTCCGTGAGTTTTTTGCTGGCTACGAAGTCGTTGTGACAGACCTTGCCGAAGGTGCCAGACCTGGTCTGAACACCGAGGCCGCCCAGGCGTTTATAACTGCAACCAAATCGGAGGTCAGACCGAAGTATGGCTGGACCGATGTGGCAAGATTCTCAGCCCTGGGAATCCCTGCGGTGAACTATGGCCCAGGTGATCCTTCGCTGGCTCATGCCGACAATGAAAACGTTCCGGTAGGCCACATTTATGATTGCGAGATAGGCCTCAGGAGCTGGCTGCAAGGTAGCTGATTGGCTTTATGAAGCCATTTCTGGGATAATTGAGGGCAATTCCCGCGTTTATACCAAGGAGATTTTCTCATGGCAGCAATGAAGCCTCGTACCGGTGACGGACCTATGGAGGCAGAGCGCGAACCTCGCGGTCTAATCGTGCTTCGCATTCCTCTTGAGGGTGGCGGTCGCCTTGTGGTTTCTGTAAACGAGGCCGAGGTCAAAGAACTTCACTCAGTTCTCGAGGGTGTAATCAAGAAGTAATTAGCTTCTAGTTACTACCAGTAACCCATCTCCAGCCATAGACACCGAAGCAATAAAGCCTTCACTGTCGGCGAAATTTCTCAAAGCACTTCTTAGCGCTGACGTTTCGTCGTCTCTAAGGGCTGGATTTGGCACTCGATCCCGCCATAGCGCGTGGGCAATCACCAAAACTCCTGAAGGTCGAAGAAGATTTACCGCGGTTGGTAGAAGCTCTTCCAAATCACTTGGCTCAATGTCGATAAACACTAAGTCGTAGCCGCCATCGGCCATGTTGCCCATGACAGCCTTGGCCTTGCCCGTGATGACGCGAATTCGATTTGCAGGGACACCTGATTCAACAAAGTTCTTGCGCGCCACATTTTGATATTCCGGCTCATCATCAATTGTGGTTAGTACCGAATCATTTGAAGCCGAAAGTAGCCACAGTCCAGAAACACCAGCACCTGTGCCGGCTTCGACTATGTGCTTCGCCCTGGAAATTGCGGCCAGTAGCGCGAGCTGGTTTCCAGAAGATGGGGTGACAGATTCGACTCCAAGCTGCTCGGCATGGTGGCGAGCAGAGGCGATGTGGGAAGGTTCGTGAGCGTACTCCTCGACGAATTTCCAGCTTGAAATCTTGTCAATCATTATGCGTAAAGCTTAGGAAGCATTTGTGCGCAACCCCTGCATTCAAATGCGACTAAACTCGTGGCATGTTTGGTCTTAGCGCAGAGAAACTTCTACTCCTTGCGCTACTCGCAGTTTTGATCATCGGACCCGAGCGACTACCTCAGTATTCAAAGCAGCTAGCCGAATGGGTCAAAAAGATCCGTCGCATGGTTGACAACGCACAAACTCAGATGAAGTCAGAGCTTGGAGAAGGTTTTGAGGATCTTGACTGGAAGAAGCTAGATCCTCGTCAATATGACCCTAGGCGCATTGTCCGTGACGCCCTTCGTGAACCACTTCGCCAGCCAAATGCAGCCGAGAAGCTAAACCGCCCAAAGGTTCAACGTCCACTCGAGGTGGGCGAGAGCGCGCCATTTGACCAAGAGGCTACTTAGACTCGCTTGGTGAGCCAGGTCATCACTGGCGCCATCCACTTGTAATCCTTGGCCCGATTTGGCAGTTTGATAGGCAAGTTGTTTGCAACCCCAATCGTGCGCTTTTCGGTAAATCGCAACAGACCCTCTGGCCCAGACCTTCTCCCCATGCCTGACTGCTTCATTCCGCCCATTGGTGCCGACATTGACGCCATTGAAGCTCTATAGCCCTCATTGATGTTTACCGAGCCGGCCATCAACTTGGATGCCACCTTGAGTGCATCTGACTTTGCGCCGACAACCGAGGCGTTCAAACCAAACTCTGTCGCGTTTGCAAGCTGAATTGCTTCGTCTAGGCCCTGATATCCAACCAGCGCAATTACCGGCCCAAATACTTCTTTGGTCAAGATCTCAGAACCTGCGGCAATGTCCGTAATCACCGTGGGGGAGTAGAAGTTTGGACCCAGGTCGGTCCTGACATTTCCACCGACAACAACCCTTGCACCATCAGCCACAGCCCGATCAACGAACCCTTGAACCCTGGTGAGCTGATTCGCAGAACTCAAAGAACCAACATCATGATTGAAATCGCTTGAGGTTCCGAGAGTCAGGCTTTCGATCTTTTGCTTGAGAATCTGCTCGAAGGCTTTGATCGCATGATTTGAGACGTAAACACGTTCGATTGAAACGCAGAGCTGCCCTGCGTTACCAAAAGCAGCACCAATGGCAATCTCAGCGGCTTTATCGAGGTCAGCTCCTGGAAGCACGATCATTGGGTTTTTGCCACCAAGTTCAAGGCTGTAGCCAATTAGGCGCTTCGCAGCCCTCTCTGCCACCAACTTTCCGGTTGGGGTGGATCCAGTAAATGCCACATAATCAGCATTGTCAGTGACAGCATTGCCAACCTCTGCCGGATCACCCTGCACCACTTGCCAGACGTGTTCTGGAACCCCCGCCTCCAGCGCAAGATCTCTTGCCATTGCAACGGTCATGGCGGTTTGATTATCAGCCTTTTGGACAACTGCGTTTCCGGCCATCAGGGCTGGAATAACGTCCATCATGGTCAGAGCCAATGGGTAGTTCCATGGCGTGATAACGCCGACAACTCCGAGTGGTGCGGGTTCTAGATATGTAGTGAGCATTAGCGGGACGGAAGAGGCAAGCCTTTTTCGCTTGAGTAGTTTCGGAGTAACTCTGGCGTAGTAACTGATGGAGCCAAGAGCGCCAGCAATTTCTTCAAATGCGTGGGCCCTAGCTTTGCCGGTCTCAGACTGGAGTAAATCCATCACTACGTTCTGCCGCTGAGCGAGTAAACCTGCTAGTCGTTTTGCGACTTTAGCTCTACCGCTCGGCCCGAGTTCTTGCCAAGCAGTTTGCGCCTTGCGAGCTTTTGCAAATGCTTCGGCAACGTCGTTTGCCGAGTAGGAAGGAACTTCGTGAAGCAATAATCCAGTCAACGGACTGATTACCTGAATCTGAGTCATGTCTCTATCTAACGAGGTTTTAGCCCTAAAGATTTCCCATTTAGGCCAAGTGGCGCACTGGCTATTGACTTAGCTAGTTCAAAAATCACTTGGCTAACTGGGTGACTTGGCTGACTGATGGTTAGCGGAACGCCTAGATCTGAGGCTTCACGGAGCTCTGTGGCAATTGGTATTTGAGACAAAACTTTGACATCCGAACCTGAAATTTCTGCCAATGCTTTTGCTACCGCTTCACCGCCACCCTGGCCAAAGATGAAATTGCGCATACCTTGAACCTCTAGGTAAGCCATGTTCTCTATTACGCCAAGTACCCGTTGACCAGTTTGAACCCCGATAGCCCCTGATCTTTGAGCAACAGTTGCCGCAGCAGCCTGCGGGGTCGTAACAACTAGAGACTGCGCTTTTGGAAGAAGCTGTCCGAGGCTAATTGCAACATCGCCGGTACCAGGAGGTAAATCAACCAACAAGAAATCCAGATCACCCCAATAAACGTCTGTAAGAAATTGTTCGATTGCCCGATGAAGCATCGGGCCTCGCCAGCCAATTGGTTGGTTGCCCTCCACAAAGAAACCAATTGACATCACTCTGACATCGAATGCGATTGGTGGCAGCATCAGCTGGTCAACCTTGGTAGGGGAGCTGCTGATTCCTAGTTGGCCCGGGATTGAGTAGCCAAAGATGTCTGCATCAATCAGGCCGACCTTGTGGCCGAGAGAAGCGAGTGCGGTTGCGAGATTGGCGGTGATGGTGCTTTTTCCAACCCCACCTTTACCGCTTCCAACAAATATCACTCTGGTGAAGTTGTCATCCTGCACAAAAGGATTGAACCTTACTGGCCGATCTCCGCGAAGCAGTTTCTTGAGTTCGTCGCGCTCGTCTTGGGTCATCGTCGACATTTCAAGTTCGAATTTGCTTAGCGAGCCAGAAAGCGCCTCTTTCGCATCACGTTCAATTTTCTGTGCTGCAGGGCAACCGGCGATTGTGAGCTTAATCTTCACTTTGGCAAAATCAGAGGACTCTTCAAGAATCTCAACCATGCCCAGTTTTGTGATTGGAGCTCTTAGCTCGGGGTCAATGACCTTTTCAAGAGCGGCTAAAGCCTTGCTCATTTACTCTTTTTGCCGTCTTTGGTGCCGAGCTCTTCCAGTAGGTCGCGCATCATCTCTCGAAGTTCATCGCGCACGAAATCTTTGGTTGCGACCTCTTCTAATGCAAGTCGCAATGCGGCCACCTCACGAGCGAGATACTCGGTGTCAGCCAGATTTCGCTCTGCACGTTGGCGATCCTGCTCGAACTTGACGCGGTCGCGGTCATCCTGGCGGTTCTGCGCCAACAGAATCAGCGGTGCTGCATAAGAAGCTTGGAGCGAAAGAATTAGCGTCAGAAGCGTGAAATTCAATGCCCTAGGGTCAAACTGAGCAGTCTGTGGAGCCAGTGTGTTCCAGGTCAACCAGAGAGCTACAAGGATGGTCATTCCAATTAGGAAGGCGCCAGTTCCCATTGCCCTGGCGAACTTTTCGGAGATGCGGCCGACGGTCTCTTGGCTCAGGCTAGGGGCGCGAAAGAGCTGACGACGGGTTACCGGCGTCTCTAGCTCAGTTAGGTTGCGTGCCACTTCTAGTCCTCTTCGCTTCTCCAGTCCTCCGGCAGCAGGTGATCCAAAACGTCATCCACGGTCACGCAACCAATCAAGTGAGAATTGTCGTCTACTACCGGAAGTGCAACTAGGTCATAGGTTGCGAGGTCACGGTGAATTTGACCGATTGGTGTTTGTGGATTGATTGGCTCCTGCTCAGAGTCCAATAGAGAACTTAGTCGCTCATGCGGTGGATAGCGAAGCATTTTTTGAAAATGAACCACACCTAAGTACTTACCGGTGGGGGTTTCGTACGGGGGAAGGGTAACAAAAACCTGAGCTGCCAAAACAGGCTCAACCTCTTTACGCCTGATCAGTGCCATTGCTTCTGCAACTGTCGTATCGGCCGCGCAAATGATTGGCTCGGGGGTCATCATTCCACCAGCGGTATACGGTTCATACTGCAAAAGCTGTCGAATGTCTTCGGCTTCTTCTTGATCCATCAGGTCAAGAAGTGCCTCAGTTCTTTCGGCAGGGAGGTTAGCCATAAGGTCAGCAGCATCATCTGGCCCCATAAGGTCCAAGACCTCTGCTGCACGCTCGTCTTCAAGGTCGTTAATAATCTCGAGCTGTTCTTCCTCTGGCAGCTCTTCGAGAAGATCGGCTAGACGTTCATCGTCGAGTTCTTCAGCAAGTGCCAACATGCGATCTTCAGGAAGTTCCAAAACTGCGGTTGCAAGGTCGGCAGGGCGCAGGTCAGCAACACTGTCAAGCAGGTGTTGAGCATTCTGCTCCGCAGGGTCTTCCTGATTTTCTGAAACGTCTTGCCACATCACAAACTGGGTCGGACCCTTGGCAAAAGGCAATGCAGAGTTCTTTGGCTTGCGAACAAACAACTCACTCAAAGCCCATTCGCCACGTTTGTTTTTTTCAATAGCAAAGTCTTCGATGGTTGCGTCGCCGCTGCCATCCAAGAGAGTTACTTTGCGTCCAAGAATTTCTGCAATCGCTCTAACTTCCTGGCCGCGCTGTGAAAAGCGGCGCAAATCAATAAAGCCATTACTCATAATTTGCCCGGGTGCAATCGCTGTTACACGGGTGATTGGCAGAAATACCCTGCGGCGGCCAGAAATTTCGATTATGAAACCAGTTGCGCGCGGTGGCTGAGTCTTTCTGTATGCCATGAGCACATCGATAACCTTGCCGACTCGGTCTCCGAGGGGGTCGAAAACTCCACAGCCAGTCAATCTGGCGACGAATACCCTGGTTGCGCTCATAGAGATAACCTTATTGCCACCTAGGGTTTCGTGGCACAATGCTCGCATGACTGACGCAAAGAATTCAGCCAAAATACGCCAAAATGCACCGATTGTTCCCCGTGGTCACTCACTTGGGGAGTTTGCAAATTACCTTGATGCCACTGCCGTGGTGGAAAAGCTAGTTGCGGGCGATTTCACGCCTGGCAAAATCAGCATCGTCGGTCACGATCCAGTTTTAGTTGAGCGCGTGCGTGGCCGCCTTGGCTATGGGCGGGTTGCGCTCTCTGGAGCAATCACCGGTTTTTGGATGGGCCTAATCTTTGCGATGCTGATTGGTGCGGGCATTGAGGTGACACCTGAGGGCGGCATCAACTACCTGCCTCAGCAATTCTTTTCTGTCATGTTTGTCGCAGCCGGCCTGGGAATGCTGTTTCAGGTGATCCGCTTCTCGCTAAATAAAAACCGTCGCGGATTTCTCTCCTCGCAGATGCCGATCGCCTCTCGTTACGAGGTCATCGTGCCAGAGGCAGAAGCTGTGGCAGCCAGGAAAATTCTTGGCTTAGCCGGCACCGCCGAGTAGCGCCTGCGCATACCAGTCTTCGATGCCCTGAGTGGTTCTAGGAAGTGCACCAGATAGGTTTTCAACTCCAGTCTCGGTGACCAAAACATCGTCCTCGATACGCACGCCAATGCCTCGGAATTCTTCAGGCACGGTCAGGTCGTTTTTGTGTAGGTAGAGCCCTGGTTCAATTGTGAAAACCATGCCTGGCTCCAAGATGCCATCTTGGTAAAGCTCACGTTTGGCCTGGGCGCAGTCATGTACATCCATGCCAAGGTGGTGGCTTGTGCCATGCACCATAAACCTTCTGTGGTGCTGATTTTCAGGCTTTAGGGCATCTTCAACGCTCACGGGCAGGAAGCCAAGTTCAGATACCTTGCGGGCGATTACCTCGATAGCGGCATTGTGGACATCCCGGAATCTCACGCCCGGCTTAGCAACGGCAAAGGCGGCATCCGCTGCCTCAAGCACGGCGTCGTAGATCAACTTTTGCTCTGTAGAGAACTTGCCATTAACCGGAATGGTTCTCGTCACATCTGCGGTGTAGAGGCTGTCGAGTTCGACTCCGGCATCTACCAGAATCAAGTCGCCATCTTTCACATCACCATCGTTACGAGTCCAGTGCAAGGTGCAGGCATTGGCTCCTGATGCAGCAATGGTTTCGTACCCAAGGTCATACCCCTCATGCCTAGCCCTAGCAAAGAAGGCAGTTTCCACCACTCTCTCGCCCCTAGGTTTTCTTGTCGCAATGGGCAGTGATCTGGCGACATCGGCGAAGCCGGCCATGGTTACGTTGACTGCTTGACGCATTTGTTCGATTTCGTATGCGTCTTTGACGAATCGAATGTTTGAAAGCGCTTGGGACAACTTCGCGCTCTTGAGGGTTATTTTCTTCTCAAATTTCTTTGAGTCTTTTTCAAAGTGTTTGATGTCTTTGGTTGCTATACCCAGCTGTTGACTCACTTGATCCAGCGTTGGCCTTGGGCCCACCCAGAACTCGCCAATCATTGGATTAGCGAAAAATTCGTCGCTGTCTTTACCTGCTGTCGGCATCAGGTAAAGGGTTGAGGCGGCAACTTTCTTCGTGCAGTCGATGACCAGGATTGACCCAGGTACGGTTGCAGACCCCCAGCCGGTCAAATGGGCAAAGCCAGAGTGCGGGCGATAGCGATACTCGGTGTCGTTTGAGCGAACCTTTGGTTCACCAGACTCAATTACTAAGGTCTTGCCTTTGAACTGTTCAGCAATTTTTGCTCGTCGCACTTCAGCAAAGTCTGCAACATCCCACCTAGGTGAGGAGGTGATTGAAGCCTCTTGCCAGTTGCTGGCAATAAAGCGAAGAAATGTTTCGGAATGTGGTGTGCGCGAGCGATTCGTCGGCTGTGACTTTTTACCCATGGCACTATTCTGCTCCTGTGATCGACCTTCATGCACACACCAATCACTCGGATGGCAAAGATTCGCCAACGGAGTTAGTTGCAAATGCCGCACAGGCAGGGCTGAGCGTGATCGCTATCACGGATCATGACTCCGTTGCCGGTTGGACTGAAGCGATACGGGCTGCTCAGTCACATCGCATTGGGTTGGTCCCGGGTATAGAAGTATCTACTCGGGCTGTTACCGAAAACGGCCGTGGGATCAGTGTTCACGTCCTGGCATATCTGCCAGACCCAGAGAATGAGCCGCTTCTGACCGCCCTCAATCGCACCAAGGCTTCAAGAATCACGAGAGCACAAGAAATGGTGGATCGCCTCAAGGCCGATTATCCAATCGATTGGGAGCTCGTTAGGGAGCAGTTACCCGAGGGTTCAACAATCGGCAGGCCAGCAATTGCAGATGCCCTGGTTGCAGCAGGCATTGTGCCAACCAGGTCAGATGCCTTTACTTCCATTCTTCATCGCAGCTCCAGGTACTACGTCTCCGAACAATCATTGGACACCGCTGAGGCAATAAGACTTATTCGCGAAGCTGGGGGAGTATCGGTTATGGCTCACCCGCTAATTGATTTTCCAGCCGAAGCTGATCCGGCAAATTTGCCACTGGGGCATTTTGAGCAGTTAATCGAGGCTGGCCTAGACGGACTCGAAGTCAACCACCGCTCAGTGCCCAGGGTTGCCAAAGATTGGCTAGAGAACCTGGCCTTCAAGCACAACTTGATCGTTACGGGCTCTAGCGATTACCACGGTGTCGGGGGTAAGGAAAACAAGCTCGGTGAGAACACCACCAGCCCTGAGATGCTTGATCGAATTATCGATCAAGCCTGGGGCTTCGAAGCGTTTCTGTAGTTTCTTCTGCGGTTGCGATCGCGTTTAGGAGCTTCAGGTGTCTCGGTCTTGACGACAGGCTTTTGAGGCGCCTTCTTCACCGGTTCTTTGGTGCTTCTGGCGATTCGACCCTTGGTGCCCTCTGCAATACCGAGGTCGCTGAACAGGTGCTTGGAGCTTGAGTAAGTCTCTTGTGGTTCGGCGTGACCAAGTTCTAGTTCGCGGTTGATGTGCACCCAGCGAGCCATGTCTTCCCAATCGACAAATGTGACAGCAACGCCAAGTTTTCCAGCACGACCGGTGCGGCCAACCCGGTGCAGGTAAGCCTTTTCGTCCTCCGGCACTGAATAGTTGATTACGTGGGTAACGTCATCGACATCGATGCCTCGAGCAGCCACCTCTGTGGCAACCAAAATCTCTTTCTTGCCGCTTCTGAAGTTGGCCATCGATCGCTCACGCGCCTCCTGGCTCATGTCACCGTGCAGTGGTGTCGCGTTGAAGCCTCTGTCGATTAGTTCTTCGGTCAACTTGGCACTGGTGCGTTTGGTCTTTACGAAGATGACCGTCTTGCCTCGACCCTCGGCCTGGAGGATGCGACCAACAACCTCATCTTTGTCCAGTGCATGTGCTCGGTAGATGAACTGCTTAATGTCGGCCTTGGTCTTACCCTCGTCTGGGTCTTGAACGCGAATGTGAAGTGGCTTGTTCTGGTAGCGACGAGCAAGGTTCAGAATCTGAGCCGGCATGGTCGCACTAAAAAGCATGGTCTGACGATCTTGTGGGGTGAAACTGAATAACTTCTCCACATCTGGCAAGAAACCGAGGTCGAGCATTTCATCAGCCTCATCCAAAACCATGAACTTGATCTTTGAAAGATCAAGTAGCTTTTGCTTCGCAAGGTCAATTAGACGACCAGGTGTTCCAACAACTACTTGGGCACCAGCCTTGATGGCGGCAATTTGACCTTCGTACGCCTTGCCGCCGTAAATGGCTGCAATCTGAGTAGGTCGATTTGAGGCTGCAAGCTCCAGGTCTTCGGCAACCTGAACCGCTAGCTCTCTGGTTGGCACAACCACCAGCGCCTGAACTCCAGGTTCTGGCTCTGCACCTAGTGACTGCAACAGTGGCAAACCAAAGCCTAGGGTCTTACCGGTTCCAGTCTTGGCCTGGCCGATTACGTCCGAACCAGATAACGCAACTGGAATAGCTTGTTGCTGAATTGGGAATGGAGTGCTGATGTTTTTGGAATCTAATGCTTCGCAAATGTCTGCATCAATGCCGAGTTCTCTGAATGTCAAGGAAATCTTTCTGTCATTTGCGAGCTGACTGTTTCTGCTCGCAACCTTTAGTTATAAGCTTTTCGGGTGTTGGATTGGATTCGCAGGCTGCGTAAGGTTTCGCAGAAGCTCACGCTTCCCTCGCGCGATGCAAGTGCTGGAAGATCTCAGATCCAACTCAACCCTGCCAAGCTTACCCCTTCACCTGAAATTTATCTGAGCCAGCTCGCAGCGCTTACCCAGGTGATGGGCGAGCAGCTAGATCGTCAGTCAGGAGATTCCAGCGATAAGACGATCTCAAATCGACTGCATGAGTTCTCTAATCGTTGCTATGCAGCTCACGCTGCAGTGACTGAGCTGATGGCGAAATCAGGATCTGGCTCTTCAAGCAATCAAGGGCCCTTCGAAACCCGCCTGCAGACCATGCTTGAGCGAATTCAGGGAACGGATCTTTACGAAGATCTAATGCTTAACTACATCGCATTTGTGATGTTGAAAGATAACTATCGCAAGTTAGCTAAGGGTCTTACGCCGGCAAAGCGCCTAAAGGTCGAGGAGCTTATCGATTCGCTAGCTTTCGAGGAACCGCTTTACAAAATCATTTTTAGCGCGATCGAAGCCGATGCCAAACTCGGTCACAGACTTGCGATGTATGGGCGCATGATCGTTGCCGATGTGCTTCTTGAGATTCGCGACAGCGTGAGCCTAGATAAGGTTGCCCAAATTTCTAACGATCTTGATGTCAGCGAACGGGCGAGGGCTCAGTTCAAGGCGCTTGAGCCTTACAGTTCCGAGCTGATCGCTCAGCACACTGTGAGGATGGACCGCTTAGGCCTTACCGCGTAAGCGAATTTCGTTTAGCTTCTGCGCCTCTAGTGCCTCGCGAGTCTTTGCAAGATAGCCGCTTCCGAACCAGACAGCTGCCGGCATGGCCAGCATCACAATGAACCAAATCCAAGCTTCGTCGTAGTGGAAGCCGAACCAGGTAAGAAGTAGCCAAAGCACAGAACCTGAGACGAGCGAAAGGCCAGCTGGAACCAGCGATCCATAGTGCTCGGTTTTTGGTAGAACGAATGGGGCCACTAGGGCCAAGATTGCGGCGTAAGCCAGAAGAACAAGAATTTCCATTAGGCGATAAACCCTACTCTGCGGTTTTGCTCCGCACCGATCTCGATGTATGCGATTGAGGCAACCGGGACAATTATGGTCTTGCCCTTTTCGTCCTGAAATTTCATAAGTTCAGCTTTGGAGGAATAGGCGGAATCAATCTGGGCGGTTATGTCTGCAACTGAAAGATTTGATTCAAAGCTGACATCTCGCTGGTTTTCGCGAATTCCGATTCTGATTTCCATGGCACTCCTTTTAGCGCTACAAGGTTACGACATCAAAATGACAGATGTGGGCAATAGATTTGCAATGTGAGTTCAAGTCCAACCATCTTCGCTAGCGCGGCAATTGATCAATTGCCATTGGTTAGGCACGAACTCGTTCACGAACTCTCCATTGGCCAGCATCTAGTTGTCGGCGCACCTGGCTCTGGTAAAACCATGCTGCTTCGTCAGCTGGTAAAGCACATCGAAGTTGGCGGCGTGAGGCCTGAAGAGATTTTGGTCCTGACCCCTAACCGAGCCGCTGCAAGCAAGTTGCGCGACGCAATTGCGTTGGATTCACGCAAAGCCTCATCCACTCCAAGAGCCCGATCGCTTGCCTCTTTCGCGTTTATGCAGCATCTTGCAAAAAGGCCCGACCTAAAACTTTTCAGTGGTAGTCAGCAGCAGGCAGTCATTGAGGATTTGATCGCAACCTCGCCACATGCTCCATGGGGTTTGGATGTGCTAACCATTCGCCTTCAGGGCTTTGTTCAGGAACTTCGCGACCTGCTAACTATCTGTATCGAGTTTCAACTAGGCGAGGATCAACTAGCGAAACTTGCAGAGAAGTATCCTGCCAAGCAATTTGAAATTGCCAGGGAGTTGCTACCGAGGTATCTGCAGAAACTCGATGAATTCGGAGCACTCGATAGTTCTCAGTTGGTTGCAGCTAGCCCGACAAAAACCAACGCTAAATTTGTATTGGTTGACGATGCCCAAGATATTTCCAGAGCCGGCTTACAGCTAATTGGAGAAATTTCAAAAGGTAAAAACCTCGTCTTGTTTGGCGACCCAGACTCAAGTGTTCTCGGTTTCCGATCTGGGCTGTCAGAAGGTTTTTTGGCATTCTTTCCGCAAAACAAAAAGCACTTCTTAACCCCAAGAAGTCAATTCGATTTTGAGCTTGGCAGGCTCTCGTCCAAGCTGCCACCGCTTTTTGCAGGGCCGCAGCGCCATGTGGGTCAAGGCGAGCCAAATATTGAGTCAAGACTATTTGTGAACCAGGTCGCTGAGGCCGATTGGTTGGCTGCGCAAATTCGACGAAGTCGATTGGAAACCGGCCTTGAGTTTTCCGATATTGCGGTCGTCGCCAGAACCAGGGTTCAGCTAGAGCAAATTGCCTCTCAACTTAGCTCCCGCATGGTTCCAGTTCATATCGTTGGAGCGCAACTTGCCTTGCGCGATCAATACCTAGCTAGGTCAATCCTTGAATTGGCTCAGTTGGCATTCGAGTTGCCGGACTCAACTCTCATCCCGCAGGTGTTGCAATCCTCCGTTGTTGGCCTAGACGCGATTGGCGTCAGGCGCCTGTTGCGCCAGCTAGTCGGCATGACTGAATACCAAGGCAAAACTAAGGATCAAATACTCCAGGAAGCTCTCGAGATCGGTGTTGAGCCAGCCTCCTTCGAGCTAAGAAAGCTAAATAGGCTGGCAGATCTGATTCGCGAAGTAAGGGAATTAGCCGACGGCACTGCTCATGAATTGGTTTCGAAAGTGTTCGAGAACATCGATTCCAAGCTTTTGCAAACCATCGCCAAGGGTCGAACTGAACCGGCGCTGAGTGCTAATCGAGATTTGGATTCGGCCCTTGAGTTGTTTGCTGCGGCCATCAGGTTTGATCAGCGTGAAGGAAAAACAGCGGCTGAGTTTGTCTCGTTGCAGCTTTCCCAAGCGGTCCCGGAGGATTCGCTTGCTCCTATCGGTCTGCGAGATGCCGTTCAGTTAGCAACTGCATCCCAGCTCATTGACAAAAGGTATGAGCTGGTATTTGCCCCAAGGCTGCAAGATGGAATTTGGCCAAATCTTCGCCCTAGAACATCGCTACTAGGAGCGCAGTCATTGGCCGCATTTCTAGATGGTCGCATTGATACCCCGCTTGAGCCGGCTAGAAGTGAGCTGGATGATGAGATTCGACTGTTTTATAAAACGATTGGAACTGCCAATCAGCAGGTTTATCTCAGTGCAATGAGCTCCATCGAAGAGCAACCGTCGCAATTTTTTGAACTGTTGCACCTAGCGCCAGAGATTCAGCAGGTAGCAATCGATTTCGACCTAAGAAGATTGGTTGGCCGTTACCGCAAACAGTTGGCGCAAGGTGATTTGAGTGTTGCCCCGCGATTGGCTGCGTTGGCCCTTCTGGGTGTGGCTGGGGCTCACCCCGATGGTTGGCAGGGGCTTTTGCCGATTTCAACCGGTGATTCGCTGGCCGGCGATCAAGATTTGATCAGATTCTCACCTTCCAGGCTGGATGCATTTGAGACCTGCCCATTGCATTGGTTTATCAACAACTTCGGGGGAGACGGGTCTGGCTTCGAAGCCTCACTTGGTACTTTGCTCCACGAAGCCCTCGAAATGGCCAGAAACGGCCAAGAAGTAGTGGGTTACCTAGAGAGCAATTGGCACACTCTGGAATTTGAAACCCAATGGCAAGCCGCTTCACAAAAACGCAAGGCTGTAAAAATGGCAGCAGCCATCGGTGAGTATCTGCAATCTGCTGACAGGCTGTTGCAGGCTGAGCAAAAATTTGAGCTCAGTATCGGCAGGCTTCAAATCGTGGGCAAGATCGACAGAGTTGAAGAAGCTGCCGATGGGACCATTCAGGTGGTCGATTTGAAGACTGGGCGTGTCCCAACACAGGCTCAAGTCGATGGGCATCGACAGCTAGCTGTTTATCAGCTAGCCATGCGGCAATTAGGGCATGAGGTTTCAGGTGGGCGGATTGTCGCGGTCGGAGATCAAAAGCTAAAAATCCTGCAGCAGGGCAAATTGGAAGGCGAGGCCGAGGCCCAAATTCTCAACCTGCTGCAGCAGGTTGTTGATGGCGCCGGGGGAAGCGATTTCAACGCGAGTATTTCCAGTCATTGCCAAGGTGATGAGAATTGCCAACTGCTTCTAACCAAGGCGGTGACTCATGGTTAAATTCAGTGCCGATCAGGTCTACGCCCTCTTGTCTAGGCACCTACTAACGGATGAACAGCGAGCAGTTGTCGAGGGTGCGCCAATTGATGCGCCAGCATTGGTAATTGCAGGAGCAGGCAGCGGCAAGACCGAATTGATGACAGTCCGAGTTCTTTACTTAGTCGCTAATTCCTTGGCTAAGCCCAGCGAGATCCTTGGACTCACTTTCACCCGCAAGGCGGCTAGCGAGCTCTCTGCCAGGGTAAACCAAGCGCTTTACAAGCTCAGAGAGACCGAGCTTTGGCCAAATGACCTTGAACTTGATTTTGCACCGGCAACCATCACTACATATAACTCATTTGGAAACGACATTTTCCGCAGGCTCTCACTAACTATCGGCTTTGAACAAGACGCAACTTTGATCTCTGAGGCCGGTGCGATTTCACTCGCCGACGAGTTACTTAAGAATGTTGGTAGCGATTTGACCGCAGATTTAGATCAGTGGGAGAAAACCAAAGGTCATCTAATTGATCTCGTTCTTCAACTAAACGCTGAGATGACCGATAACCAGGTCGGCAGTGAAAAAATGAAGGCGTACCTCGATCGCTTTATCGAGAAGGTTACGGCTTTGCCGCAAACCGAGTCTGGATCTATGGAGCGTTACTCGTATACGAATGAGCTCCTGGCAGTCGCAAGGCAAAATCAGATGCTTGCCGATCTGGCGAACAGCTATCAAGAGCTCAAAGCCAGCAGGAACCTGGTTGATTTTTCGGATCAGGTTGCGCTGGCATTGAGAGCTCTGGATCAGCCACTGCATCTCGGCTACAAATTTGTCTTGCTGGATGAGTATCAAGACACCTCAAGTATTCAAACTCAACTACTCTCAAGGCTTTTTGCCGGTTCAAGTGTGCTTGCCGTAGGAGATCCGAACCAGGCAATCTATGGCTGGCGAGGGGCAAGCAGTAATAACCTCGTTGATTTTCACCAAGACTTTCTAAGTCCTGGGCCGGTCACATTCACGCTTTCTAGGTCTTGGCGATCTGGACCAAGCGTGGTTGCTGCAGCAAATCGTCTAACTGGGCTGCTGAACGCATCTCAGCCACAACTTGCTCCAGTGAATCTTGAGCCGGGTAAGCCGGATAGCAAGGATCACGTCGCTGCCCAGATCCTCCAAGATGAGACCCAGGAAGCAAAAGCGATAGCCACCTGGTTTGCCGAGCGATTGACCGAAAATAAGTCAGCCGCACTTTTAGTTAGAACCAAGGCATCCATGCGGATGCTAGCTGAAGCATTAGAAGCAAAAGGCTTAGCGGTCGAAATTACCGGACTATCGTCGCTGATGGAAATGCCTGAAGTGGTGGACCTAATCTCCGCGCTGAATGTGCTCAATCGACCCGAGTCCGGTGCGCACTTGATGCGACTGTTGGCTGGGCCGAAATGGAGAATCGGCCCCAAGGACATCGCCGAACTCAGTAATTTCGCAAAGAAGCTCGGTTACCTCAAGAAGTCACCTAGCTCGATGCCGCTGACAATCATTGAGGCGTTAGATGAACTTCGATTCGATTCCAATCACAAGCACGCGGAATTCTCTGAGGTTGGACTTCGGAGGCTAGTGCAGGCCGCAGAATTCTTCGCAGCCGCCAGGGGCAGAAGCTCACTTACTCTGACAGAGCTCTGCTGGGCAGTGGTCAGGGAACTTGAAATCGACATAGAGCTATTCGCCCATTCGCAGTCACCAAATCCACTCAGCAACCTAGAGGCCTTTATTGCGAAGGTCGCTGATTTTGAACAATCTTCGCTCCGCCCCTCTGCAACAAGCCTCTTGGCTTGGCTTGATCAGGCCAAGGATAAGGAGAACTTCGAGCTTCCAAAATCCGGTGCAAAAAATGGCGTGGTTCAAATCATGAGTGTCCACGCGGCCAAGGGGCTGGAGTGGGATTTGGTTGCTGTAGCTGGCTTGAATCAGGGAAGTTTTCCAATTGAGTCCAGGGGTGCAAAGGGGTGGCTCTCGACCGGAAAGTTGCCATTTGAATTACGTGGTGACGCAACCGTGCTCCCTGTTTTTGATTTTTCAAATGCCACAACCCAGCGCTCCCTCAAGAAGTTATTCGATGAGTTCCAGGATTCGAATCGGGAAAGGGCACTTTTAGAAGAGCGCAGGTTGGCATACGTTGCAGTTACCAGGGCCAGAGAAGATCTGCTTCTGACCTCAAGCCACTACAAGCAGTCTGCAAAAAAACCAAGACCAATTTCACCCTTTCTGCAAGAGCTTATTGATGACGAATTGTGTGAGATAAGTTCGGACATCCCGACGCCGCTAGAAAGCAATCCTTTGGAACAGGTGGTTCGAACGGCTATCTGGCCGGTTGACCCACTGGGAGAGAAAAGAAACAAGTTAGAGGTTGCAGCCTCATCAGTTCGCTCACATTCGCCGGCAGGACTTGAGGATTTTACGGAGTTGACCCTGCTCCTTGAAGAGCGAGAGAGAGTCAGCTGGGTCCAATCACCGAGACTGCCTGCGAGAATCTCAGCATCGAAGCTCATTAGGTTGCTGGCCGAACCAGAGCAGTTTGCCGACTGGTTGCTTCGACCAATGCCACAGCTGTATAGCGAATCCGCCCAGCTCGGCACCTCCTTCCACGCCAAACTGGAAGAGGCATTTCTGTCTGGGCTTGAAAACCCAATTGAATCTTGGGCTCAAGAAGAGAGTGAGCTTGGGGCCAACTTTGAAAATTCCCGGTTTGCCAAATTGGTTCCAGAGTTTGTAGAGCAAGCTATCGAATTTGAACTCGGTGGATTGATCGTGGTTTGCAAGATTGATGCAATTTTCCAGACCGAGTTTGGCTATGAAGTCGTTGATTGGAAGTCAGGCGCTTCACCAAAGGACCCGGCAGATTTGGAGCACAGAGCCTTGCAACTCGCCCTATATCGAATTGCCTTTTCGAAGTGGGCCGAAGTCCCGCTTGAAAGAATCAAAGCCAGCTTCTTTTTCGCTAAAGATGGAGTAGATGTTTCTCCTGACAACCTGTGGTCAGAAGGGCAATTTGTTGAGGAAATATCCCGGGTTAGAACAGCTCGTCGAGGGTAGTTTCGCCCTCGACCTTTTCCGACTCGTCGGCTGAAGCATCTGAGAAAAGCTCCTCTTCTTCAACGACGATCTCTTCCTCAGCAACAATCTCTACGGGAGATGTGGCGATTGCCTCAGGGATGATTGCGGTCGCAGCGGCTAAACCTACAAAACTGGTCGCCGTTAGATCCTTTAGATTTCCGGCTTCTAGGTTTTCCTTGAGGTCTACAAGAAGATCTTCGGCCTGCTTAATCGCTTCTGCATCGCCAGTTTCTAGGCAGTGAAGCAGCCAGCTACCAAGCTCAAGTTCCGCATAGAGCATTGCGCGTTGAGCAAGGTTCTCGTCCGCGTTTGGACGAGCAGCTCGATAGTGCAGCATCGCGTCTTCAAAAGTAGATGGCAGTGCGCCACCGGATAGCCACCTAAAGTCTTCCGCTGGATCCGAGACGGATAGAGCGTTCCAGCCGGTGATTCCGATGATCTGCTGGCCTTCGATTAGCAGAGTCTCAGAGGAGATGGCCCCATGCGTAACGGTTGGGTGGAAGCGGAAAAGGCCAACATCTTCGAGCGCGGCTTCCCAGCGAGACAAAAGCGCTGCGGGGACTCGGCCTGTGGCAGCCATGCGATCTAGTTCTTTCACTTTGTTGTGAAGCAGCGAACTGGAGTCGTAAGTTGGCAAGCCAGCATCAACAAAGTCGTTCGCATTCAGGCCGTGAAGCGCCGCCATAGCCTCGGCGTAGGATCGCGAGAAGGGGCCAGGGCCCAGGCGTGAAAGATCTGGGTTTGAGCCACCGAGAAGCGTGAAGACGATCGCTCTAGAGCCGTCGGCATCCTGAGTCTGACCAATCTGGGTTGGAACCTCAAATGGCAGCTCTGCGGCATGAGATTTCAAGGATTTAAGAACCATCAACTCAGTGGCGAGTTCACTTACACCATTGCCGGTTGCTGGAATCTTTAGCTCGTAGCTATTGGATTCACCATCCCAAAGGCGCAAGGTTTCAACGTCTGGATTATCGGCCACTTTCAGGTAGTGACGGAAGTTTTTGCCAGGCGCGGCGTCGGCTGCCAGTGCAGCTAAAATCAGAGCAGGTCTTCCCACGTATCAAAGGTTAGACGCTGAATAGCGCTTGGCCGCAATGCCACGCGAAGCATAAGGAATCACGATGAGCGCTGAGGCTGAAACTCATCCACTGCTAGAAGCATTGGATCCTCAGCAGCGCGCAGCCGCAGAAACATTACGTGGACCAGTAAGTATTTTGGCTGGTGCCGGCAGCGGTAAAACTCGAACCATTTCCCATCGAATTGCCTACGGGATCGATCAAGGCGTGTACGCCGCCAATCGTGTCTTGGCTCTCACCTATACCAACCGTGCAGCTAGCGAACTTCGGCAACGATTGAAGCTACTTGGTGCTTCGGGCGTGCAGGTCAGAACCTTTCACTCGGCCGCGCTGAGCCAACTTCAATTCTTTTGGCCTCAGCTAACGGGCTCACTGGCCCCAAAGCTAATGACCTCAAAGCTTTCTGCTGTGAAAGAGGTTCTGAGCGATCTTCGGATCGAGGTCGCGGAAGATGCCCTGAGATCATTGATCTCAGAACTTGAGTGGATGAGATACTCACTGACTCAGCCAGCCGACTACGCGGAGCTGGGGAGAGAGGTCGCAGGCTTTTCACCAGAGCGTTTTTTGGCAGTTCTTTCAGGTTATGAGGAGATAAAGCAGAAGCGCAGGGTTGCCGATTGGGAAGACGTAATCGCCCTTACAACTGGGCTCTTGCGCAGCGAATCAAGAATGCTCGAGCACTTCCGTCAGCAGTATCGGTTTTTTACGGTCGATGAATACCAAGACATCTCACCCCTTCAGCAAGCACTCTTGGAAACTTGGCTGGGCGATCGGGAAGACATCTGCGTAGTGGGCGACCCGCGTCAGGCCATCTATGGGTTCGCGGGTGCGGATGCTGGATTCCTAAACAGCTTTGGATCCAGGTTCGATTCGGCAGAAGTCTTTGAACTTAACGCAAATTATCGCTCAACCCCAGAGATTGTTGCATTGGCCAACAGGGTTTCTGAACACGGAGAATTGGTTGCCACGAGAACCTTCAGTGCGCAACCCACGAGGTTCGAAGCCGCGTCAGTTCCTGCTGAGGCCAAGCGCATTGCGGATCGAATTCAGGCACTTATCGAATCCGGAAAACAGCCCTCTGAGATTGCTGTGTTATCCAGAATTAATCAGCAACTAATTCCGATCGAGCAAGAACTAAAACAGCGATCTATTCCGTGCCAGGTTCGTGGCGCCGGCAGGTTCTTCTCTAACCCGCTTGTGCTGAAAGCCATGACAGCTCTCAAGGCGTTACAGGTTGGCTCGGCAAACACGAACTTGTTTGAGGCTCTGAGCGAGATTCTGCGTCAACTGGGTTGGTCATCCAGGGGTAATCAGGATGAGAACTGGCAAACACTCAACTGGTTCATGGAGGTTTTTGAAGAACTGGCAGACCCAAGCCTCGACGAGTATCTGCGTGAACTTGAGGAGCGCGAGCGCTCAGGCGATGAGCCGATTCGAAACACAGTAACTTTGGCAACGATTCACGCAACTAAAGGCTTGGAGTGGTCAGCTGTGTATTTATGCGGACTAAACCAGGGGCTGTTTCCAATCTCGCATGCAACCTCCGAGGCTGAATTGAGCGAGGAGAGGCGTCTTTTCTACGTTGCAATCACTAGAGCCAAAGATCTTCTAACCCTTAGCTCTATTGCAGATCGCCAACCTTCGGAATATCTAACCCTCGTCGACAACCGCAGTTAGTCTCGGGTTGAGCAACTGCGTTCATGAAACCGGTTTGATGATCAATCACTAATTCCTGGTTATCTAGGTAGCTGAGAAGTCCTGAGTCTAGATATTTCACAATGCGACCAAGCGCGATACCCAATGTGGTTAGGAGCAGGCTGGTGTCTGCGAAGTCCCGATCAAAGCCAGTGAGTTGAGTTGCCGTCTGGAGCCAGCTCGCGTCCTCGACCATTCTCTGAAGTTCGTTGCATGCCAGGCAGGGCGTAATGCCCGGGACCACAAGTTGGCTAACTCGTGCCCCGGTCTCGGTGAATGTGATCGCTATGTGGGCTGTGTCTCTAGTCATCCACGGTTGGTAGCTCTCGGGATTTATGACATCTGACTGAATTAGCAGTGCACAATCCACTTTTGACAGTGACTCGTTTAGCTTGGTGTGTAATTCAAATGCTGCCTTGGGTTTATCTAATAATTCGCGAATCGCCTGGTGTCTCGGTATTCCAATTTGGGCAACTCGATAACCAAGCTCAGAAGTATCTTTGGCCTTGACCCTGGTACCGTCGAAAGTCGCAATTTGACCTACACCGAGGTTGTACAACCCTCTTGCCGCAACCAATCCGGCTCGGCCGATTGTTGAGACGAATACCTTAGCTAGCTTGCGCTGCTGCATCACGAGGGCTGGATCTTGGTCCCCGTTTGCGTAGATTCGCAGAATTTCGGTGAATCGTTGCTCGATTTCTCTGGCTGAAAGCGAAGGGATAAAGCTAGTGGTGGTTTTCACTAGAGGCCCCAGCTGTTCCAGAAGTGCTTGAAGCGGCTCTCGTTTGATTTTGGCTATTTGTTCGAGATTTAGAAACTGGTCGTTAGTCAACCCCGATTCGAGTAGGTCAAGTGCTCTGTGCTCAGCCTCGCTGGTGACTTTTATCAACCTGTAGGTCTCGGCACCGTATCGACGCGCATCGTGTTGTTGCCAGAGTCTTGCAAGAGAAGGATTTATTTGTTTGGCCATCGGCCCAGACTTGCAAAAAGCATCAAAGATTGCTTGACGCTTTCCACAACCTAGTCACCCAGCAGTTTCCTCAGTTCGTTGTCGAAGTCATCACCAGAAGTGCGTAAGCGTTCTATGAGTAGTTGTGGATTCTGAATTTCTTCACTAGATGGAAGCTGATCGGGGTGCTTCCACAGATCGTCGGCCTCTTGGCTTGACAGCTCGGCTCTAACTCTTTGCCACATGGCCAAAGCCTCACGCTGCAGTCGTGGCCGAAGCTCCAACCCTAGAAGTGTTGCGAAAGTCTTTTGAGATGCCCCAACTGCTTGATGGCGACGCAGCAATTCAGCGAGCTGATTCACATTTGGCAAGCGTTCAGTAGCCTCTAGCGTTACCGCATCCGCCCAACCTTCCACCAGGGCAAGCATGGTTTCGATCCTCGCAAGAGCAATTTCTTGTTCCGGCGTTCTAGGGGTAATTAGGGCTCCGGATTCAATAACAATGTTGAAGGTAGAAGGATCATTTGGATCAACCTGGGATGCTAAATCCTGCACCGAATCGGTATCAATTCTCAACCCCGCGGCAAACTCACGAACCTGGGCAATTAATTGGTCTCTGAGCCACTTATTGGATGCGTATAGAGCGCTCAAAGCTAGCTCCCTGGTCGCCAGGAAAATGAGCATCTCAGACTTAGATGTTTCTAGGCCAGCTAGGTATTCATCGAGATTCTGAAGCAAGAACCCTGGGCGATTGCTCAGAGGAATGCCGACTTCGGAGCTGGTAAGTACGCTCTGCGATAGTTTGCCAATCGCCTGCCCTAGCTGCATAGCAAACATCGCAGCGCCGGCATTTTGCAGAAACTTTGCGGCAGGGGCAGCCATCCCGGAGAGCTCCTGCGGCATCACGCTTTGGAGATTCTCGCTGATGGCTTTTGCCATTCCAGCAGCTACCGGCTCTGAAAGTTCACGAAATAAAGGAATGGCGTCTTGCACCCATAAGCCTCTGCTTAGATTCTTCGGGCTTTGGCTGTTTTGGAATTCAGTGGCCTGGCCCAACCAAAGTCGGGCCATTTCAAACGCATTTTGAATCTCTTGCTCCAGGGCAGGCCTTGTAACCTTCGATTCCTTATTCGCAATATCTGTTGCAGTCTTTGTGGCAAGCTCCCAATTGACCGGGCCCGAGCTATCGCTCATCATCGCCTTGACTTGCTCAAACATCTGGCCAAGCACACTTGGATCCAGACCAACACCTGCAATCTTTGCCAGTTCTTGAGGGTCGAGTTGGCCTGTCTCGAACATGCGCTTGAGGAGCGCCTCGAGTTCTTCGCGGTTGCGATCTTCTTCCACTCACTGCCTTTCGCCAGGTTTGACGCTACTGCCAAAAGCTTGCAAATTCCATTGAAAACGCAGTGATCCGCGGCTGTGTTCGCCCACGGCGTTAGGTCGCTCAGCTTCGTCGCAAGATTGATGCCTAGCATTGACGCAATGACTTTTTTCAACGGTGGCGGACCCCGTCGCAAACTTGGCGGTTGGGCAATAACAGCGATGCTGATGCTCAGCATCGGCTCTCTGATGCTGCTGCCATCGGGCTATGTGATCGAACGCCCCGGACAGGTCTTTAACGTGATGGGGGAGCTTGACGGGCAGCAGGTGATTTCCGCTCTCGATGTTGAGATCTACGAATCGGAAACCCAGTTAGACATCACGACAGTATCGCTTTTGGGTAACCGTGAATCCAACCCGGGTTGGCTGCAAGTGCTCTGGGCCTGGCTGGACCCCGAGCAGGTGGTGCTACCCCTTGATCAGGTCTATCCACCAAATCTCTCAACCGAACAGGTGCGAGCTGAGTCATCGGCCCAAATGGAAGTTTCGCAACAGGATGCCATTGCTGCAGCCCTAACCCAGCTTGGTTACAAATACTCTCGCCAGCTGTATGTCGCATCCGTTCTTGAGGAAACACCAGCGTCAAAGAAATTGGTGGCAGCAGACTTTATTGTCGGTGTCAACGGCACGCAGATCTCTACATTTGAAGAACTCAAGGCTGCAATTCAGGCGTCTGAGGGTAATGAAATGGTGATCAACGTGATTCGTGAAGATCAAAGTATGGACATCGCCATAAATCCGGTAAAGAAAGACGATTCGTACGTAATTGGCGCCATGGTCGGATACACCTATGACTTTCCGGTCGATATCCAATTGCAGTTAGGCGAGGTCGGAGGACCATCCGGCGGCTTGATTTTTAGCCTTGGCATCATCGACAGCTTGACTCCGGGATCGCTAGCGGGTGACACTCACATTGCCGGGACTGGAACTATCGATGCCGCGGGTAACGTGGGCCCAATTGGCGGAATTGAACTAAAGATGATCGGCGCCAGAAATGCCGGCGCCAAGCTGTTTTTAGCGCCACAAGGAAACTGCAACGAGGTAATCGGGCAGATTCCTGACGGTTTAGATGTTGTTATCGTTGAAACATTGGATTCGGCAATTACTGCCATTGCCGAGTATCAGCAGGGCGTCTCGGTCCCTGCAATTAGTTGTGAGCCATAGGAGAACCAGTTGACTCAGACCCCAAGACCGCAAGCTCGAAAGACCTCGCCGTTTTCAATCGCCATCGGAATCATTGCTGTAATAGTGACGATTTTGCTGGCTGCTGCTGGCATCTACACCGACTGGTTGTGGTTCCGTCAACTGGGCTTTGAGGTGGTCTTCTTCACTCAAATTGCCGCCCAGATTGCTAGCTTCTTGGCTGGTTGGCTTGTGATGACCGTGCTTGTTGGTGTCGGATTGGCTTTGGCTTGGCGAAACCGGCCGGTTTACCTGCGCCTCCCTGAGGCATCGCCATTTCAGGCCTACCAGCAGATGATTGAATCTGTTGGCAAGTTAGTTCGTTTTGGTTTGCCGGTGGTAATCGGCGTTTTCGGCGGCCTGTTGGTTTCACGTCAGTGGGAGGCAATTGCGCTTTGGCTAACCGGAGAGGCATTCGGTATTACCGACGGTCATTTCGGTTTGGACATCAGTTTCTACGTATTCCAGCTCCCATTTTTGAGCTTTGCAATTGGTTACCTATCCGGGGCGATTCTGCTTGCAGCTTTGGTAAACGGTGCTGTTCACCTCATCTATGGCGGGATACGTATTACTGGCCGTGAGGTCAAGGTTTCGAAGCCGGCGAGAATTCAGCTGGCGATCTTTGTTGCCCTATACCTTGCGCTTCAGGGAGTAAGTCTGTGGTTTGACCAGTACTCGAGCGTCACCTCATCTGGTGAGCTATTTACTGGCGTCAATTACACCGCAGCTAACGCGCTTATCCCTGGGCTTCAGATCATGGCCATGATCTCAGTAGTTGTTGCGGTGCTATTCATCGTTACAGCGGTTATCGGAAAGTGGCGAATTGCCATTATTGGAACCGCTTTGATGGTGGTCAGTTCCGTCGTACTTGGCGGTCTCTACCCATGGCTTGTGCAAACCTTCCAGGTGGTTCCGAATGAGCGCACTCTTGAGGGTCCCTACCTCCAGAAGAACATTGACTCGACCAGGGTGGCCTACGGCCTAGACCAGGTCGAGGTTATCGAGTATGACGCGACTGTTGTAGCTGAGCCTGGAGCTCTGCGCAACGATGCCAAGACCACAGCTTCGATTCGCATCATCGACCCGGCACTGGTTTCCGATGCTTTCAGGCAGTTGGAGCAGTACCGCCAGTACTACAGCTTCCCGAACCGCCTGCACGTAGACCGCTATGAGATTGATGGCCAAATTCAGGACACCGTTGTTGCAGTGCGCGAACTGAACCAGGCTGGTCTGGGTGACTCACAGTCTTGGTATAACTCGACCATTGTGTACACCCATGGTTTTGGTCTAGTTGGTGCCTACGGAAACAAACGTGATAGCGACGGTAAGCCACTGTTCTTGCAGTCAGGCATCCCTTCGGTTGGGCAGCTCGGAGAGTTTGAGCCTCGGGTTTACTTTGGCGCTAACTCGCCGCTTTATTCAATCGTCGGAGCACCGGAAGGTTCTGAGCCACTCGAGTTCGACTTCCCGGCTGGAACAGAGGGTCAGCGCGAAACATACACCACCTTCCAGGGTGAGGGCGGACCTCAGATCGGCGACCTAGTGACACGTTTGGCATACGCGCTCAAATTCCAAAGTGAGCAGATTCTGCTTTCGGATGCGATCAATGCGAACTCGCAGATCTTGTATAACCGCGACCCTGCAACCAGGGTTCAGGAGCTGGCTCCTTATCTGACTCTTGACTCCGAGGTTTACCCTGCTGTGGTCGATGGTCGGATCAAGTGGATTGTCGATGGCTATACCACCACTGATCGCTACCCATACTCAAACACCGAGAACTTTCTAGCGGCCAAGCTCGACTCCAGTTCCGAAGGCTTTGGTTCCGGAGCGACTTCGATCAACTACATCCGCAACTCAGTGAAGGCAACCGTGGATGCCTATGACGGCTCAGTTGATCTTTATCAGTGGGATGAGACCGATCCGATTCTGAAGGCCTGGATGAAGGTCTACCCAGAAACCGTGCAGCCAAAGTCGGCCATGAGCGGCGATCTGATGGCTCACGTACGCTACCCAGCCGACCTGTTCAAGGCCCAGCGCTCAATCTTGGGTCGTTACCACGTGACCGATGCCGGATCCTTCTACTCGCAGCAGGATGCCTGGATGACACCAAATGACCCTGTCGAGGGAACTGGCATTGGAGACCTGCAGCCTCCTTATTACCTAACCCTGCAGGCCCCAGGTCAATCTCAGAGTGCATTCTCGCTCTACTCCACCTTTATCCCGCAGTCCACTGGGGAAACCACAAGAAACGTGCTCACTGGCTATTTGATTGCAAATGCCGATGCGGGTAAAGAGTCTGGCAAGGTGAGCGCTGACTATGGAAAGCTCACCCTGCTGAATTTGCCTAGAGAGACAATTGTCCCTGGCCCCGGTCAGGTTCAAAATAACTTCAATGCCGACAGCAATGTTTCATCGCTTTTGAACATTCTGCGCCAAGGTTCGACCAGAGTATTGAACGGTAACTTGCTTACACTTCCGGTTGGAGGTGGACTGCTATACGTGCAGCCGGTATACATTGAGTCAACCGGTGAGACCAGCTATCCGCTGCTTCAGAAGATCTTGGTGGCCTTCGGCGACCAGATTGCATTCGAGGACACTTTGGATCAGGCGCTAGATGTGCTGTTCGGTGGCAACTCAGGTGCTAACGGTGGCGATGCCAATAACGGCACCGGTACCTCAACAAGCACCGATTCCGGAAATGTGCAGATCGAAAATCCTGAACTAGCAGCAGTTCTTGAGATTGCCCGCCAGGCCATTGCTGACAAGCAAGCCGCTCTAGCTCAAGGTGACTGGACAGCTTATGGTCAAGCAGACGAGAAACTGGCCAAGGCAATTGAACAGGCACTGGAACTGGTAGCGAACCAGGAGTAAATCTGGTAATGTTGGAGCTTCGCCGCGGGGTGGAGCAGTTCGGTAGCTCGCCGGGCTCATAACCCGGAGGTCGTAGGTTCAAATCCTGCCCCCGCAACCAATTACAAACCCCTTGGGAAACCAAGGGGTTTGTTGCTTGTGGATAACTAGAAGCGCAAATTCAAAGGCGAATCTAGCCTGTGGTCATGAGGCTCATTCTTTTTACGTTGTTCCTGCTAACGGGCTGCACTTCGAATTTTGACCACCAGTCACTTTTGGCGGACTATGCCCGCAATTCCATCGATAAAACTTTGCTTTCCAATTACCTAGAGGGCGATGCCCTTGAATCGGCCTTGAACTCGGTAGACCTATTGGAAGAGCTCGATCTGAATCAGCGAGGCGTGGCGCATTTTGACGATGTCCGCAGTTACGGGCCAGAGTTGGCCCAGGCCTGTTTGGACGTCTCTACCGTTAGCTTTTTGAATTCGTCTGGGCAGGTCGTCGAACTAGAAAATCGCATTCCTAGGCAAGCGGTGACGCTCTGGTTCAATGCTGAATCGAAGAAGATCTTCAGGTTTGAAGTAGGTGGTGCGTGTTAGAGCTACTGGTGACATTTTTGCTTGCAGCAGGCTGTGACGTAACCGGTGCAGCGCTGGGTCAGTGCGGATGTAATTCAAATGAGGCTGGTCAATTCACCCTTTGTGCATCGAACCAAACCCAGTCTCAAATACCGGGATCTAAAAACATCTCCCAACCTCAACCCAAACCACTTCGCCTCTGCAGTTATTACGCAAATGGCACGATCGACGTCCCAACAATCTCTGTGATCACTGCGTGGGTCGAGGTAGGGTCAAGGCTTTGTATAGGAGATGTGGTTTCCGACGGTGGCTTTACCACCCCTCCAAGAACCATCGATGATGAACTGAATGACTCTGTTACGGCAGTCAGTGATCGACCAACTGCCTGGTGGGAGCCGGGCGATGAAGTTGAGTTTGAAGACCCTGCCAAATTCAAAATCTCAAGTAATTCGCTTCACTTCTCTGCTGATCTGCTAGGCCAAGCAGCCCAGATTCGATTTACCGCAACCTCTGCCAGGTGGCAGTTCTCCGATGGGGTAAAGGGTGCCGGCTTTACCTTCACAAGGACCTTCGAAAACCTAGGGGCATACTGGGCTCAGGGATATGTGGAGTACCGTGTTGATTACAAAATTGATTCAAGCCCGTGGGTTCTTGGGGCAACTAGTTGGGAGCTGCCAGCAAATCAACTGCAGGTGCCTGTTGTTGAATATCCCCGTCGCACGCTCTTGGTCCAAGGCTAAGGCGGTTCAGAATACACTCAGACTAGGTTGAGAAAATCTCCAGCATTGCCCCTAATAATTTCTTGGGCAATCTCGAAAGGAAGTCAATGTCTGAGTGGAATCGTTCTGGAGACAGTCAGTTCAATTTCAATTCGCCATACGTCGCACCAGTGCCAACGGTTCAAAAACGCAAGCGTCGCCCACTAAGAGCGCTCGGTATTGCCACGCTGGTGATGGCAGCTGCACTGGTTGGCGGGATTATCGGCTCAACAGCATTCACGCTTTCTTACCTTGCAATTTCTCAGCCGGCTCCAGTGGTGGTCAACAACACCGAGCAGGTGAACTGGGTAACTGGTGCTGCGGCCAACGCTGCACCTTCGGTAGTAACCATCGGCGTTGAATCATCAACCGGGTCAGGCTCAGGTTCAGGCGTTGCCTTGACCGAGGATGGCTACGTTCTAACAAATGCCCACGTAGTAACTTTGGGCGGTTTGACCGAAGGTGCAAACATCACTGTTCAGCTGTACAACGGAGATGTTTACCCAGCGACCTTGGTTGGGTATGACACTGTCTATGACCTTGCTGTTGTCAAAGTTGATATCACTGGCATGAAGCCGATTGTTTTTGCTGATTCTGAGGACCTGAATGTTGGTCAGGATGTTGTCGCTATCGGAGCCCCATTGGGCCTGGCATCAACCGTGACGCAGGGAATCATCTCGGCGCTAAACCGAACCATTCAGGTGGCAAGCAGTGAGGTAAGTGAAAACCCAAGTCTGCAGTTCTGGAACGGCACCGGCAATGCGCCTATCTCGCTCCAGGTTATTCAGACTGACGCTGCGATTAACCCAGGAAACTCCGGTGGTGCATTGGTGAACAATCTGGGTGAGCTAATCGGCATCAACGTTGCTATCGCTACAGCCGGTAATGGCGAATCGGGCAGCATCGGTGTTGGTTTCGCTATTCCTTCAAACACCGCCAAGCGCATTGCTCAGGAGATCGTCGACACCGGCAGCGCCTCTCACGGGCTGCTGGGTGCACTGGTCAGGGACAACACGGCTGATAATTCTTCATTCTCAACTGGCGCTTACGTAGAAGAGGTGACTGCAGGTGGTGCAGCTCAGTCCGCCGGCATTAAATCGGGTGACGTGGTGGTCGAATTTGCCGGCAGTGCGGTTGCCACTGCCAGTGACCTAACAGCTTTGGTTCGGGCTCAACCAGCAGGTGCAGAAGTTGAGGTTGTGGTGCTTCGCGATGGTGCAAACAAGAGCTTCATGGTCACTCTTGGCGATGCCGCTGACCTACAATAACCAGCATGTCGCAAAACCAATTTGGTACTCAACTTGAAGAGCAGGCTCTCTTAGATCAAGGTGACCACGAGCGCTTCTCGCACTATGTCAAAAAGGACAAAATCGTAGAGTCTGCGGTCATGGGTAATGCGGTTGTAGCGCTTTGTGGCAAGATCTGGGTTCCCTCACGTGACCCGCAAAAGTTTCCTGTTTGCCCAACCTGCAAAGACATCTATGAAGGCCTAAAACCTTCGGATGACGAGACTAAATAAACTCCACGGGAATCGCCGCATCACCTTTTGATAAGCGTAGAGCGGTTGCCGGTAGCTCTGACATAACCTGCCTATTGTGCTGAGCAGCGCGTTCCACCCCATCATTACCGGTGAAGCCATCGACAACTTCACCAGCATTGACTAGAGGTATTTGCAATGGCCTACCCTCAGGCAAATCAACGCCGATGAGCTCTGCTTTAGCCGTGCCGTGCTCTATTTGGCGAGCGGCAAACTTCTTGCCTCCCCGGTTGGTTTTTTTGCTTGAGCTTTTCGCAACATCTGTCCAACCCTCACCATCTGAGTGAGAAACAAGTTTGTAGACAAAACCCGCGGTTGGATATCCCGAGCCAGTTACCAAACTGGTTCCAACCCCGTAGGCATCAATCGGAGCTACGGCCAAAGCGGCAATGGTGAATTCGTCTAGGTCGCTGGTAACTGTAATCAGTGTCTTTTCAGCCCCAAGCGAGTCCAGCTGTTTCCGCACCTCAACGGCACTTGTAGCGAGATCGCCAGAGTCTAGGCGTACGGCTCGAATCCTGCCATCGGTTAGACGCACGGCGGTTTCGACGGCTTTCTTCACGTCGTAGGTGTCAACCAGCAAAGTGGTTTGATCGCCCATTGAAGCCAGCTGGGCTTTGAAGGCCTCTTCCTCGCTGTCATGTAACAAAGTAAAGGCATGTGCCGAAGTTCCCATGGTGTTGAGGCCATATCGTCGGCCAGCCTCTAGATTGCTAGTTGCTTCGAAGCCAGCAATGACGGCCGCCCTTGCGGCAGAAATAGCCGCATCCTCGTGGGCCCTTCTAGAGCCCATTTCAATCAGGCGGCGCTCGCCAGCGGCACTGCGCATTCGGGCCGCTGCCGATGCGATTGCAGAGTCAAAGTTCATGATTGACAGAATCAAGGTCTCGAGAATCACGGCTTCTGCGAAGCTTCCCTCGACAGTCAGAACCGGTGATTGGCCAAAGTAGATTTCACCCTCGCGGTAACCAGTAATGGAGCCCGAGAATCTGTAGCTGGCCAACCAGTTCAAGGTTGCATCGTCTACGACATTGTTATCCGATAAAAAGTCAAGTTCTGAGGTCTCAAATTTGAATTCTTGCAGCGCTTCAAGCACTCGACCAGTGCCAGCTACAACGCCATACCTGCGACCTGCGGGGAGCTGCCTGGAGAAGACTTCAAAAACGCAGCGACGTTCAGATTTCCCGGAGCGCAGCGCAGCCTGGAGCATAGTTAGCTCATAGCGATCTGTCTTCAGCGCGGTTGACACCGGATAAGCCTATCTTTTGCCAGGCGCCCTAGACTTGTCGGGTGGATTCGAGACCTATAGGCGTGTT
>CAYOXP010000002.1:39630-42880 GCA_964407995.1 uncultured Aquiluna sp.
TTCTACGCCACCGGCGATGCAGTTGAGTTCGAAGAATTGGCCAAGCGATTCTTGGGGCCTGAAGTTTCTGATGTGAGACACCTAAAACGAAAGGTTTTTGATGACTAGAGCAGACGGTCGCCAGGCGCATGAACTAAGACCTGTAACGATTGAGCGAGGCTACACAATTCATGCCGAGGGTTCTGTACTGGTTAGCTTTGGCAACACCAAGGTGCTGTGCAACGCGTCTTTTACTCCCGGTGTTCCTAGGTTCAAAAAGGACTCCGGCGAGGGCTGGGTTACGGCTGAGTACTCAATGCTCCCCAGGGCAACCCACGATCGCTCTGACCGAGAGGCCGTAAAGGGAAAAATCGGTGGCCGCACCCATGAAATCTCTCGTCTGATTGGTCGCTCGCTCAGAGCGGTGATTGATTACAAGCAACTTGGCGAGAACACCATTGTTCTCGACTGCGATGTTTTGCAGGCGGACGGCGGCACTCGCACCGCTGCGATCACCGGAGCGTTTGTCGCGTTAGCCGATGCGATCAGCTGGGCCAAGCAGCAGGGGCACATCGCAAAGAGCGCAAAGCCGCTGCTGGATACCGTCTCAGCCGTTTCGGTTGGAATCGTCGACGGTGTCGGCATGACAGATCTTGCCTACGTAGAAGATGTGCGGGCCGAGACAGACATGAATGTTGTTATGACTGGACGCGGTCTTTTTGTGGAGGTTCAAGGGACGGCAGAAGCTGCACCTTTTGACAGAGATGAACTAAACCGACTTTTGGAGCTAGCCCTAGAGGCAAACAAGCAGCTAGGTGAAGCGCAGGTTGCGGCCCTCGGTGATGCACTGGAGCTTCGATAATGCAGCTTGTCTTTGCAACAGGCAACAAACACAAGGCTCAAGAAGTTGAGGCAATCCTCAACGCCGCTGGCGTTGAACTTGAAGTTCTGACATATAGCGGCTCCGAGCCGGTCGAGTCTGGCGTAAGTTTTCTCGACAACGCGCTGATTAAAGCCAAGGCTGCTTTTGCCGCAACTGGAAAACCCTCTTTTGCAGACGACTCCGGCATCGCAGTTGAAGTTATGGGCGGTTCGCCAGGGATCTTCTCTGCCATTTGGTCGGGGAATAAAAACGACAAGGTGAATCGAGATTTGCTGCTTGCTCAGCTAATAGACATTCCAGAAGAGCATCGAGCTGCTGCGTTTGTGTGCACCATCGCGCTAGTTGATGAAGACACAGAGATCTCCTTCACTGGAATTTGGCCCGGGCGCATCGCTGCAAAGGAGTCTGGTGAAAACGGATTCGGTTACGACCCGATTTTCATCCCAGAGGGATTTGAGGTTTCGGCGGCAGAGTTAGAGCCAGAGGTCAAGAACTCAATCTCGCATCGGTCGATGGCTTTGAACCAAATGGCGCAGTATCTCAAGAGTCTCTAGCGGCGCCCCCAGCAGGATTCGAACCTGCGCACCCGCCTCCGGAGAGCGGCGCTCTATCCCCTGAGCTATGGGGGCATTGGGGGAGTCATCAGCCTATCAGCGGATGCCTCCAGCCCCGAAGGTTGCTGCCTAATCTTGCCTAGTTGTGGCATTTTTTGGAATCGCTTGCAGAGGCAAACTTCCCTGCATGATACGAATAGAAATTATTAGCTGCCAGAACCACTCGCTTCTTTATCGGCGCGTTGCGGGCTTTGACGCCCGGCGGCGAAAATTCAGTCGATTTTCACAATTGAAAATCGCGGCAAAACCATGGGCAGAAATTTGTAAAAAGTGTAAACGCTTACATTGTTATCAAAATGAATCCAAATTTGGTTCGTTTTGTTATCCGAGGTCATTACATTTATCCATGCGCACGACTCAAATCCCTGAGAAAGTGTGAATACGAAAGGACACTTCGCATGAAGAAAGCTACAAAGTTTGTAGCCCTATCAGCTGCTGCAGTTCTCGGTCTTGCCGGCTGTGCATCTGACGGTGCTACCACAGAGGAGACCACCTCTGCAGCTGCTCCAGCAGTTGAGGAGCTACCTGCCGGTGATGGCAAGGTAGAAATCTTCGGTGGTTACGGTGAGGCAGACGCTGCCAACTTCCAGAAGACTCTTACCGCATTCGGTGAGGCAAACGGAATCGAGATCACCTTCACCTCGCTAGCAAGCTTCGACACCGACATCAAGGTGAAGATTGAGGCTGGCCAGGAGCCAGACATCGCACTATGGCCACAGCCAGGTGGACTAAAGGGTCTTTCTGACTACCTAGTTCCACTAGCTGACGTATTTGACGTTTCTGCTGCACAGGCAACCTTGGTTCCTGGTTGGGACCAGCTAGCAGTTGTAGACGGAACACTTTACGGTCTACCAGTTTCTGCAAACATGAAGTCACTTGTGTTCTACAACCCAACTGAGTTTGAGGCAAACGGTCTAACCGTTCCTACCACTGAGGCTGAGCTACAGGCACTTGAGGCAAAGATTGTTGCTGAGGGTCTTGGTTACCCATGGTGTGCAGGTATCGAGTCAGGTGGCGCAACTGGTTGGGCATTCACCGACTGGATGGAGCAGTACGTTCTAATGTTCAACGGTTCAGAGGCTTACGCTTCATGGATCGCTGGCGACCTATCCTTCGCTTCTCCTGAGGTTACCAAGGCTGCTGAGTACGTTTCAGCTCGTCTACTAGCTGACGGCCAGGTTAACGGTGGCGGTGTTGGTATGGCTGCTGACTCATTCGGCAACACTGCACCTCTATTCGAGACCGGTGGCAAGGCTGCTGGACAGTGCTTCATGCTACGTCAGGGTTCATTCATCGTTGGCTTCACTCCTGAGGACATTCAGGCAGAGGTTGCTGCTGGTGACTACAGCCACTTCGACGCATTCTCACTACCTACCCCTGAGGGTGCTCAGGCAGGTGTAATCGGTGGTGGAGACCTATTCGCAGTATTCGATGGTCACGTTGACCAGGATGTTGCAAAGGTTGCTGCTTTCATCGCTAGCGATGCAGTACTAGTAGACATGGTTTCTGCTGGTGCAATCTCCCCTCACAAGACCTTCGATTCAGCTCTGTACCCTAACGAGCTAAACCGCAAGATCGGTGAGGCAATGGCTGCTGCTGCTGTCTTCGGCTTCGATGGTTCAGACCAGATGCCAGCTGAGGTTAACGCAGAGTTCTGGGCTGCAGGTACCGACTACGTAGCTGGTCGTGCAACCTGGGCTGACGCTGCAGCTCGTATCGACTCAAAGTACTAAGTCGAATACGAACCTAAGTTGAAATAGTCAGATGGCGCCAG
>CAYOXP010000003.1:0-31538 GCA_964407995.1 uncultured Aquiluna sp.
CCAGCGCGCAGCAGCTTGTCAATAAATGAAGCCAATAGATACTCCTCGAGTTTCGGCTGCCATTCTAGCTGGCGAAGCCTAAGACTAGGTCAGCGAGATAACCCCGTAGCTCCAACCCTTGCGACGATAAACCACTGCTGGACGATCTGCTTCGGCGTCATGGAAAAGGTAGAAATCGTGACCAACTAACTCCATATGGCCGATGGCTTCGTCTCTAGTCATCGGTACCTTTTCAAATTCCTTGTTCTTAATAACAACTGGCGATTCGCCGAAATCTGGCTCTTCATCCTCAGCGACAACTGCGACGGGTCCAGTGATCAGGTCGTGGTCTGCAGGCTTGATGTCAAGTCCCGCAAAATCTGTTGCTGCTAGCTCCTGGGCAGAGACGTGGTGGTGACCGCCACCGCGGTGAACTTTGTGCTTGTCGGCATAGCGGCGAAGACGTTCAACGAGTTTTCCAAATGCGATATCAAAAGCTGCGAACTTATCTGAGGCTTTGGCTTCTGCCCTGACCACATGCCCAGGTTCGTAGACCGTAATTTCTACCTGATCTTCAGCTCCAGCATTTCGGTTGCGCTCATAACGTGTGACCTTGATGTTGAGCTCTTGTGGGCGGTGTGAGTACTGTTCGACTTTTCCAGCTTTTTCACTTACATAATCTCGGAAACGGTCCGATACGGTGAGGTTTTTGGCTGTGATTCTGAGTTCCATTTTTACCTCCAATTGGTGGGCTACATTGCCTACAAAAACAACTTACGCCTATTTGTTCTTGCAGGTGCTAAAAATTGGAAATTGTTTCAGCTAACACACAGGCTGCAAGCACTTTGCCCCCTGCGGATTCAACAGCACGTGCCATTTCTCGAAGTGTTGAGCCTGTCGTTAGCACATCATCGAATAGCACTACTCGGGTCCCGGCCTGGCAATTTGCAGAGTATGCGTTTAGTAAGTTTTGCCTTCTGAAATGACCGGTCAGTTCGCGTTGATCTTCAACCTCGCGACTCAGTTTCAACATCTGGATTTTTCGCCCCGGCCCATAGATCTTTCTCGCCAGCCGATAGGCCGGATCAAATCCGCGCTTACGGTAATTGCGGCGGTTTCTTGGCGGAACTACGAGTAGGACATCTGGGTCAGATATTTCAGAATTGGGTCTTACGAGTTCAACTAGGTACTTTTCGAGACTCAAGATTTGATCGTCTTTGTAGGAGCGAATTAGCCTCTGCAAGTTCTCCCCCAGTGGGACCATCGACCAGACCGGGAACTCAAAACCTGAAACCTTTCTCGGCATGGCAACCGGAGTGCAGCTTTCACAAAGCGGTTCCCTGCCTGATCCACAGATTTCGCACTTAGTCGGGAAAAGGAGATTGACTACAAACTTCATGCGCTAATGCTGATAGCCGTTGACAAGCGCCTACGACAGCTTTGCAAAAATGTGAAAAAGCGAGTTGACTATCCGTCTGTAGAAACTGCCAAGACACCGCTAGTCAGTCTTCGCCACGCAGTCCCGGTCAAGACCCAAACTTCATTCTGTTCGGTAAGCATGTAGGTCGAAAGACCAGAAGGTCCCTCGGTAATCTCGGATCCCGCAACCGGCGGCATTGTCAGTTGGTTTCGAGGTCCTGTTACCGGGTAATCACTTAGTGCAGTTAGACCCGAAGTGGTTCGCTCCAGGACTCTTAGAATCGCGTTTTGCTGCCATGTAATTGCGATTGCATCACCCAGGACGTTATTGACGGAAAGATCACCCACCAGGCGAATTGGCCAACCCCGACTGTCACGCATCACGCCGTGAACCGAGACCTCTGACCCATTTTCTGATTCCAAAATTCGCGCCACTCGAACCCCTTCGCTGCTCACTCGATAGCCCAGGCGATTTGTCTTTGCACCATCCGTAAGATTTCGCGATTCACCCTGAGCCGAAATCAGAGTCAGCGGTTCATTGAAGTCCGCGGGTATAAGCCAGAGGTAGCCCCAATCGTCATAGAACAATTCGACTAGGCCCTTGTGATCTGAAACTTTGGCACTTCGGATGTTTAGCCCCGAAGTCGTGGTCTCGAAAACACCTTTTTCGGTGGCGAAAGCAACCCGATTCCCACCCGAGGTTACGGCGAATTTAGAAATCTCATTACTGGCCAGGAAATTCGACGTGCCGCCCAGAGGGGCACTATCACCCGCATTTACTCGATAGACCCCGGAATCTCTCGCTATGAAGACTGGGCCACCGCTGATCGCGGACTGGAGTTGGGTTGGGACAATCTCTTGAGGTGAGTTGTTTATCGATACCGAGACGTCAATAACCCCAGCTAGTTGCAACAATGTGGAGCGCAGTTGGGTCAACATCAATCTGCGCTCAATCGCAGAGGCATTCAGGGCAGTTGAATCGAAATCAACCTTCGCAACACCCTGCTGAACACTCACCGCATCAATGGTGAGCTTTGTGCCGTTCGGTACGGCAGTAGTTACCGCTTCAGCTAACCAGTCTGAGGGCCCGGCCAACAGGGCATTAACTAGCTTGGTGCCGGTTGAAGCTCTGGTCGGGAACCACCTAAGGTCAGGCACTAGTTTGCTCTGATTCGAATCTAGGAAGTAGACCGGGAAAGCGCTA
Organism: uncultured Aquiluna sp.; assembly: GCA_964407995.1. Lineage (GTDB taxonomy): Bacteria > Actinomycetota > Actinomycetes > Actinomycetales > Microbacteriaceae > Aquiluna. The sequence continues at coordinate 2,603 of CAYOXP010000003.1, forward strand.
AATACAACCGAGAAAACCGGTGAAGTTACCACCGTGAGGTTTGGAGCCGATGCGATTCGCCATTCACCTGACTCTTTCACAAGCTGGAAACGAAGTGAAGTTCGCTCTCCAGCCTCCGCATCGACGTACCTACCCTGTTCATCAACCCTGGCTCCTACACCGATTTCAACGGTTTGCAAGGTGTCGCCAGAAGCTTGAAAGACCGGTACGCCAGTGCGAATAACCACCCCGGATTCAGGATTCCAACGCTGGGCAAATTCAGCGGTTAGATACTGCCTTGCAACTGCATAGTCGTTTTGAGGTCCGGTGCCGGCAGCCAGAAAGCCGGACACGATCTCCTGAGAACTCGCTCCTTCGGTTGGCCCGGTTGGTGTGTAGTAACTGAGTTCATTTTGCTCAGGTGCGACGAGTTCAGGGCCGCTTTTAATGTCAATCTCGGTTGGCAAGGTTGCGCAACCCGAGAGTAGAAGGATCGATAATGCCGCAACAAGTCTTTTCATCACAGCTCCATCGATCTCGGTGGCAGCGGCAGTGGTGAGTTTGCAATCACAGAGTCACTGCGCTTTGGCAAGGTAAGGCGGAAGCTAGAACCGCGCTGTGGCTTTGACCAAACCTGCAGCCAGCCGCGGTGCAAGATTGCATCCTCTTTAGAGATAGCAAGACCGAGGCCGGTACCGCCTACACTCCGCTGACGAGCTGGGTCTGCCCTCCAGAAACGATCAAAAATTCTCTCCAGCTGCTGCTTTGACATGCCCACCCCGTGGTCTGTCACACACACCGCAACCGCCTGCGCATTTTCGCCAACCTCAACCACTATTGGCTTACCTTCACCGTGCTCGACAGCGTTGCTAAGAAGGTTGCGCAGCAGTCGCTCAATTCGCTTGGCATCAAACTCAGCCTCTACTGCCTTTGGTGGAAGCACCACGCTGATTTCAGTCTGCTTGCTATTCGCCAAAGGCTCGATGCTGGCAATTGCTGCACCCACCACGGCATTGAGATCTTGAATCTCAATATCAGCCGTAACGGCTCCGGCGTCATATCTTGAAATTTCCAGCAGGTCAGCCAAGAGCTTTTCAAAGCGCTCAATCTGGTTTTGCATTAGTTCCGCAGAGCGCGCAAGCGCGGGATCTAACTTCTCTCGGTTGCCAAAAATCACTTCCCCAGCCAACTTAATGGTGGTCATTGGGGTTCTAAGTTCATGCGAAACATCAGAGACAAAGCGTCGCTGCATCCTTGAAAGTGAGTCCAACTGCTGAATTTGCTGCTGCAGGTTACCGGCCATTTTGTTGAACGACCTTGCCAGAACCGCAAGCACGTCGCTGCCCTTTTCACCCAGTCGAACATCCAGCTGACCTTCCGAGAGCGACTCTGCCGCGAGCGCCGCCTGCTCAACCGGCTTAACGATTGTCCTGGTGACCAAATAGCTCACTAGTGAAATTGAAACCAACATCACAAGACCACCTATGGCAAGAGCGTTTTGAACCGTTGCTAGGGCCTGTTGCTCTGGGGCAAGGTCAAAAACCAAATAGAGCTCAAAGGAGCCAGCCAACGGCAGAGTTAGCGGTGCGCCAACAGTAATACCTGGAACAATCAGCGAATTTCTAATCAGAGAAACTGGAGTGTAGGTGAGGATTCCACTCGAAGCCCTAACGGCCTCCCTGAGCTCTGAGGGGATGGTGTTCAGATCTAGGTCTTGTGAAATTGGTGACTGAAAAGATTGCAACTGAGGTTGGCCCGGGCTTCTAAGCAGCGCCACCTGTCTGGCTCCAGAAGACCCCGCAATCTCGAGTGAGGGAACCACCGAGTTGATAAGCGTTTGGAGCGCTGTCTCATCCGTCAACGATGCGGCCGCAATGGTGCCCTGCACCGAACTAACCGCTCGTTCGGTCTCGCTCAAAACCTGATTTAGGCGATTTTGGTAAAAGCTATTTGCCAACGAGTAGGAGAGAAATCCACCCAAGGCGACTAAGGAAATGGCACTGAGGGTGATTGTGGCAAATACGGTTCTTGCAGTAAGCGACCGCCGAAGCAGCGAGATCACGGAGTGTCTGAACCAGCCCGGTATCCGTGTCCGCGAACAGTCATCACGATCTTTGGATTTTCTGGATCTTCCTCGACCTTAGACCTCAGGCGCTGAACGTGAACATTGACCAACCTGGTGTCGGCCTTGTACTGATAGCCCCATACCTGCTCTAGCAGCATTTCGCGGCTAAATACCTGGGATGGCTTGGACGCCAAGGTGTGCAGAAGTTTGAACTCCAAAGGAGTTAGAGAAAGCACGATATCGCCGCGTTTCACCTCAAAAGACCTCGGGTCCATAGAAAGCTGACCGACTTGGATCATGCCACTGTCGTCGCCCAGTGGGCGCAACCTGGCCTTGACTCGAGCAACTAGCTCGGCGCCGTTGTGTGGCTTCACGACGTAGTCATCTGCACCAGCCTCGAGCCCTAAGACCACATCTTCAGTGTCGCCCTTGGCCGTCAGCATCACGATAGGTGTTCCACTGAGAGCGCGAATCTGCTTACAGACCTCGATACCAGACTGACCTGGCAACATGATGTCGAGCAGAACTAGATCTGGCTCAACGTTCTTGAATACCTCTACGGCACTGATTCCATCAGCTGCAAAGACTGGTTCATAGCCGGCACCGGAGAGCACCAGACCGACCATTTCGCGCAGTGCATCGTCATCATCAACAACCAGAATCTTGTAAGACACCTGCGCGATCCCTTCTAGTAGCGGTAGTGGTCCACCTTATAAGGTCCCTCTACCTTTACACCAATGTAGCGTGCCTGGCGCTCTGAGAGTTTAGTTAGTTGAACTCCAAGTGCGTCAAGATGCAACCTGGCAACCTTCTCATCTAGCTCTTTCGGCATGATGTGAACGCCTAGTCCATACTCAGCTGCCCTGGTGTAAAGCTCAATCTGTGCTAGCACCTGGTTAGAGAATGAGGTTGACATTACAAATGATGGGTGACCGGTGGCATTACCGAGGTTCATCAAGCGACCCTCAGAAAGAATCAGAATCGCCTTGCCGTTTGCCAGTCTCCACTCGTGAACCTGAGGCTTGATCTCTACCTTCTGGATACCAGCAATCCTTGAGATTCCAGCCATGTCGATTTCATTGTCAAAGTGACCTACGTTTGCCAAGATCGCCAGGTTCTTCATCTTCTCAACATGCTCTGGGCGAATCACGTTTTCGTTTCCGGTTGCGGTCACAAAGATGTCAACCTGATCGATAACCGACTCCAGGGTGGTTACCTGGAAGCCATCCATTGCCGCCTGAAGTGCGCAAATCGGGTCAATTTCAGAAACGATAACGCGAGCACCCTGGCCGCGGAGTGCCTCGGCACAACCCTTGCCAACGTCACCGTAACCAACAACGAAGCAAACCTTGCCACCCATTAGAACGTCGGTTGCACGGTTGAGGCCGTCTGGAAGCGAGTGGCGAATACCGTACTTGTTGTCGAACTTCGACTTGGTCACAGCATCGTTTACGTTGATTGCAGGGAAGAGTAGGCGGCCTTCTTTGGCGAAGTCATAGAGCCTGTGTACACCGGTAGTGGTCTCCTCGGATACGCCCTGGATGTCCTTGGCAATGCGAGTGAAATAACTAGCGTCGCGCTTTAGTGACTCACGAAGCACCTCAAGTACCACGCGGTACTCCTCAGAATCATCTGCGCCTGCCGGTGGCACTGAGCCGGCTTTTTCAAACTCAACACCCTTGTGAACCAAAAGGGTTGCGTCTCCGCCGTCATCGAGGATCAGGTTTGGGCCGTCGAACCCTTCGGAAGAAAAGTCAAAGATCTTCTCGGTGCACCACCAGTACTCTTCTAGGTTTTCGCCCTTCCAAGCGAATACCGGAGTACCTTGAGGCTCCTCCACGGTGCCTGAACCAACTACAACTGCCGCAGCTGCCTCATCCTGCGTCGAGTAAATGTTGCAGCTTGCCCAACGCACAGATGCACCTAGTGCGCGAAGAGTCTCGATAAGCACGGCAGTCTGCACGGTCATGTGAAGTGAGCCGGCAATACGTGCGCCCTTTAGTGGCTGTTTAGGGCCAAATTCTTCACGCAACGCCATCAGTCCCGGCATCTCTGCTTCGGCCAGGCGGATCTGGTGGCGGCCAGCTTCTGCAAGCTGAAGGTTGGCTACTTTAAAGTCAATTTGAGTCAGGGTCGAAGACATGGTTCGAGGCCTTTCTTTTCGCGAAACTTATCCGTTTCTAATTACTTGGATTGCTTTGTCGCGAATCTCAACCATCAAGGCCTCGTGGTCGGATTCCACGTTAAGTCTAAGCAATGGTTCGGTATTTGACGAGCGAACATTGAACCAATACCAAGAATTCTCATCTTGGAAAGAGAATGTAACCCCGTCGAAGGCCTCTGTTTCGCACTGCGGGAAAGCTTCTTTTAGTCGCTCTAGAGCAGCCGAAGGGTCGGAAACCGTTGAATTAATTTCGCCAGAGGAGAAGTAAGGAGTGAAGCTTTGGGATAGCTCGCTCATCTTGCCGTTGTAGCTAGCTAGCTCGCTAATAAGGTGCAAGGCAGCAAGCATTCCGTTGTCTGCACCCCAGAAGTCACGGAAGTAATAGTGCGCCGAGTGCTCACCACCGAAAACCGCCTTGGTGGCAGCCATCTGCTCTTTGATCAGCGAGTGGCCAACCTTGGTTCTAAATGGCGTTGCACCGGCCTGGGCAATCTTCTGTTCAACAATTCTTGAGGTCAAGAGATTGTGAAGCACCGTCACATCTTTCTCGCCGAGAGCCATGACTCTTTCAATCTCTCTAACCGAGACAATTGCAGCTAGTGCAGATGGGCTTACGAGACCACCCTTTTCATCAACCGCGAAGCAGCGGTCTGCATCGCCATCAAATGCGAGGCCTAGATCCGCTCCATGCTCAACAACCGCCTTTTGCAAATCGCGAAGGTTTTCAACCTGCAGTGGGTTTGCTTCGTGGTTAGGGAAGGTGCCGTCAAGCTCGAAATAAAGCGGAACTATTTCTAGGTTCAAGGCAGGCAATCCAGCCTCGGCACCCAATACCAGGGGAACGGTGAATCCACCCATGCCGTTGGCCGCATCGACCACAATCTTGAGACGCTTTGCCTCAGAAAGATCAACCAGGCTGCGAAGGTATTCAACGTAGTCGCGAGTTAGGTTGATTGCCTTGCTTTCACCCAGTTCCGCAACCGAGGTAATGCCGTTATCAAAGTAATTTTGTGCCCGATCACGGATTTCAGCCAGGCCTGAATCGAGGCCGATGCCCAAGGCTCCCGCTCTGGAAAATTTCATGCCGTTATAGCTTGCCGGGTTGTGCGAAGCCGTGAACATTACCGATGCCACATCCAACTTGCCTGAGGCGAAGTAGGTCATGTCGGTCGAGCAAAGCCCTAGCATCAGCGGGTTGCCACCTCGTTTTGAGGCACCTAAGGCAAATGCTGCAGCAAACTCATCAGAGCTATCGCGCATGTCATGCCCAATAACGAGGTGCTTTCCCTCAAGTTCTAAAACATCGACAAATGCAGCGCCAAAACTCTCAACTACCGCCGGAGTTAGCTGCGAGCCAACCAAACCTCTAACGTCATAGGTTTTTACAAAATCACTGAAGCGAATCACGCGGAGGTATCCCCTAATACTGAACTAGCCTGCCAAGAATACAATGACCTGGTGGGAAATACTTCGGCACAGCATCGCGATCGACACGGTCGAGGCTTGAGAAGGCCGCTCCCCAGCAAACTTTTTGACCACGGAATTCAGCGTCAAGGTTTCTTTGAGTCGGTGGTTGCCGACACCTGCGAATATCTCCGCGACAGCTACCCGGAAGATTTTGCAACGTTGTCTTGGCGAATCGAAGATGTTCCGGCAATCGTTGAAGGTGAACCGGTGAGGCGTTGGATCGCGAGAAAATCGACCAACAGCATAATTCTTTATCGAATCCCAATTGAGCGCTTTGGTAGACAGCGGCTGCCTGATCCAAGAATCCACATCGAACATGCAGTAATTTCCGCAGCCGCGGCCCTAATCGACAAGGATCCATGGGATCTAATCCACCCCTAGCGGACGAAAATCTCGAGATCAGAGCCTAAATTCTCATTTTCGGTTGGGGTAATCACGGCATAGCCGGCTTTACTTACAATCTGCAAGGTCGCCAAGAAGGCATCATTTGATTGCAGTTCGACCAATGAATACTGCACCCTAGTTCGAACTTGAGACTCCGCAGGAATTGTCAACGAGGTGTAGCTGCCAGCGTTTTGCATTGCAACAGTTATGGGGTTAGAGGCTGGGTTCGCAATTACCAATTCGCTCTCGAGTTGCGGAACTGGAATAAACAGCGACCCCGCAAATTCTTCTGCTGGCACCAACCAAGTGAAATCTAAAGTCTCACCGAGCCGCTGTGACCAAATGGCCGAACCGAGCGGGATCTCGGACTCGATGTGAACCAGGTACTCGCCAACTGGTAAGTCGAGATCAAGATTCAAAACTTGGCCCGGTTCGATAGTGGTTTCAAAGACATCAGAATCATTTCCAACACCTATAAAGGTGACACGTGCAGTGGCCTGGTCCGCATTTGGATTGAACAGTCGAAGCGATGGCGCCTGGTAGGAATCTTCAAATACAGCTAATCCAGGAATCCAAATCTGATTGGACACCTGAGTGGCCGGAACTATATCCACGCCGGTTGCAGTCAGGCCGCTGCTGGTTCTCAGTTGCATGGTGGCCGAGACTGGTGGGCCATTGGTGGTGAAACTCAGTGCGAAATTTGGCTCGGCTTCGACAAATGCGGCAAGCGAGATTTGCTGCTGCTCAAACCCGGCAAGTGTGACCAGGTGTGTTTTAGTTCCGCTGGTCAAAGCAATCTCGAGATAAACCTGAACTTCATTTTCGAAAGGGTTTGCTAGAAAGAGAATCGATTCCCTACCAACGGAGGCCATGCCCGTTGCGAACGTGCCTTTGGTTAGAGGTTTTGAGCAGTTGGCTGCCGCAATGCCGACCATTCGCTGACGATCTACAACCTGCGTCTGATTTGCACTTATTGCGGCTGTGGTTTGCTCCTTGCTCAACAAGGAAATGACTGAGCCAGCTTCAATTTCTTCAGGGATTGGTGCTGCCAATTGGGCTGCGGTGTTGCTAGACCAGATTTTTGACTTGCCAATCAGCGCCAAGCTACCCAGATCAGTGCCATCTTCCCCACCAAGTTCAGCAAGTGGGCCTGGGCAGTAAATCGTTAGAGGCAGTGGAGTGGTCCCCACGGTCACGGGCCCAGGTTTTTCTGCCACTAGTACCGGGCTCGAGCCAAGACTCAAGTAAGCACTTGCCGCCAATGCTCCAGTGCTCAATAGTGCGATTGGAATCTTCAGCCAAAGCTTCATTTCTTACCGCCACTTTTCACTCGACGATATCCACGAATTGAAGCCCTGGTTGGTATCGCAAGCAACCCGAAAATGGCAAATGCTGCGAGCTGGTAATTTCGCAATCCCTTCTCGATTGCAACTTTTCCAATGGCTGGATCCTCAACCCGGAATAAGGATCCGAATTCCGATTCACCTGCGGGCTGGAGGCTTTCAATTGCGCCAACGGAAATAAGGGCCTCCGGGTTCGACCCGGTAACCAAAACGAAGTCCACTCTCAACTCTTCGGCGACTTGATTGAAGCCTTCCGTGTTCCCGGCAACTAGATTTCCAGTCGCCTGAGCAATTTGGCCTGTAACTTCTGAATCCTGTGAGAGGAAGTTTGTCAACAAGGATTCTCGCTCCAAAGTGAGCCCTGAGTTCCAGACGTAATCGGCAGAGATCTCTTCCGAGGCATCGATGACGAGAGTGCGAACACCAGAATCCAGCTCGCTGGCTGCCACGACCAGCGCTGGCATGACCCTTGTGTTTGACCACGCTGGATCCTCTTGGTTCAACGGCCCATAAATAACAGCAGAAGCAAGCGCCAATCCGCTGCCGATTGAGGCAGCTGCGATCTGCAATGCCTTGGCTTTGATTGTGGCAAGCCATATGGCTGCAGCAACCAGCAAGGCCAAAATCGAGGCAAGCACTAGTGGTCTTGAACCGGCAATTGGCTGATACCAGCTAGCCGCAAGTGCTGCAATTGCACAAACCCAAAGCCAGGCCACTTTGGCTGAATTAACTTTGAACCAACTTGCTATGGCCATCAGTGCGAGCATGCCAAGCACGGCCAGGTCGACCAGACTCAAGCTCTGCGGCGCTGCGGCAAAGGCGCTTGAAGTCGTCAGCAGCGCAAGGTTTTTAGTTTGCAATGCGAAGGTGGCCCAAGGGTAGAGAAGTGCGATTCCCGGCAGTAAGGCCCAAATCAAAATAAAGAATCTCCTTGGTCTTGCAAATGCAAGTGCCAGCACGACCAGCCCTGAAAGGAAAAACAAAACAGTGCTCAAGGTTGCCAGCATGGCTAGGGCCAAACCTGTCACACCGACCCAACGCCAAGCCCTCGCCGAGTTATAGGCATCAAATGCTCTGAAGGCAAAGCCCGCTACCCAAGGCAGGGTGCTTGCGGCCAATAGCTCGACTGGATTTACTGCGGCAACTAGCATCAAGAGTTGCGGGCTGAGCGAGTAGGCAAGAGCAGCCAAGGTAATTACCCAGGCCTTCCCAACTAACTGTTTGGCTAAGAACCAAACCCCAAAGAAGGCAATTGCAGGAGCGGCAAAAACTACCGCAGAAAAACTTAGCGATGGATTACTCGGCCAAATCGCGGCCGTCAAAGCCAGGAACCAGGTAAACGGGTCGGACGGAGCCACAACTCCCTGCAGGTACTGCTGGGTGTTCACTCCGGTTGCGGCAAATACCTTAGAAAAGCTCTGCCCAAGTGGCAGTAAACCATTTGCGGTAAGAGCACCCTGAGGCCAAAGACCTATGGCTGCGACTATTGGTAAAAGTACAAACCATGCCGAATTACTGCGGAAAATACCCGGGGGTTGGTCAGCCAAGCTGATCTCTGGTTCAGGCTCGAATCTGGATTTACGTCGAGCTCGAAGTTGCTTGCCGGTCGCTAAGAGCCCCTTCAAAATCTTTGTGTTACCAAGCGATCTGAATCTCGATCGGGCAGCAAAACGTTGCGCAACGTGCAGCCATGCCCAAACCCAACCCGCAAGTTGACTGAAAATTCTCGACGGCTGCTTTGCAATCAGGTGAAATGGGACCGAAGCCAAAACGATCGCAGGAAGGGCCAGATACATCAGAACCACGATTGGAAGCGGCATCATCAAAGTCGCGATGTGAAGATGGGCCTTGGAGAGTGCACTCTTTACCGACCCGCCGAGCCAGCGCTTAGGCCTTTGGCCCCGCATCGCCAAAGACTCATGGTGCATCTTTGCCGAGGCCTCAACGATTACTCGATAGCCTGCGATTCTCGCCTTAGCGCCAAACTCGAGGTCTTGAGCAAGGGGTGGGGTGGTGTCATCTAGGCCGCCTAGCTGCTGCCAAACTCCATGAGAGACCAGCATGCCGGCGGTCGAAACGCTGAGGGTATCCCCCGCCTTATCGTGTTGACCCTGGTCATACTCCCTTTGAACCAATAGGAATGGCCTACCGGTTTTTGTTGCAGTAAGGCCCATCTGCTGGATCTGAATGGAGTCATTGGCCTCAAGAAGTTTTGGTCCAATAATCGCCACCGACGGCGAAATTTCAGCCGCTCTGGCCATTTGCGAAAGAGCATTTGAGTCTGGAATCAAGTCGTCGTGCATGATCCACAACCAACCAGGGACTTGGGCAAGCGAATTGATTCCGGCCTGGATTGCTGCACCTAGCTTGATATCACCGGGGGTTACGACCGCAAAGCCAAAGCTCTTGGCTAACTGGATTGAAGCTTCGTCTGCCCCAGTCTCAACAACAACTACCTGTTGGATGGGATGGCTTTGGCCGGCAATCGCCTCAAGCGATTTTGCTAAAAGATCGGCTTGGCCGTGGGAAACGACTATGGCCGCTACAGAGAGCGAGGCCACGACGTGTTAGGCGCGCCTACGCAGACGGCGACGCTCGCGCTCGCTAAGGCCACCCCAGATACCGAAGCGCTCATCGTTCTTCAGCGCGTACTCAAGGCATTCGCTCTTGACGGTGCACTGAGCGCAAATGCGCTTTGCGTCTCGGGTTGAACCACCCTTTTCAGGGAAGAAGGCCTCTGGGTCAGTCTGGGAGCATAGTGCGTCCTCTTGCCAAGCAAGTGGATCGGATTCACCGTCTGAATATGCGCCAGCTACCCCCAGCTTGAGCACATCGATGAACCAGTTTGCAGGCACCTGACCGCGCTGTTCCATGCCTTCACCCCTTTTCTTGTGAAACTTATTAGGTGTAATTACACCGTTGTAATTATGCCCGTGTCAAGTTGAAGTTTTTCCGGCGAGAGGCAAATTGTTAGTAAACCATCAAGGTAGCCTTGAACCATGAAACTTCTGGTCACCGGCGGCGCCGGCTACATCGGGTCCCATGTTGTCCGTGCTGCGCAAGCTGCTGGACACCAATGCGTTGTCGTCGATAACCTCTCAACGGGGCTATCAAATCGCGTTGACTGCCTCCTCGTGGAGCTAGAGCTGGCAAGTGCCGATGCCAAGCATTTACTGGTGAATCTGTTCAATGAGCACAAATTTGATGCCGTGATCCACCTCGCTGCTCGTAAGCAGGTTGGACAGTCGGTTGAGATGCCAGAACAGTATTACTTAGACAACCTTGGTGGACTCGCAAACTTGCTGCTGGCTATGAAGGAGACTGGCGTGAAGAAGCTCGTTTTCTCTTCTTCTGCCGCGACATACGGCATGCCTGACGTCGAAACTGTTACCGAAGATTACCCGGGCAGGCCGATCAATCCATACGGTGAAACCAAGTTGATTGGCGAGTGGATGATGCTCAACGCTAAAGTTTGGGGTCTTCGTGGAGTGAATCTGCGTTACTTCAATGTTGCCGGAACTGGCCACCCAGAACTTGCCGACACCGCTGCACTCAACCTGATTCCGATTGCCATCAATGCCCTAAAGGCAAATAAGGCCCCCGTGGTATTCGGCACCGACTATCCAACCCCAGACGGCAGCTGCATACGTGACTACGTGCACGTCGCTGACCTCGCCGACGCCCACGTCGCAGCAGTCGATTACCTGAGTCGCGATGAAAGACCGTTCGACACGTTCAATGTTGGCACCGGTCAGGGTGCATCCGTAATTGAAGTTCTTGATGAACTAAAGATTGCAAGCGGCATTGACTTTGAGGTCAAACTTGGCGACCGTCGCGCGGGCGATCCGCCTAGATTGGTTGCAAATGTTGATCGCATACGCGATGTCCTGGGCTTTTCGGCCAAGAACGGACTGAAAGAAATCGTCCAGTCCGCCTGGGATGCTAGTTAGGAACTTTTAGCACCTGACCAACGCGGATGTAGTTTGCGTTGTTGATGTTGTTCAGTTCAGCCAGAGCAGTTGAGCTAACACCCAATTTACGAGCAATTCCCCAAAGGGTATCTCCGGATTTGATTGTGTAGGTCTTGACGACTGGCTCAGGTGTAGCTGATGCAGTGGGGGTCGATGCCGCCTCAGCCACCACTTCTGAGGTTGAGGTTGGGATCTTTAATAGCTGACCAACTCGGATGTACGCGGCATTAGAAATTGAGTTGTACTCCTGAAGCCTTGCCATGCTCAAACCAAACTTTGAGGCGATAGACCACAAAGTATCGCCCGACTGAACCCGATACTCGACCTCGGCAGCCACCTCTGGTTGAGGCTCAACGGTTGCGGTCGGCGTGGGTGTAGGTGTTGGAGTTGGTGTTTGTGTTGGGGTTGCTGTAGCGGTTGAGGCAGTGCCTGGAATCTTTAGAACCTGCCCAATGCGAAGCAGCCTTGGATCAGTGATGTTGTTGTAGGTCTGCAGCAGAGTTGCCGATACGCCAAACTTCGCAGCAATCGCATTCAAAGTGTCACCGGAAACTACTTTGTAGGTCTGCTCCGCAGCTGCCGTAGCCGTTGGCGATGGAGAGGGAGTTACGGTTGGAGTCGGTGTTGGAGTAGGGGTCGGGGTTACAGCAGGCTTTGGTGCAACCACCTCTGGCACGGCACCGATGAATGTGAACTCATCGAAGACCGGAGTTGGGGTGCCCTCAAGGGAAGCTAACTGAACAGTTGCAGGTGCCTTGCCTGAAATTGGAATCTTTGCCGCAAAGTAGTTGGTTGCCTGAATGTAGCCAGGGCCGTCGCCACGCAGAGTTGCGAAGTGAGCCCAAGAAGAAATCTTGCTGCGCTTGCCTCCCTCTACGAAGTAAAGCACGCCTTTGGCATCACGCAAGAACTGACCTACTACTCGATCAGAAACTTTCATGGAAGCGCATGTCGAGGTGGCAAGCGGGTATGGTTCACCAGGGAATTCTTGAACCGCCTCAGGGGAAATTGGATAGAGGGTTCCACGGTCAATCAAATAAGTGTGGCCATCGCATTGCACCTTGATTGAGCTGAATCCGGTTCTGGTCTCAAGCTTGTTTACATCCGACTTGTCAAAGCTAAACACCTTGGAGTCAGAGACGTTAGTCGCTTGCGCAGTTGAAGCCAGTTGCACCTTGCGAGTTAGGTCATCGACCAAATACAGAGTGGTGGTTCCGTTGGCCTTGATAATCGACCCCGGAGCAAAGCCAGTGCCGACACTCGATACCTGGTTGATCGCAGCTTGAGGTAGCTGAATTGTCTTTGGCTGATCGATTAGATCCAAGAATCTGGTTGTCATCGCAGTAGACGTTGCGATCCGGCGCTCTGCACCCTCGACAAAGTATGAATAGCGATTACCAGCGCTAGTAACAACGGCAGGTGTCGCAAGAGCGCCTTGGACATCTGGAATTGCGTTGAGCACTGCACTTGGAAGCGCAACGATCTGGTCGGTCCAGTTCTCAGGATCGGTGACCGCAACCTTTCCACCAGCGGTTAGGACATAAGTCTTGCCATCGGGGCCAGATACGAATCCGCGAATTGTGTCGCCCGCGATAGTCGGGGCGATTGCCTGCAGCTCAATAGAGGTCTTTGACTTTGTGAACCACTGGCTCAAATTTATCGCGCTGTCTAGCGACGCTACAAAGCGATATGTCTTTCCTCCCGATGCAAGTGCCACATCGTTGGTACCCGTGATGGCGAACAGTGCCAGCTCGGAAGCTAGGGCATTACCCGCGGTAAGTGAAGTAACTTGTTCGATCACCATTGGGCTGGCGCTTAGAGCTTGAGCACCGACCGAGGCAAGGGCCAAGTCATCGACAACCACACGCTTGGTGCCGTTCTCAATCCAGTACTTCGTGCCGTCTGAGGTAGTCACAAGGCGAGACAGCGTGCCACCATCAACAAAAGTCATCAGCTGTGAGTCAGTTAGTGGAGTAGCTAGGTCACAGCTAAGGCCATACTGCTGAGCCAATGAGCAATCGGTAAATGAATACTTCAGGCCGTCTACAACCAAGAAGTAGGCGCCAGACGTCACGCTCTTGACTAACTGGTAGATGTCGCCAGCATTTTGGAAACTATCTAGGTAAGCCTGCGAAACCTCACCCAGTGGGCCAAGTGGTCTAAGCGATGCCAAAAGTCTGGTGTCTGATACGCGGTATTTAACCTTGTCGACAATTAGGTAGGTCTCGGTACCTGCTGCTTTCAGCAGGTAGCCGCCGCCAATTGGTGATCCAAACCAGTCGTGGTAAAAACGCCAGAAGTTACGGTTACCGTAAGCCGAACAAGTGTCGCCGGTGCCGTAAAGGTTATTTAGAGCAGCGTCATTTGGTGTGTAAGGGGTGTAGTAGTAAAGGTTTGCAGTCGCCTGACTCTTCAGCTCAAAGGTCTTGGTGCCACAAGATGATTTTGGGTTGTAGCGCATTGCTACGGTACGACCAGGCTTCCAGTAGGTGAATGAACCGGCTGGGTTTCCGTACCAACGAAACTGCTTCGCAGCCCGGTAGAGCTGGTTAAACAAACCGGTGTAGACCTTGCCACAAATGCCTGGGTCGCTGTCTGGGCAACCAAAGCCCATGGCCGCACGATACATATATTCGGTTGGCTTGGTAGATGTAACCAGACCCTGCTCCTTTTGGAGCGTGACAATTAAAACCTTTGGGTTAATGCCGCAGGCATTTGCGATTGTGTAGATGATCTCGGCGGCAGTAGCACCAGTCTTGGCAGTAATCGCTTTACACGGACCAACATCGCCTTCAGCGGTGGCTGCGGTTTCAGGAATGTCTGAAAGGTAAGTCTTTAGGCAGTCAACGGCTGGGTCGGTTGCCCTACAGTCAGAGACTTTGGAGTCGAGCACCGCCTGAATTTGGGCTTGATCTAAAGTGCCAAAGTCAAAGAACACACTGTCACTGATGATCAAGCCTGGGTCAAATGCAGAACCGGGTGGGGCGGCTTGGGCTGGCTGAGTAGGCCAAGGTTGCGCGACAAAACCGACAGCCACTAGAGCTATCGATGTGAGAAGCGAAAACAGTCTGCGCATTAGTCGATTACCACCGAAACCGGTGCAGAGGTGCCAAAGTGTCCCTCTGATTCATAACTAACGGTCACCACCCCGTTGCCGTTAGGCAATTCGTCTAATGGATACTCAATTGGAAAACACTGGGTGTAGTCAGAAGAAGGTTCAGCCTTGACCTCAAGACTCTTCTCAACGCTGCCACCGATGAATTTAAAAATGCACTTGCCGCCCGATTCACTAAGGGTTGGAATCTGTGCAACAACCGTTAGTACTCCGTAGTCAGGCTCTGGAATCGCCATGATGATCTCTACATCAACCTCTTTGCGCTTCACGGTCTCAGTAGCACTTGGCTCAGGTTCAGCGGTTGCCTCAGTGGGCTCAGCAGTTACTGTCTCGGTTGGCTCGGCAGAGGTTTCGGTGGGTTCGGCAACTATCGATTGCGTTTCTTCCGGTAGCGAGGTGGCGCCCCAGTTTGGATAGAAAACACTGCAGCCGGTAAGGGTGAGCGAGGCGCCTAAAAGCGCCGCTACAGCGATAATTCTTGGCATGCCTCACCTCCAGCCACCTTCAACCATAGGTTGAGATCCTTAAAAAACCCTGAGGCAATAGGGGTTTCTAGAAATCTAGGGCTAGAGCGAGGCTTTTAGTTTCTGGTTTTTTTCGCCGACAATCTTCTCGAGATCGGCACGATAGGCATCCATCTTTGCCATCAGGGCAGCGTCTGCCGAACCCAGCATTCGGATTGCAAGAAGGGCGGCATTCTTGGCTCCATCGATTGAAACGGTTGCTACGGGAACTCCGGCAGGCATTTGCACGATCGACAGCAGCGAGTCCATGCCATCTAGCTTCGACAGAGCAACAGGAACACCGATAACTGGTAGTGAGGTGGCCGAAGCGACCATTCCCGGAAGGTGGGCAGCACCTCCAGCGGCAGCGATAACAACCTTTACACCGCGGGAAGCCGCCGCCTTCGACCAGTTGAGCATTTTCTCGGGCGTGCGGTGAGCGCTTAGCACCTCAACCTCGAAATCGACTTCAAAATCCTTCAGGGTGTTGGCGGCATCCTCGAGCACGCGCCAATCGGAATCCGATCCCATCACGATTGCAACTGTTGCCATGACTTCCTCCTGAGGCTAAATCTAGCGGTTGTATAAAACATCTCGGCAGGCAGAGCCGGTGGCTACGAGTTCTTCGTAGTTCTCGCCTAGCAAGGTCAAATGACCCATTTTGCGGCCTGCTCTGGCGGCTTTTTGGTAGAGGTGGAACTTGACCTGTGGGAACTTTGTCATCGCTGCAGGATATTTCTGCAAAAAGTCATTCGCGTCATCGACCCCCAAGAGATTGATCATCACCGCATACTTTGCTCGCGGTTCAACCGAACCAAGCGGCAAGTCCAGCACGGCTCTGAGATGCTGTTCAAATTGCGAGGTTACCGACCCCTCAATTGAAAAGTGACCTGAGTTGTGAGGCCGCATCGCGAGTTCATTGATCAAAATCTCACCTGATGCCGTCTCAAACATTTCAACCGCCATCACACCGGTGACATCTAGACCTGCAGCAACTTTTTGTGCAATTGCTGCCGCACCTTCAAAGTTTGCCGGCGCAGGGGCTGGGGCGATCACTTCGGAACATACAGAGTTCGCCTGATAAGTGGCAACTAAGGGCCATGCCTTGAATTCGCCAGAAGGTCGCCTAGCGCTTAGTTGAGCAAGTTCCCTAACGAAATCGACCTTTTGTTCAAGGAGGAGCTCCCCGCCGAAGCTTGCGATGTTCTCGAGCCAGTCGCTGACTTGACTGAGCTCGCTGACCACGCGGACACCTTTGCCGTCATAGCCGCCAATCGGAGTCTTAACGATGATCTTGGGGCCGTAATTCTCGAGAAAACTTAGGACATCCTCGGCAGTTTTTGCTGACTGCCAAGCTGGCTGTGGCAATCCGAGTTCTGCTAGGCGACGGCGCATTGTCAGCTTATTTTGCGCATGAATCAGTGCATCTGGCCCTGGCCTCACCAAAACACCATCGGCAACCAGTCTTGAAAGCAAATCGGTTGGCACGTGTTCGTGATCGAAGGTAATGACATCAACGGTCTTGGCGAACTCAGATAGCTCTTCGTATTTTGTGTAGTCGCCCACCTGGGTGGTTGCCAATGCGGCGGATGAGTTTTGCATCTCTGAAAAGACTTTGAGTTCAATGCCTAGATTGATGGCCGCAGGCTGCATCATTCGGGCGAGCTGTCCGCCACCGATCACACCAACGCGCATCAAACCTTCTTTCCCTTCGGCTATTTTCGCAGATGCCAAACGTCGGCTGCAGCCAATACTCGAGGTTCCGGGGTATTTATGACCAAGTGACCGCTTTTGTCGATGTCAACGGCAAACCCAACGACCTCTTCGCCCCCTGGCAAGATGGCACGAACTTGATTGCCGATAGTTGCAGAATGTTCAATCAGCTCATTGCGAGTTTTATCAATTGCAACAACCGAGACTTCTTCGACGAGCAGCCAACGTGCAAAGAATGCCGTCAGAAAAGCAGCGAGCATGTCATCAAATTCGACATCCTGACCCAAGGCTTCTAGAGAAGTGGCTGTCTCCGGAGCACCATCCTGGGTTTTTAGGTTGATTCCTACCCCAAGAACAATCGAGCCATCAGATTGAAGTTGAGCCAAAATGCCGCACAGTTTTTTGTCTCCAACCAGAAGATCGTTGGGCCACTTCACTTTTGGGTCGAGGGCTGTGAGAAACTC
The DNA here is from genome assembly GCA_964407995.1 of uncultured Aquiluna sp. Classification (GTDB taxonomy): domain Bacteria; phylum Actinomycetota; class Actinomycetes; order Actinomycetales; family Microbacteriaceae; genus Aquiluna. Next base: position 19,771 of record CAYOXP010000003.1, read on the forward strand.
CACAGCGTGACGAACGCTGACTGCCGCCACAAGGGTTGCCCAAGCCGCTAACTCGGGATTTTTAGGCCTAAGAAGTATTGACACCGATAGTGATGTGCCAGGCTCTGAAACCCAGTCTCGACCCAATCGACCCTGTCCGGCTGTTTGCCGCCCAGCTGCAAGGACTGTTCGATCAGGTAGGGCAGAAGAGGAGTTCCGTCTTGCCAATTCAAGATTCGTAGAGTCGACCTCGTTGAGGTAACTAAGGGTCGGGGCCACTAAGTGGCTTTTAGAAAGTTGCACGACAAAACCGTAGCGCACACGACTTGTTTGTAGGTATCAACGACGAAATCGCGATTTACTTGTAGTTTTTATTCAAGAAAAGCATCCGATTTGCAGAATAAAGTAGGCAAGCACCTAAGGAGTATTCGTGCCTGAAACCCCAGATATTTCCACAACCGCTGGAAAACTTGCCGACCTAAAAAAGCGCTACCACGAGGCAGTTACCCTGGCCAGCGAGAACGCAATTGAGAAGCAGCACGCCAAGGGCAAAAAGACAGCCCGCGAGCGCATCGAGATGCTGCTAGATCCAGGCTCATTCGTGGAAGTTGATGAGTACGTTCGTCACCGCTCCACAGCATTCGGTATGGATGCCAAGCGTCCTTACGGAGACTCTGTTGTAACCGGTGTCGGAACGATTCACGGCCGACAGGTTGCCATCTATTCACAGGACTTCACCATTTTCGGTGGCTCCCTCGGCGAGACAGCAGGAAACAAGATCATCAAGATCATGGAACTTGCAATCAAAACCGGCGTGCCACTTATTGGAATGCTTGACTCGGGTGGAGCTCGTATTCAAGAGGGTGTTATCGCCCTTGGTAAGTATGGCGAGATCTTCAAGCTCAACACCATGGCATCGGGCGTTATCCCGCAGATTTCGATCATCATGGGTCCAGCTGCTGGTGGTGCTGTTTACTCCCCTGCGTTGACCGACTTTGTGATCATGGTCGACAAGACCTCCAACATGTTTGTTACTGGACCTGACGTAATCAAGGCTGTCACCGGTGAGAACGTTGGAATGGAAGAGCTTGGCGGTGCTCGCACTCACAATGAGACATCTGGTGTTGCTCACTACCTCGCCGATGACGAGGAAGATGCAATCGACTACGTCAAGTCACTTGTTGGCTACCTGCCAGAGAACAACCTCTCAGAGACTGTTACCTACCAATCAGAGGCTGAGCTAGAGATCACCGAGCAAGACCTAAAGCTCAACACCATCATTCCCGACTCTCCAAACCAGCCATACGACATGCACAGCATCATTGCGGCACTTGTTGATGAGGGCGAGTTCTTAGAGATTCAGCCGCTATTTGCACCAAACATCATCGTTGGCTTTGCTCGAGTCGATGGCTCAAGTGTCGGCATTGTCGCAAACCAGCCTCAGCAGATGGCCGGAACTTTGAATATCGAAGCTGGTGAAAAGGCTGCCAGGTTTGTTAGATTCTGCGACGCATTCTCAATTCCAATCCTTACCTTGGTAGATGTCCCTGGTTACCTACCGGGCACCGACCAGGAGTGGGCCGGCGTGATTCGCCGCGGAGCGAAGCTGCTCTACGCCTACGCCGAGGCAACCGTTCCACTTGTCACCGTGATTACGCGAAAGGCATATGGTGGCGCATACATCGTTATGGGTTCAAAGCAGCTGGGTGCAGACATAAACCTGGCTTGGCCAACCGCTGAAATCGCAGTTATGGGTGGCCAGGGTGCAGTCAACATCCTGTTCCGCGACAAAATCAAGGAGGCCGAAGAAAAGGGCCTCGATATCGCCCAGGTTCGCGACCAGCTGGCAAAGGAATATACCTACAACGTCGCCAGCCCATTCTTGGCAGCAGAGCGTGGTGAGCTTGATGGCATCATCGAACCTGCAGCAACCAGAAGTGCGGTAATTCGTTCTTTGCGTGCTCTCAAAACCAAGCGAGCAAGCCTGCCTCCTAAGAAGCACGGAAACATTCCGCTCTAATGAAGCAGTATTCGACACAGGAAATTCTCGACCTGCTGCAGGTAACAGGCGGGAATGAGGAAGATCAGGCAGCCGCGGCAGCGGTGGTTGCAAGCGCAATCAAAGAGTCAAGACGTTTGGGTCGGATTGCCGTAGGCACACCGCGATCCTCATGGCACCGCAATAACGCAACTCTGAGGGGCGAATTGGCACCGCACTGGTCTGATTCATCTAAGCCTGGCTTGGAGTAGCCTGTCCCCCAAAATGGTTAGTAACGCTTAGGTTAAAAACTTCTAATAGGCCAGATGAAACTGGTTGACTGCTTGAAGATTCTTCACAGAGGTCAAAGGGGACCAGAGGAATTGATGAGAAATCATCGGGGGCGTTGGGCGGATGAAAATCCGCCCATAACCATTTAAAGCCTGATGAACAGATCGGGCTTGTCAGACTCTTTGCGGATTGCCGCCAAAGTGATCTTCCAATCTTCGCCGGGCACCGCCCGGATAACCACTTTTCCACCATTTACTTTGGAAACTTCTTCGGCGATTTTCGCTAGCAACTCGTGTTTTTCTTGCTCATCTACGTCTTCTAAGCCGCCATCGTCCAGCAGTTGAACTTCGACGCCTCTAATTCGAGCTTGCCTAACGGCTTCAACGAGTTCCGGAGTTAGAAGCATTCTGCCGCGTATTTGATCACGTAAGGTGCGCTCGATGAGAAGTGCCTCGACCCTCTCATCGTTTGTCAGCCTGCCTTTTTTCTCAACAAGCATCTGCAAAAAAGGTAACGAAGTGGCAAGCGCCTCATCAACTCTGATTTGCCTTTCTTTGCGCGCGGCACTTCGTGCCGCTTGGGCGGCATTGTTTGCCAACTCTTGATCGCGAAATTGGCGAGCAGCCTTGGCACTAGATCTCAAGGTGTTGGAAGCGCCGTGAGCGGCAGCAACCAGCATCACCGCTCCAATTACACCCGAGTTGAACAGGATGCCGAATCCTCCCCAGATCAGGACGATCACAACATCAAAGGCCACGCCAGTCCAGGCAATCCAACGGTGCTGCCGAACGGCTGTTATGCCCATCAAAGTTGCGATGCCGGCTACGTGCCAGGTGGAATAGCCAGATGCCAATTCCGGAGGTATTGCAAAAGACATAAGGGCTGGGACAACCGCTGCGATTGCAAGATTGAAATATGCGAATCTGGACTGAAGCGCTAGGCCTTTAAAGCTGAATAGAGACAATATCAAGGCAACTAAGTACAGAGCGATTGCTAACAGTGCGAGGTTGCCAAGTTCATAGTTGATGTAGTTGAGAACTCCAAGGACTGCGTGGTACAAACCAAAAGCCAAAGTGAACCCGATAAGGGTAAAACGAGACAGGCGAATCAATTTGACCACCTAATAGTCACCGTGGTGCCCAAGCCAGGACTCGAATCGATTTCAGCCCGCGCACCGACCGCATTTAGCCGGGCAATGATTGAAGTTTTAATGCCGATACGATCTCTGCCGATTCTCTCTGTTCGGAAACCCACGCCATCGTCTTTGATTGATATCAAAATCTGGTCTGTATCCGATACGCCAAGCGAGAGAGAAACTTGCTTGGCTCTTGAATGCTTTTTAGCGTTGTCAAGCGCCTGCAATGTTGCTTCTGTAATCGCCTGAGCTACAGAACTCGGCAAGCTCGTCATTCCTGCCACGTGAGTTTCAACTTTCACGTCGGGCAAGATAGTGATGGCAGCCTTCCTAAGCGCTCGATACAAGCCGAGGAGCGTTACGGAACCCTGCATCTCTGGCTCCTGCGCAGCCTTTTCAAGACTCAGAATTGAGTCCTTAGCGAAATGGAACACAGATTCCTGGTCGTTTCGCGATTCAGCTTTTGATGCCAACACCAAGGTGTTCAAAACGTGATCATGGACCAAGGCATCGATTCTCTGTCTCTCACGTTCAATCGCATCCGTCTGAGCCTGCTCGATTGAGGATTGAATTAGAGCTGAGTTGGCCAAATCCGTCTCTCGTGCAGCTCTCTTCACCATAACCAACAATCCACTTATGGTGCCGCCGACCAAGAACAGGTAAACCGAGTCCTGTAGCGAAACCAATGGGTCGGAATTTCCAGCGAAGTAGCTTGTGTCGATAAAGAACCATGCAACTGTTGCGATGACTAAATAGCCTGTCCCAATGGGGATTGGTGCATTTGCTCCGACAGAAATGGTCGCCATTCCGATAACCCACCAAATCCAGGGCTGAAACTCTGCAGGGAGGGCATCGCCATCCAAGACCAGCCATGGCCAAACCCACATAGCTATTAAGGCTGCAACACCGTGAAGGCGCGGCCAGAAACCGAGTCGGTTGTGACGCCATGCCGAATAAGCCATACCAAGTATTGGGAGGGCAACAAGGCTAAGGGCAGCCCAGCTCCAGCCAGTAAGCAGGGGGCTTTGCGCAATTGCATTGGCGACAACTTCAACAAAGGAGATGATTACAACCGAGCTGTAAAGCTTTGAGAACATGAATTCAAGTCGGGATGAAGCCGCACTCGATAAGTCTCTGGTTGTCAACTAGAGCAACTCTCCCGAGAGAATCCCGTCTTCCACTGCTCGCTTGAAGAGGTCCACCTTGGTTGCAGCCTCTCGTCCCAATCTCGCGTACTTCACGCGCACGCGGTCAATGTGCTCCTTGGCGCTCGACTGCTTAATTTGCAATTGATAGGCAACCTGTTTCAGGCTCATGCCTGATGCATAGAGGGAAAGCACCTCTCGCTCGCGGGGCGACAGATTTGCATCTTTGAAGAACTTGTCGGCATCGATCAGAGCACTGGTTTCAGAGTTGTTGATGATTGCGCCCTGAGAAGCCAAGCGAATTGCCTCCGCTAGTTCAGCCATCGGCTGCGATTTTGGCACAATCGCCGTTGCGCCGGCTTTGACGGCACTTCTCATTAGAGCCGGCTTATCTGCAATCGAGAAGATCAAAACCGCGGTGTTTGCCTCGATTAGCTTGTGAACGTTTTCTTCTACTAGGGAACCGTCAGCAAGCGAAAGATCTGTGACCACCACTTCACAGTCTTTGCCTTCAATTTGCTCCAAAAGTTGGTCCACGGTTGGTGCAGAACCAACCAAATCGAAATCGAACTGAGCGCAGGTGCCAGCGAAACCTAGGCGCACCGCCTCATGGTCATCAACTATCGCAACTCGGACTTTATCCATAGGTATCTAACCTAGCCAAGAGAGAGCGATGCCACAGCCTCAAAATGGTGAGTGTGAGGGAAGATATCGAAAGACTTAAGTCCCCTAAGTTGGTAGCCGGCGGCCGATAGCGACTTCAGATCTCTAGCTAAGGCAACTGGATCGCACGCCACGTAGATCAGATTTCTAGCTTGAAGTTTTACGAGCTGGTCGATTACCTTGCCGGCAGCGCCTGAACGAGGTGGGTCGAGGACCACGGTGTCAAAGTGGCCGGGGGTCGAAGATTGCGTACGCAAATACTGCAATACATCGGATTTGATGAACTTCAACTTGGTCAGGTCTCGAGCAGATTTCGAACCATCAGATACTGCTTGCTTGCTGTTTTCTACCGCAGTGAAATCCGCACCTGGATACTTGACACTCATGGTTGCGCTAAATAGACCGGCCCCGGCATAAAGGTCAAGATTTGGTTTTGACGGGTCAAACCCGAGTAGTTCTGCCGACTCAAAGACGGCATTAGTCAGAATTTCTGGAGCCTGACGGTGAACCTGCCAAAACGCACCAGAGCTGAGTCGGAAAGTTCGCCCAGCCACGCGCTCGATGAGCCGCTCCGAACCATTCACCTTGTCATCCACCATCCACTGCAGATCACCTGTCGAGCTAGCAGCAATCGAAATGCGCTTTACGCCATTCCAGTTCTTCAGCTGCAGGCCAAGCTCTTCGATTTCTGTCACGGCGAGTGGCAAGGTCTTTGTGAAAACTGCCTCATTAGTTCGTGGCTTGAAGGGGCCAGCGGTTCCAGTCTCGTCAACGTTCAACTGGACCCTGGTCCTGTAGTGCAATCCGTTAGTTTCTTCATCAAGCGAACATCCCTGAACCATTACGTCGGACTCGATGCCCGCCATGCGCGAGAGCGCCTCACGTAATACTTGAGTTTTGAGTTCACGCTGATAGCCGAGATCGATGTGCCCAAATTCCGCACCTCCGGCACCGTGGGTAGCAGCTGGCCAGAAATGCTTTCGGCGGTGCTCAGACGCTTCGATTACGTCAACAACCTCGGCACGCATGAATTTGCCTTGGTCGGCAACCACTTCAACATCAACCAGTTCGCCATCGATGGCGCCTGAAACAAAGATCACTCGGCCCTCATGGCGGGCAACAAATACGCCGCCATGGGCAACTTTTTCAACTCTTACTCGTAGCTTCACCAGCAAAGTGTTTCACAGCTAACCTTGGGTTTGTGACCAAACTGCTACTTGCCTCAACCTCGCCCGCCAGAAAACGACTCCTAACCGATGCCGGCTTGGTGTTTGATGTCACCTCACCCGGGGTAGATGAAGATGCTTTGGTTGCACAGGAGAAGCCTCAAGGCCCAGAGGCCTTGACGCTGATTTTGGCCAAAGCAAAGGCGGAGGCGGTCAGTTACGAGTCGCTAGTTCTCGGCTGCGATTCGGCACTCTATTTCGATGGCGAAATTCTTGGAAAACCCCACGATCCTCAGGTTGCTTTAGAGCGCTGGAAGAAGATGCGCGGTCAAACTGGAGAACTTTATTCAGGGCACTGGCTAATTGATAAGGCCAGTGGTCAATCCTGCGGTCGGGTAACGAAAACCAAGGTATTTTTCAGCAACCTGGGCGATGAGCAAATTGAGCGCTATGTAGCCAGCGGTGAACCACTAAAGGTTGCTGGTGCATTCACAATAGATGGTCTAGGCGGGGCTTTCATTGAACGCATCGAAGGTGACTATCACACAGTTGTTGGGCTGTCATTGGTTGCTCTTCGAGGAATGATCACAGAACTTGGGCACGATTACCTCTCGCTCTGGAGATAACCTCAACGAAACACGAAATTTTTTGTTCGTTAGGTATAAAACTGGGGCGATTATGACCAATAAGCTTTTGGATTATGACCAAGCGCCGTATTGAAAAACTGCTCATTGCTAACCGCGGTGAGATTGCCGTCAGAATCATTAGGGCGGCAAAAGACGCTGGCATTCTCACCGTTGCTGTTTATGCGGATGGAGATCGTAACGCCCAGCACGTCAAGCTAGCCGACGAGGCTTATGCGCTAAATGGCGTCACCGCTGCCGAAACCTACCTGGTCATCGAAAAACTTATTGGCATTGCAAAGCGCTCTGGCGCTAATGCCGTCCACCCGGGCTACGGCTTCCTATCTGAGAACGCAAGCTTTGCGCAGGCCGTCATGGATGCAGGACTAATTTGGATTGGCCCTCAGCCTGCCTCAATTGAGCAGCTTGGTGACAAGGTGTCTGCTCGCAAGGTTGCCGAATCCGTTGGTGCTCCGCTTGCCCCGGGAACAATCAACCCGGTTGAAACTGTAAAAGAAGTAGAAGACTTTGTCGCCGAGTTTGGTTTGCCAGTTGCCATCAAGGCTGCCTATGGCGGTGGTGGCCGAGGTATCAAGATTGTTCGCGACGCCAGCGAAATTGCAGAACTTTTTGAATCCGCTACCCGAGAGGCAATCGCGGCCTTTGGTCGCGGTGAGTGCTTTATTGAAAAGTACCTAGACAAACCTCGTCACGTTGAGACGCAATGTCTTGCCGACCAACACGGAAATGTGATTGTGGTTTCTACCCGTGACTGCTCGCTGCAGCGTCGCCACCAGAAGCTGGTTGAAGAAGCTCCTGCGCCATTCTTGACTGACGCTCAAATCGAACGACTTTATGAGTCTTCAAAGGCGATTCTGAAGGCCGTCAAATACGAGGGTGCGGGAACCTGTGAGTTCCTCGTCGCTCAAGACGGCACAATTTCGTTCCTAGAGGTCAATACCAGATTGCAGGTTGAGCACCCTGTATCTGAAGAGGTGACCGGTCTTGATCTAGTTCGAGAGCAATTCCGCATTGCTGAAGGCGGAGTACTGGACTATCCAGACCCAAAGGTTGAGGGCCACAGCTTTGAATTCCGCATCAATGGTGAAGACCCGGGACGCGGCTTCTTGCCTGCACCTGGACCAATTCACCAGTTCGTTGCCCCGTCAGGCCCAGGCGTTCGAGTCGACTCGGGAGTAGTTTCAGGGGACGTCATCAGTGGCAACTTTGACTCCATGGTGGCCAAACTGATTGTCACGGGCAAGACTCGCGAAGAGGCCTTAGCCAGATCTAGACGAGCGCTAGAAGAGATGCAGGTTCACGGGCTACCTACCGTTCTGCCCTTCCACCGCGAAATCGTAAATCACCCAGCATTTGTTTCAAGTGACGGCAAGTTTGGCGTCTACACCCGCTGGATTGAAACTGAGTGGGATAACAACATTGAGCCTTGGGCTGGTCAGGCTGAGGACATGCCTGAGGCTGAGGCTCGACAGCAAGTCGTCGTCGAGGTAGCAGGCAAGCGTCTCGAGGTAAGCGTTCCTAGAAGGCTGCTGGTTGGTGAAATCGGTTCGGCTGCCGGTCACGCTCCAAAGCGAGCTAAGAGCTCACATTCTTCGTCTCACACCGGTGCCAAAGGCAACAGTCTTCTGGCTCCGATGCAGTCAACGGTTGTGAAAATGGCGGTTGCCGAAGGGCAACATGTTGAAGAAGGCGAACTTGTCGTTGTGCTCGAGGCCATGAAGATGGAGCAGCCTTTGACTGCTCATCGCTCAGGAACGATTAGCTCAATTGGCGTTCAAGTTGGAACCACCATTTCGGCGGGCACCAGGATTCTGGATATAACCGACTAGTCGATTGGCTGGTGCAGTGCCGAAGCAGCCTCGGAGATTGAACCCGACAGCGACGGGTAAACGGTGTAGGTGCGAGCCAAATCGTCTACCGTGAGCCGATTCTCAATGGCCACAGCAATCGGATAAATCAGGTCAGATGCTCGCGGAGCAACCACTACGCCACCGATTACGGTTCCGGAGCCAATCGAAGCGAAGAGTTTAATAAAACCTTCTCGGATGCCCTGCATCTTGGCTCTTGGGTTACCCTCCAGCATTACCTTTTCAATTTCGCCACGAACTAGCCCCTGCTCGATCTCGGCCTGCGACCAGCCCACAGATGCAATCTCTGGTGAGGTAAAGACGTTAGAAGCAACATTTCGAAGCCTGGTAGGTGCAGCCACATCACCCATGGTGTGATAGACGGCCGTGCGACCCTGCATCGCGCTCACCGAAGCCAGTGGCAAGGCAGTGGAACAGTCTCCAACGGCATAAACGTTTGCCCTGGAAGTTCTTGCAACCTTGTTCACGATCACATGCCCGGAGTCGGTTAGCTTGATACCGGCCTCTTCGAGTCCTAGGCCTTCGGTGTTTGGAATTGCTCCAACGGCCATCAAACAGTGTGAACCTAAGACCTCCTGGCCGTTTTCCAAAGTGACCTTAACGCCGTTGCCGGTATTTTCAACTTTGGATGCCCTGGCCTTGTTCAAGATCTGCATTCCACGACGTTTGAAGACGTCTTCCAGAAGGTCGGCAGCATCGTCATCGCTACCAGGCAGCACCTTGTCTCGGCTTGAAATAAGGGTCACCTTGCTGCCAAGTTGGAGGTAAGCGGAGGCAAATTCAGCTCCTGTAACACCTGAACCAACCACGATCATGTGCTCGGGTAGCTCATCTAGGTTGTAAAGCTGCTTCCAAGTCAAAATTCTTTCGCCGTCTGGCTTCGAGCCAGGTACCTCACGTGGGTGGGCACCAACGGCCACGATGATGGTCTTAGCCTCAATACGTTCGGATTCGCCCCCGACGGTTGGCTCAACCACAACGTGGTGATTGCCATCTAGTCGACCGCGACCTGAAATAACTCTCACACCTTCTTTTTTCAAGGTGGTAAGCATGTCCTCCGACTGACTCTTCGCAAGTGCCAAAAGACGCTTATTGACAGCCTTTAGATCGATATCGACCTTGGGTTGCACCTGCTTGCCATCGACAGAAAAGTTGACTCCGAGGGTTTGGGCTATTGAGACTCGCTGAGCAGCTTCGGCAGTGGCAATCAGGGTTTTTGATGGAACCACATCGGTTAGCACTGCGTTACCGCCGATTCCGGCATCTTCAATAAGTACGACTTCGGCACCCAGTTGGCGCCCGGCCCGTGCAGCTTCATAGCCACCTGGTCCGCCACCAATAATTACGATTCGGTGGAGGTTTGTAAGTGCAGTAGTCACCCGTTCATTCTGGCCTAACTTTGCATCCAAATGAGTTAGCTAGACTGAGATTTATGGTCAATCCACTCAACGTCGAGGGCGCGAACCCTTTTGAAATTGCAAAGCAAGCAGCGGCCGAAATCGCCGAAAAGTCAGGCATCAAGCAGCACGACATCGCTCTAACCCTCGGTTCTGGATGGGCGAAGGCAGCGGATTTGATCGGTGAAACAGTTAGCGAAATCCCCGGCAGTGAAATTACCGGCTTCTCTAAGCCGGCCGTTGTGGGACACGTTGGAACCCTGAGGTCCGTCAAGCTGCCAAGTGGAAAGCATGCCTTGGTTATTGGAGCACGCACTCACTTCTACGAAAATCACGGGGTGAGGGCAGTCGTTCACTCCGTCCGCACCGCGGCGGCCACTGGAGCCAAGACAATGATTCTGACCAATGGTGCCGGTGGCATCAAGCCACAGTGGCAAGGCGGCGTGGCAGTTCTGATTTCAGACCATATCAACCTCACTGCATCAAGCCCGCTCGAAGGTGCAACCTTTATCGACTTGACTGACCTTTATTCAAAGCGACTTCGAGACTTAGCCCGCGAAGTAGATCCTGCGCTTGATGAAGGTGTTTACGTGCAATTCCGTGGTCCTCATTACGAGACTCCGGCAGAGGTTCAAATGGCAAAGGCCATGGGTGGGCATATCGTAGGAATGTCAACCGCCCTAGAAGCCATTGCAGCTCGCGAGGCTGGAATGGAGATTCTGGGCATGTCACTAATCACCAACCTGGCAGCTGGAATTCAAACCACACCACTTTCCCATGCTGAAGTGATTGAGGCCGGCAAAAATGCCGAAGCCAAGATCAGCTCACTATTGGCAAAGATTGTGGCAAAGCTTTGAGTAGCCTCATCAATCAAGCTCAGGCTTGGCTAGATCAAGATCCAGACCCGCATACCAAAGCCGAACTAGCGGCCCTGATCGAGTCAAATGATGTGGATGCCCTGGCTTCTAGGTTTGATAGTCGTTTGCAGTTTGGAACAGCAGGCCTCAGGGGCGAATTGGGTGCTGGACCCAATCGCATGAATCGAGTGGTGGTCGCTCAGGCAGCATTTGCTATCGCAAAGTTCCTAAAAGAAAACAAAGACACCTACCGAAATCCAGCGGGTGACCTTAGTGTTGTCATTGGTTTTGACGGCCGGGTCAACTCAGACGTATTTGCAAAAGATTCGGCTCAGATCCTGAGCGCGGCAGGCATCAAAGTAGCGCTTTTTGACAACGCTGTTCCAACCCCTGTCGCTGCGTTTACCGGCAAGAAATCTCGGGCCAGCGCAACTATCGTCGTAACAGCAAGCCACAATCCCCCAAGGGATAACGGTTACAAGGTATACCTCGGTGGCCCGAACGGTGGTTCACAACTGATCAGCCCGCAAGATGCCGAGATAGCAGCCCTAATCGAGGACATTGCGGCAGGCACCACCTTTGACGAGATACCGAAATCTGATCAGATTGAAATTCTGAGCCAGCCCGCAATAGATGCATACGTGG
>CAYOXP010000003.1:31638-40682 GCA_964407995.1 uncultured Aquiluna sp.
CCGAAATCTGATCAGATTGAAATTCTGAGCCAGCCCGCAATAGATGCATACGTGGCAAGGGCAACGCAATTGATTCCCCAGTCGAATGCAAATCGAGCTGGGCTCAAAATCACCTACACAGCGATGCATGGGGTTGGCTATCGAGTCATAAGGCAGCTCTTTGATGCCTGCAGCTTTGAGTTCGGTTCGGTATCCAAGCAGCAGGAGCCGGACGGCAGTTTCCCGACTGTCGCCTTCCCTAACCCAGAAGAGCCTGGTGCAATGGATCTGAGTTTTGAGCATGCCAAGGCGTATGGCAGCGATCTGATTATTGCCAACGACCCAGATGCCGACAGGCTTGCAGTTGGAGTTTTCCATCAAGGTGATTACCTCATGTTGACCGGCGATCAGGTTGGTCTCTTGCTAGCTGAAATAAAAGCGGTAGCAGGCGGCACTTTAGCCAACTCGATCGTTTCTGCAAGCCTGGCTAAAGTTGCCGAGCATCACTCCATGCACTACTCGCAAACCCTTACTGGGTTCAAGTGGATTTCGAAGGTGCCGAAGCTAACCTTTGGCTACGAAGAAGCTCTTGGCTACTGCGTTGATCCAGATTTCACCCCCGACAAAGATGGCATAACTGCAGCGCTACTGATCGTCGAGTTGGCGGCGAATCAAAAGGCCTTAGGGGTCAATTTGATTGAATACCTTGGTGAACTGGCCAAAATTTATGGCCACCAGGCGACAGGTCAAGTTTCTATCCGGGTCACGGACCTAAGCATCATTAGCAAAATCATGGCCGGTGTCCGGGAGATGAGGCCAACCGAAATATCCGGCGAGCCAGCAAAATTCGAAGACTTACTCGAGGGAATTAACCTGCCAGCGACCGATGGTGTGATTTTGCAATCCGATAGCTACCGAGTGATCATCAGACCTTCGGGAACTGAACCCAAACTAAAGTGCTATCTGCAGGTGACGAGTGATTCAGCACAGAATGCAGCTTTTCAACTGAAAGAGCTCAAAGGATGGGCCAACCGGCTTCTAGCTAGTTACCAGTGAGCCTGCGAACACTTTCCGGGACACTTAGCCCTGCAGCTTCCGCATCGGCCGGAATTGGCTCTCCATAGCCAGAATTCAACGGGATAATGCCTGCCCACGTGCCCTGGTTTAGGTCATCTTCATCATCGTCTACTTCGTTGACTGAGATCTTCACCGAGCACTCGTCCAAAGAAACCGCAACGATCAAGGTGGCGGCCAATTCTTTCTTTTTACTTGCCCTAACTTCGCTAACGCGACCAGGAATCATGGCATCACTTAGCGCGTTGAGTGCAGCATCTTTTTCTGCATCACCCACCAACTCGGCTTTTCCGAACACCACCACAGAGCGATAGTGCATGCCGGAATTAAAGGTAGACCTGGCAACCTTTATCGCATTTAGCTCGGTAATCGAAACGCACACCTCTGGCTCTTCGGCCAAGAGTCTCATCAGTCGCGACCCGGTAGAGCCGTGAAGGTAAAGCTTGTTTCCAACCCGCCCGTAGGCCATCGGAATGACAACCGGGCTGCCTTCTTGAATCAGGCCGACATGAGCAACCAGGTTGGCATCGAGAATCGAATACAGGTCCTCTTGAGAATGTGATGCCTTATAGCTAATGCGATTGAGTTCTGTACGCTTCGTCGAGCCTGGGTTTGCCATATGGCAAGACTAGCCCAGTGAGGCCTCTAGCTTTTCGGTTAGCTCTGCCAGATCGAAAATATTGTTCACCACAATAATCTCCGAGCGGATGCCTTTGATCTGATCCTGAAGTTCCGGAGTAATCATTACCACCTGGGCCACCGAATCGGCCTGCATTGCTTGTGCTACGGAAACAGCTTGAACGTCAGCCTCAATACCCAAAGTCTGCAACACGCGATCGGCGTTGGACTTGAGTAGGACTGATGTGCCAATTCCGGCACCACAAACTGCGTAAATCTTCACCAGACTATTTAACCAACTGAATCCAACAAATGCCCACGCAATGTATCCGGATTGGAATCATTTAACAGAAGATTTACTTTGCCTGGTTCGCTCATTACTTGAGCAAATTGACTCAATAAATCCAGATGCGAATCTGCATCGATGGCACTAAAAGAAAAAAGCAGTTTCACCGGATCATTCACCGACCCCGATGCCACCGGAGACTCCAGCTTGAGAAGTGCGAAACCCGTCTCAATCACGTTTTCCGATGGGGCCGCATGGGCAATTGCAATCTGAGGCGCGATGACAAAGTAAGGACCTAGGCGCTCATTAGCACTCAGCACATCATCGAGATATCCACTCTGGACTCGACCATCGAGTACGAGCAAGCCGATAGCCTTAGTTAGCGCACCCTGCCAATTCAGTCGCTCTGAGGTGACTGCGATGGATGATGGTCCAAACGCGCTTGCCAGCACTAGAGAGCCTCGGAGAAGCCGATCTCGATCATTTCGATCAGTTCTTCACGTTCTGGCAAACCTTGGAATGCGGCTTCTGCAGCATTCAGTTGGAACTGTTCCAGGTCAGCAATTGTGTAGCCGAAGGTCTCCACCAAGATCTCTAACTCCTTGGTGAGGTTGGTAGCGCTCATCAAGCGGTTGTCGGTGTTCACAGTCACGTTGAAACCAAGGTCGTACAAAATGTCAAATGGGTGGTCAGCCATGGAGTCGCCAAGCATCTCAAAGGCACCGGTCTGTAGGTTTGATGATGGCGAGGTTTCTAGAGCGATGCCGCGATCGTGAACCCACTGGGCGACTGGGCCCAACACAACTAGGTCGGTGTCACCCTCGGTTCTTGAGAACATGATGTCTTCAACCAGACGAACACCGTGACCCAATCGCAGCGCTCTTCCAGAAACGATTGCGTCCCTTATTGACTCAACCCCATCAGCCTCACCAGCGTGGACCGTGCAAGGGAACAGCTCTGATGCCAGGTAGTCAAATGCGGCTTTGTGGCGTGAAGGCATAAAGCCCTTCTCGGCACCTGCAATATCAAAACCGACTACTCCGTTATTGCGGTGGCGAACTGCCAACTGGGCGATCTCCATACCACGGTCTGCGTGGCGCATAGCAGTAACGAGCTGTCCGGTGCGGATAAATCCACCGCGACTCTCAACTTCTTCCATGCCTCGTTCAAGACCATCCTGAACGGCCTCGACAGTCTCATCTAAAGTCAAACCAGCCGCGAGGTGCTGCTCGGGTGCCCAACGAAGTTCTCCGTAAATCACGTTCTCTTCGGCGAGGTCCAACACTGCCTCGTAGGCGACTCGCTCTAGGCCTTTGCGTGTTTGCATGACTGCAACAGTGTGATCAAAAGTTTCGAGGTAGCGCACTAGTGAACCGGAGTTAGCAGATTCTGCAAACCAGGCGCCTAGTTCCAGAGCATTATTCGCCGGCAAAGTGTGGCCAATCTCATCGGCCAATTCGATTATGGTCTGTGGGCGCAAGCCACCATCTAGGTGGTCATGCAGTGAGATCTTTGGTAGCGAACGAATATCCAAGATGTGTCCTAATCGATTTTTCCAAGGATGAGCTTACGTTCTGAAACTTGGGTTTCAGAAATCGTAACTGCACCTTCTGCTAATGCAATTGCACGCTCAAACTTCTCTTCGGTATCGGTGTAGAGAGTCATCAGCGGTGCACCTTTTTCAATCCGGTCTCCCAGCTGAGCATGAAGTTCGATACCTGCTCCGAATTGGACTGCATCTTCTTTTCTTTCCCGGCCGGCACCTAAGCGCCAGGCAGCGACACCGGTTTCGAGCGCATCCAAGCGGGAAACAAAACCTGATTCGCTGGCGTGGATCTGATGCCAGTGTTTAGCCTTTGGTAAAGCAGCATCGGCATCACCACCCTGGGCAGCAATCATCTTGCGCCAAACATCTATCGCCTTGCCATTGTTCAGGTTCTCTCTTGGGTCGACGTCAGTGATGCCGACATGACGAAGCATCTCTCTGGCAAGCTCAACAGTCAGTTCGACAACGTCCTGTGGACCACCACCGGTTAGAACCTCAAGCGATTCTTCAACCTCGAGTGCGTTACCCATCTTTAGACCAAGTGGGGTGGACATGTCAGTTAGCAAGGCACTGGTCTTCACTCCTGCATCCTTGCCGAGCTGCACCAAAGTTTGAGCGAGTTCCTGCGCGCGATCCAAAGTCTTCATGAATGCGCCAGAACCGACCTTGACATCAAGCACCAATGCCGATGTGCCTTCGGCAATCTTCTTGCTCATGATTGATGAGGCGATTAGTGGAATTGCCTCAACGGTGCCGGTGACATCACGCAATGCGTAAAGCTTGCGATCGGCAGGAGCCAGGCCTGTGCCAGCAGCACAAATAACCGCCCCAACTTCTGCAAGTTGCGAGTAAAGCTCGGTGTTAGAAAGACTTGCTTGCCAACCGGGAATCGATTCCAGCTTGTCGAGAGTTCCACCAGTGTGACCAAGGCCACGGCCAGACAGCTGCGGAACGGCAACCCCATAAGAGGCAACTAAAGGTGCAAGCGGCAATGTGATCTTGTCGCCGACCCCACCAGTTGAGTGCTTATCTGCGGTTGGCATAGCTAGGCCTGAAAAGTCAAGGCGCTCCCCCGAGGCGATCATTGCGAGGGTTAGGTCTTTGATTTCTCTGCGATCCATGCCATTTAGCAGGATTGCCATTGCCATTGCACTCATCTGCTCGTCTGCCACCACGCCAGAGGTGTAGTTGGCAACCAACCATTGAATCTCTTCTGTAGTTAGCTCTTGACGTTCACGCTTTTTAATAATTAATTCGACTGCCGAAAAACTCATTAGCCCTCCAAGTGCTGAGGCCCAAATGCATCGGGCAATACTTCATCGATTGTCTTGATTCCCGAGACGGTATCGAGCAACATCCCTGGTGCTCGGTGTTCGTACAACAACTGCCTGCATCGGCCACATGGCATCAAAGTTTCACCATTGCCATCGACGCAAGAAAAGGCAACTAACTTTCCGCCACCACGCCTGAATAACTCAGAAATCAATGAGCACTCAGCACAAAGTCCAACGCCATAAGATGCATTTTCGACATTGCAGCCAGAGATGATCTCACCCTTGTCGGTAAGCGCTGCCGCGCCCACTGGGTAGTTTGAATAAGGGGCATAAGCCTTTTGCATTGCCTGCGTTGCAGCCGATTTGAGTTCAGCCCAATTGATTTCCATTACTACCCCTTCACATATGGGACGGCAACGGCCTTTGGAGGTCTGGACTGCCCGACAAAACCAACCACCGCAATGATAGTTACCACGTATGGCACCATCGTGATGAAGTCGGTTGGAATACCCGGACTGACCTGGTTTGCCCAAACTCGCAAAATGATTGAGAAACCAAAGAGGAGTGCAGCCATTGCGGCCGAAATCGGGTGCCAGCGACCGAGGATCACAACCGCTAGCGCGATAAATCCAAAACCACCTGACATCTCACGACCAAATGCACCAGCGTTACCAATGGTTAGCGCAGCTCCACCAAGGCCTGCAATTGCGCCGCCAATGGTCACCCACCAGAACCTGGTTCGGGCAACATTTACTCCAACAGTATCGGCCGCAAGTGGGTGCTCACCAACCGCGCGAGCCCTAAGGCCCAATTTGGTCTTGAACAGAACAAACCAGAGCGTCGGAACGATGATTAGGGCTGCAAAAACCGTTAGACGGTTCTCAAAGATCACCGGACCGATAACTGGGATATCGCTCAAAAGCGGAATCTTGATGATGTCCAATGTGCCGGGGAAGTTGACGTTTTGACTGTCTTCTGTGAGCCACTGTTGGTAGAGGAAGTTGGTAATACCAATTACCAAAACGTTTAGAACCACGCCAACAATGATTTGCTGAGCCAGGAACTTCAAAGCAAATACTGCCAACACCATGCTCATCAGAGCCGCCGTGAACATTGCCGCGAAGATGCCGAGCGCATAGTTGTCGGTGATTGAAGAAACAACGGCAGCCATAAAGGCACCGGTTAGCAGCTGACCTTCGATAGCAATGTTGGTAATGCCGCTTCGCTCGCTCATTACGCCACCCATGGCGCCAAGCATGATTGGAACTGCCAAAACCAGCGCGGTACCGGCAATAAACGTCACCGGCACTACATTGTCGGCAGCTAACCAACCCAAAAGCGCGATTACGCCAACCAAGCCATAGAGGCTAGCTAGCCAAAGCGGGCTCTTTTGGTTCTTCAATGCAAGCAACAACGATGCAGTTGCCATCAGCAGCATGGCCAGGCCTGCGATAACCCCCAACAGACTCGAGTCGATTGGTAATACCGGAAGCTGGATTACGTCTTGCTTTCTCGAAAGTTCAAATACCGTTTCGCCCTCGCGACCGGCAATTCCGAAAAAGTACAGAACTACTAGGCCAACTACCCCCATCACGATTGGAGATTTGAAGCCAACCCGCTCTTCTTTACTCAAAGCGTTCATTTGGCACCTCCCTTACGGAAGAGTCGATCTCGAATTGCTCCAAGCGCGTTCGTGGTCTGTGGCTTAGGAAGTCCAAAAATGGCGCGAATCAATGGTGGGGCTGCGATGAACAATACGATCGCTCCCTGCACGATACCCAGCACTTCAGGTGAAACGCCAATTACCTGCATGGCTGGTGCACCGGCTTTGAATGCGCCGAACAGCAGACCTGCGAGCAGGACTCCTGGGGCTGTCGAACCGCCCAGTAGGGCAACGGTGATTGCGTCAAAACCAATTCCTGCATGGCTAGAAGGGGTAACTCCAATTGCGGTTCCCAATGCTTGGTTAGCAGCAGCCACACCGACAAATGCCGCTGAAAGACCCATTGCCAAAACAAAGGTTCTGTTCACGTTGATTCCGGCGGTTTTCGCGGCATCGGGGTTATGACCAACCATGCGCAGGCGATAGCCAATAGTTGATCGCTCCATCAACCACCAGTAAACGACAACCGCTGCAAGGGCCAGGATAAGACCCCAGTGAAGTGCGTATTCATCGCCCAGAAGTTTCGGGAATTGCGCTGTTACGGCAGCAGGATCAGCCTTCGGGTTTCCAGTTGCGCGCTCCTCCTGCAAAAGACTTGGATCGCGCATTAAGAAGGTAAAGAAGTAGAGCGCCACATAGTTGAGCATGATCGTCAGGATCACCTCGTGAGCTCCAGTTCTTGCCTTGAGGTAGCCAACGAATGAACCCATTAAACCGGCACCCACAATTCCGGCAATAACCGCAACTACGGTGTGCAGGATGATTGGCATTTCCATTCGGGTTGCAACCCAGGTTGCGAAGATCATTCCGAAAATCAGCTGACCGGTACCACCAATGTTGAAAAGACCAACGCGGAAGGTAAGAGCAATACCAAGGCCAGCAGCAATAAGCGGGGCTCCGAGTCGCAAAGTTTCAGTAAGCGGCCTGAAGGCCTTGACCATCGAGTCTGCCTCGGCATTAAATATCGCTCCGCGGAACAGTGCGCCATAACCATCGCTAACAACTTGCCATGCAGCATTTAATGAGTCCGAAGGCCTAGAGAAGAAGTAGCCGAGCGACTCGAGGAACTCTTTGTTCGAGCCGATCATGAAGATTGCTCCAACTAGAAATCCGAGAAGCACCGACAAAAAGGTTCTGGTGAAGCCTCCGGCAAGAATCTCCTTGATGGCTTGCGAGAAGCGGTCCTCACGCTCAATTTCAGTCGTCATGCTGCAACCCCTGCCATCATCTTGCCCAGCTGTTCACGGGTTGTGGTTGGCGGAACGATGCCGACAATCTTGCCGCGATACATAACTGCGATTCGGTCCGCCAGTGCCAAAACCTCATCCAATTCCGTTGAGATCAAGATCACGGCCTTGCCCGCATCGCGTTCCGCAACTATCTGCTCGTGAATGAACTCGATCGAGCCAACGTCAACACCACGGGTTGGCTGTGAGGCAATCAAGAGGTCAACGTCTCGAGATAGCTCTCTTGCCACGACCACCTTTTGCTGGTTACCTCCGGAGAGCTTCCCGGCAATCTGCTCTGCAGATGGGGTGCGAACATCAAAGCGCTCGATTAGCTCATTAGCAATTTTCTTGCGAGCTGCGAAGTTGATGTTTAGACCTTTGGTGAATCGAGACTTGAAGGAGGCGTCAAGCATCAGGTTTTCACTAATTGTGAATTCTGAAACCAGACCGTCCTTCTTACGGTCTTCAGGCACGAAACCAACACCTGACTCTAGAACCTCGCGCACGCTGGCATTGTGACGAAGGTACTTGTCCTTGATGGCGATTGCACCTCGACCAACCATCACCGGCCTTAGCCCAAGCAGGGCTTCTGCGAGTTCGGTTTGACCATTTCCCTGCACACCAGCGATGGCGAGAATCTCACCGCGCTGAACTGAGAAGCTGACTCCATCAACGGCTCGCTGCATGCGGTCATCCAGCACGTGAATGTTTTCTACGCGAATAACTTCGTCGCCAAGCTGAACTGGCTTCTTCTCGACGGTCAGCTCAACCTCGCGACCTACCATAAGTGACGCAAGCTCGGAAGTTGATGCATCGGGTGAAGCTGAACCAACCACTCTGCCTAGACGAATCACAGTGATGCGGTCTGCAACTTCTTTGACCTCACGAAGCTTGTGGGTAATAAACACAATCGAAGTTCCGCTCTTAGCAAGCTGACGCATGATCTGCATCAACTCATCGGTCTCTTGCGGAGTGAGCACTGCGGTTGGCTCATCCAGCACCAAAACTTTGGCGTCACGCGAAAGCGCTTTGATGATCTCGACTCGCTGTTGCACGCCAACCGGGAGATCTTCCACCAGAGCGTCTGGGTCAACGTTGAACCCAAACTTCTCTGAGATTTCGATTACTCGCTGCCTGGCTTTTGCCATATTCATTGTCCCCAGCGGGCCGGTTGGTTCATTACCCAGGGCAACATTTTCAGCGACTGTAAATACTGGAATCAGCATGAAGTGCTGGTGCACCATTCCGATTCCGGCAGCCATGGCATCGCCAGGGCCTGAGAATTTTTGGACCTTGTCATCGAGCAAGATCTCGCCCTCATCAGCGGTATACAGTCCGTAAAGGACATTCATGAGGGTTGATTTACCGGCTCCGT
>CAYOXP010000004.1:0-1093 GCA_964407995.1 uncultured Aquiluna sp.
GGCTACTGAGCACCGAATTGAGTGAGATCAAGCGTTTCATCGCATAGCGCCTGCAGCTGTGGGTCGTGCGTGATCAGAATCACAATCAACCCCATTTCTTTCAATTGCCGCAGAATTTCAAAGAGGGCAAGTGAATTTTCCTGATCCAAGCCAGAGGTTGGCTCATCCAAAATGAGCACCTTTGCCCCAGCCAAAAGCCCTCTTGCTATTGCTAATCGCTGGGCCTGACCGCCGGAAATGTTTCCGGCATCCTCACTGAGATCTGCCTCTAGCAGACCCCTCGATTCAAATTCATAATTCAAACCAACAGCGCCCAAAGCGGCAAGCAACTTCTGATCTTCGGTCTCGCCCGAGATCTCCAGATTCTGCCTAACCGTGCCGCGAAAAATGTGAGATTGCTGCTCTATCAACACGATTTTTGAGCGTCTTGTCTTTAGCGAGAAGCTCGAGATCGATTCTGTGTCGACATTTACCTCACCAGAGTGAGGCTGAATCAGTGAACACAAAGCCAGAGCCAAGGAGCTCTTTCCAATACCAGATGGCCCGGTGATCGCAGTCGTCTTGCCCTCACTAAAAGTGTGACTGATGTCGCTAAGCACCAACTTGCCACCTCGCCTGATCGCCACATCAGCAAGCGTTAGATCCGAAAAATCAGCCAAGACCCTTTTGCCTTCCCGCACCGCCAGTTCTTCTGGCAGATCTGCGTTAATGACATCAGAAAGGCGACTGCTGGCCGATCGGTAACTACCCAAAGAAGTTGCGACTGACTGCAGTTGCGCAAATACGTCAAAGACCGCCAGCGGCATCAACACCGATACCGCGAGCACCGAGGGCAATATTTGATCCATGGAGCCCGCAACAATGTATCCACCCAGGCTCGATGTTGCGACAGCACCAAATCCAAGAACGGAAATTGCAACCGCTCCTGGCAGCACTCGCCTTTGATCAATGAGCCGGATCTGATCGGCCTGATTACTAATCTGCGCCAGATGCTGTGAAGACCAGCCATAGCTTGAGAGAACATCGACATTAGCTATGTAGCTGAGAAGCTTTTGGTTCAAATCGCTTGATGCATTCAGCCTTTGCGCTTCAA
>CAYOXP010000004.1:1193-3756 GCA_964407995.1 uncultured Aquiluna sp.
GTTGCTGAATCAACCTGCGAAGTGGGCTCATCTAGCAAAAGGAGATTGGAACCGGTTTGCTGCAGTCGATAGATCGCCCTGGCCAAGGCAATTCGCTGTCTTTGGCCGCCAGATAGTGACCCCTCGATCACCAATTGATTCAGCTCCAAATCTCCGATCTGAGCGAAGCTAACAGCCTGATCAAGGTGTGAGTCGCTGAAATCTGTTTGCCCAACAATGTTGTCTCTAATGCTCCCTGGCAACAGGGTGCTGGTTTGCGGCATCCAGGTGGACTGGCTCGAGACCATGGCTTTCAGCCTGCGCGATTTACCAACTCCAGAGGGGCCAACCAATACTGTCAAGCCGTCCTGGATGTCCAGGGCTTCAAAGCCGCCCGCTGCATGTGGCTCCTGAATTAGATCTAGCAATTTAGAAGAAACCGCCACTCCCCCGGCTGCCGCATGGAACTGAGCCCCGACATTGCGTAGCGGAAGGTAAACCTCTGGAGCGATGATCAGGATAAATAGGCCGGTAAATAAAAGCATCTGCCCATCAACCAAGCGTATTCCGATGCTGACCGCCAAAAGAGCCACCGAAAGCGAGGCCGCCAACTCCAAAGCAAAACCAGAAAGGAACGAGAGCCTAAGCACCTTCATGGTTCGCGATCGGTACTGCTCCGATACCTCCAGCAATACTTTTTCTTGAAGCTCGACTCTGTTGAAAATCTTTAGAGTGGCTAAGCCCTTGATGATTTCCAGGAAGTGTCCATTGAGCTTTTGCAGCGAATCAAGCTGCTTGTCTTGCAGGTCTCTAGTTGCAATCCCAATCATCACCATGAACAACGGAATTAGTGGGAGCGTGAATAGCACCGTGAGGCCACTTGCTGGATCGAAGAACCAGATCAGAGCAGTGAGTGCCGGGGTGACAAGGGCCGTAAAGACCAGTTGAGGCAAATACTTTGCAAAGTAGACATCAATGGCATCTAGACCTGATCCTAGAAGGGAGCTCAGCTCGCCAGTACCGTAGCGAGAAACCAGCTCGCTACCGCCTTTTTCAATCCTCTTTAGTGCCTTGGCTCTAAGTTCATTCTTCACTTTCCCCGCGGCAAAGAATCCTGCCCACTCCTGCGCAAAGTGAACCATCGCGCGAACCGCGGCTGCTATAAGGGCGTAGCTAAGCCAGTGCAATTGCGTTTCAAGAGAGTTGTGGTTTACAAATATTTCCACCACAAAGCTGGCGAGAGAAAAGGCGATTGCGACGGTTGCTAGAGTCGCAAAAGTGGCTAGGGCAACCACCAGGATTAGATACCCGGAAGTTGCCCTAGCTTCACGAACTAGACGTGGATCCAGCGGCTTCATTAGTGAGCGTGTGCTGGAATGCTCTCTCTCCGAATTCGCTTTCGGAATACCCAGTAGGTCCAAGTTTGGTATGCGAGGACCAGAGGGATCATGAACACGGCTACCCATGTCATGACCTCAAGGGTGTATTGCGAACTGGAGGCATTTTCCACAGTCAATGAGTATGCCTCATTGATGGTCGATGGCAGCACGTTTGGAAACAGTGCGATAAACAAACTCGAGACTGCCGTGATCACAGTGATCACCATCGAGGTGAATGCCATGCCCTCTTTGCCAAATAGGTTCAAGGCAAGTGCTGCAATCAAGCTGACGGCAGCGACTGCTGAGAGAACTAGACCCGGCAAGGTTGGGTGAGCAAGCAGAGTCCAAACCAGGAATGCTGCAGCTAGCACGGTTGCAACGATTCCAACCTTGGTAGCAAGCGCGCGTGCACGCTCCTTCATCTCACCATCAGTCTTGAGGGTCAAGAAAATCAAACCGTGAGTGAAGAACAAGGTGAGAGTGACCAAACCGCCAAGAAGGCCATATGGGTTTAGAAGAACCAGCAAGTTGCCGACAAGCGGGATGTCGTAACCCACGAAAATGTGCTCTTCGTTTAATGGAACTCCCTGCACGATGTTCGCAAATGCAACGCCCCAAAGTAGAGCAGGCAATGCACTACCAACGACAATCATCCAGTCGAAGGTGCTCTTCCACTTGGCGGTGTTTCCCTTGCCGCGGTATTCGAATGCAACACCACGTGCGATCAGTGCCATAAGCATTAGAAACAGTGCAAGATACGCACCTGAAAATAGCGATGCATACCATTCTGGGAATGAAGCAAACAGTGCAGCACCGGCAACAATCACCCAGGTCTCATTGAGGTCCCAAACCGGGCCAATGGTGTTGATGATTACTCGGCGATCCGTATCGTCTTTACCAAGGAACGGGAGCGACATTCCGACCCCAAAGTCAAAGCCGTCGAGGACGAAGTAGCCAACAAATAGGAAGGCAACGATTACAAACCAAAGTTCATTTAGTGGCATTTTGATTACCTCCTAGTAGGCCACAGCCAGCTTGTCGGACTCTTCAGAAGTCTTTACCTCTTCAGGGCCCTTTCGAATGGCAGCAAGCAGGATCTTCATCTCAACCACGGCTAACACGCCATAGATGAGCGTGAAACCTATTAGTGAAACTAAAACCTCGATGCCGGTGACACCAGGTGAAACTGCATCCGCAGTTTTCAT
>CAYOXP010000004.1:3856-11657 GCA_964407995.1 uncultured Aquiluna sp.
GCCTGTAGGTCATTTAGGCCTTCAACTTCTCCGTCGAGCGTGTGGGTTGAGAGGAATGACAAGAGGTATGGAATCTTTACAGAAAACAGCTCAGTCTTTCCATCTGGGGTTCCCAGGGTGAATAGTGAGAATGCTGCAGGAGCGCTGGTTTCGTATAGCGCCTCTGCTGCAGCCATCTTCATGGGTTGCGTCTGAACCATCGCAAGGCCAAGACCGTCGCCGGTTAGGGCCGTGCCGAGACCCGAAATCACAAGGGTCCAGAGGCCAATCTTGAGAGATGACTGCATGGTGTCAACAAACTGACGACGCTTTAGGTGGTAAGCGCTAACGCCAGCCACAACTGCACCGGCAAACATCAGGGCTGCTGTGACGGTGTGTGGGAACTGGTTGACGGCAACAATGTTGGTGAGCACTGCCCCAATGTCAACTAGCTCAGCCCTGCCTTTTGCCTCATTGATTTCAAAACCAACAGGGTTTTGCATGAAGGCGTTGGCAGCCAGGATGAAGTAGGCAGAAAGCAACACTCCAAATGCGGTCATCCAAATGGTAAGTAGGTGCACGCCCTTTGATAGCTTGTCCCAACCAAAGATCCATAGACCAATGAAGGTTGCCTCAAAGAAAAATGCCAACAGACCTTCCATGGCAAGAGGAGCACCGAATATGTCGCCGACAAATCTTGAGTAGTCAGACCAGTTCATACCGAACTGAAACTCCTGCACGATTCCGGTGACAAGACCCATTGCAAAGTTAATCAGGAAGATTTTTCCAAAGAACTTGGTCTGTTTCAGGTACTTCTCTTTTCCTGTTCTAAACCAAGCGGTTTGCATGCCTGCGACTATCAGTACGAGACCGATTGTGAGGGGAACAAACAAGAAGTGATAAATAGTGGTGAGGCCAAACTGCCAACGCGCTAGAGATAGAGCGTCTAGTTCCGCCAGAATCACCGGTGCTTGCGCTAACACGGTTATCTTCTTTCCGGAGGGTTTCTCCAGCCCCTCCGGTTCCAATTTATAACTAAATGGTTACGAAATGGTCTATTTATGGGATTTAGTTTCTAAAAACTTCACGATTCGTTCTATGAGAAACTTTGACGAGCGAGGTTTAGAAATGTGCGGCAGATTCGTTATCGCAAAAACGACGGACTTGATCACCGAATACTTTGAGGTGGATGAAGCACCCGAGCAAGACTTTCGCAGCTACAACGTTGCTCCAACCACTCAGATTCCAATTATCGTCGAGCGTGAAATTGAAGGCGCACCCTCTAGGGAGATTCACCCGGCTCGCTGGGGTCTGATACCAGGTTGGGCAAAAGAGATTTCAACAACGCCGCTTATTAACGCCCGAATCGAATCGATTCTGGAAAAGCCAAGCTTCAAAGAAGCCGCGCTTACAAAAAGATGCGCGATCCCAGCCGATGGCTACTACGAATGGCAAAGCACGGTTCCAGACAGCAAGGTGCCCTTCTACATCCACCCCGAATCCGGCATGTTGGCTTTTGCTGGAATCTATTGGTGGTGGCGCGATCCAGCAAAAACTCAAAATGATCCAAGCCGTTGGGTGCTGACCTGCTCTTTGATCACCAAGGACTCAGCTCCAGCGCTTGCGGGGATTCACGACCGCAATCCGCTATTGCTCTCAGAAGAGAACCTAGATAGCTGGCTAGCGCCCGACTACACCACGACCCAGGAAGTCCTCGATGCTCTTAGCCAGGAATCCAATGAGGTAGCAGCCGGTCTGCAATTCCACGCGGTTTCCAGCTCGGTTGGCTCAATCAGAAACAACTCTCCGGAGCTAATTCAAAAGGTTTCCTGAGCCCCGTTTGGAAAAATGTCGGAGGCAGACGTAGACTTTTCTTATTCGAACATTTGTTCGAATAATGAGAGGTTTGGGGAATGCAGCTAGAGGAATTAACCAGCGTGATGCTGGATTTTGACGGAGCACCCGTCGGCTTCAACTATCGCGGCAAGCACTACCTGGTGGCATCGAGGCCTATCAGGTGGTATTCCCGAAAGCTGTGGTGGGAAGAATCGGGTTCAGCGCCAAAGGGATCTGGTGCTGCACTTCTAGAAATTGAGATGTGGCGCTTGTGGGCAGCAAGCGAAGATGCTCGAATCTTTTTTGAACTCAAACACAACCAACCTCAAGACAACTGGGAAGTAAGTCAGATAAATAGCTAATGAGCTTTGCTCATCTAAACGTTGCATCCGCTTTTTCTGCCCACTACGGAGTCAATCGACCAGAACAGCTAGCCGTAGCCGCCAAAGCCATGGGCTTTGACGCACTTGCCGTAACCGATCGCGATGGTTTGTATGGTGCCGTAAAACACATCGGGGCATGTGTTCAGCTAGGGCTCTCCCCTATCGTCGGGGTGAACCTTGAGGTTGCTGGTCACGGCAGATTTACCATCCTGGCTAACGGCCAGAACAAAGGCGCTGGCTGGGCTGACCTTTGCAGAGTGATCTCCCATGCTCAAGCATCCAGGGGAAAGCAGAAGCTGATTGCAATCACTGCGCAAAAACTCGCCGAGATTGCAAAGAATTGCACGATCTTGATTGGCCCAGAGAGCCAGATTGCAGATCTGGCTCTAACCAATAAAAGATCTGCGGCTATCAAGCTAGAGGAGCTATTTGACCTAGGCCTAAAGAAAGATCAGCTGGTTATTGAAGTGGTTAGTCACCTAACCAAGCCAGATACCAAGCTTTCAACGGCACACGCTCAAAGCATGTTGGCGCTAGCGAAGGCCAAGGGGCTAATTTCGATAATCACTAATGCGGTTAGGTATCTGGAGCCAGATGATGCAATTACCGCAGATGTTCTGGATTCGGCAAGGCACCTAGAGCCGCTCGGACTCTTCGCACCCCAGCCAAATGCACAAGCCTGGCTAAAGCCCGCAAAACTAATGGCCCAGTTGGCCCTTGAAATAACTGAAGACCCCGCCCAGTCAATTGCACTGCTGGATCGCACTGCATATCTCACTCAAAGACTTCGACTGGATCCGGTATCGGACTGCGGTTGGGGTAAACCTAAAACACCGGAACAGAGTGCGCTGGGAATCGACGGCAACCCCTTTGAGGTTTTGTGGCAAAAGTCCCATGCCGCCATATCTTGGCGATACCCAGGGGCAAAGGCTGCTCAGCTTGCCGAGATTCAACACCGGCTAAGCAAGGAGTTGATTGCGGTGAATCAGCTTGGCTTTGCAACCTATTTTCTAACCGTTGCCGATGTCGCCCAGATGATCAGGGACATGCGAATTCGAATCGCGGCTAGAGGTTCCGGTGCCGGCTCGCTAATCAACTATCTATTGGGCATCAGCGGCGTTGACCCGATGAGCGAGGGTCTATTGTTCGAGCGCTTTCTATCAACAGAGCGTTCGACGCTTCCCGATATCGACATCGATGTTGAATCGGCCAGAAGGCACGACATCTACAAAGCGATATTTCGTCGCTACGGCGGAGATCGAGTCACCCTGCTCTCTATGCAATCAACCTATCGCGGTCGCGGAGCGGTTAGAGATTCCGGACTAGCGCTTGGAATCGAAGAGGATCAGATAGATGAAATAGCCAAAAACATCTGGCGCTTCTCGGCTAGATCGTTTCGCGATGCGATGGGCAAGAAACCAGAGCTTGAGGAATTTGCAAAAAGGACCGAGAAAGACAGAAAACTAAACCTGCTGGTTGACATCACCCAGCGGCTGGATCGATTACCAAGACATATCTCGATGCACCCCTGCGGAGTGATTCTTGGCAATCAACAGCTGCTTAGTCTTACTCCTACTGAGCCCAGTGGCGTGGGCCTACCGATGAGCCAATTCGATAAAGACGACATGGATCCCATGGGTTTTCTGAAGCTAGACGTTCTCGGTGTGAGAATGCAGTCAGCAATGGCTTACACGGTCAAGGAGATATCTCGGGTTAGCGGCAAAGAGATCGATTTAGATGCCGTAGATCGAAAAGACCCAGAAACCTATAAAACCATTAGAACCACAAACACCCTGGGGATGTTTCAGATTGAAAGCCCGGGTCAAAGAGAGCTAACGGGCAAACACCAGCCAACCAAGTTCAATGACCTAACCATGCAAATCTCACTGTTTAGGCCAGGGCCCATGAAGGGCAACATGATTGCGCCATATATGGATGGCAGGCATGGCTTTGCAGAGCCTGACTACATACACAAAGATCTGCGGCCGATTCTCGAAGAGAGCTACGGCGTGGTGGTATTTCACGAGCAATTGATGCGGATTATGCAGGTGATGACCGGCTGCACTTTGGCAAGGGCAGATGAAATGCGAAGACAATTGGCAAAAGAGGATAAGGCGAAAAAGATAGCCGCCTATTTCTCTCAAGCGGCAACCGCTAGAGGTTATTCAAAATCAGTAATTGAAAGGGTCTGGTCGATCCTCGAGGGCTTTGGGTCATTTGGATTCTGTAAAGCTCACGGTGCAGCATTTGCACTTCCAACTTTTCAATCCGCTTGGCTAAAGACCCACTACCCCACCGAGTTCATAGCGGGTTTACTAACCCACGATCCGGGGATGTATCCAAGAAGGCTGTTGCTGGCCGAGGCCAGGAGGCTCGGAGTGAAAATACTCCCCATCGATGTGAACAAGTCCACCGATGAGTATCAGGTTGAAAAGACCCCCGACGGCATTGGTGTTCGGATGTCACTAGTTGACATAGCGGGAATCTCAAAACCAGAGCTGCAGCGAATCAAAAGGGAGCAGCCGTTTGTTGACCTTAGCGATTTCTACCTGCGAGCCAGACCCTCGCGCAGAACACTCGAACGCTTAGCTTTAATTGGAGCCTTAGACGCACTGGCAAAGATTGCCAGCGACTCTCCTCACACCAGAGGAGACCTAATGGTTCGAGTAAGGCAAATGAGCGCAAAGCCATCGCCAAAGCGAGATGAGAACCAGCTGGTCTTTGACCTCAGTGCAGAACCAAGGCTTGAGATTGGCAACATGGCCCTTACAAAGAGTGAACAGATTGATAAAGAGCTTGAGATCACGAAGTTAGACATCTCTGGCCATCAACTTGAGAAGTTTCAGGAGATGCTCGATGAGATGGGTGTGGTTAGGGCAAGTGAGCTGATATCTCTCAGGGGCAATACCGAAGTGTTAGTCGCAGGGGTTAGGGTTGCCACGCAAACTCCCCCAATGCGAAGCGGTAAGCGCGTGGTGTTTTTGACCCTTGACGATGGCACGGGCTGCGCAGATGCCACCTTCTTCGAAGAGGCCCAGGCTAAGTGCTCAAACCTCTTGTTTCACAACAGACTGCTGTTAATAGCAGGAAAGACCCGCCGCACCGGAGTGCGAGGGGTCTCAATCCTTGCCGAGAACGCTTGGGATCTCAGAGCCCTGTGGGCAGGGCGTCAATCAAAAGCTGGTTAGTCGTTACTGTTGAAAATTGCTAGCAAGCGCAGAATTTCGACGTAAAGCCAGATCAGAGATGCCGTTAGACCAAAGGCTGCTCGCCACTCCATTTCCTGTGGCATGCGCTGCGCAACACCTTCACGAATAGCCTCAAAGTCAAGGTTCAACGTGAAAGCAGCAAGACCGACACCAACCAGTGCAATCAGCCAGCCAAATGGTGATGAGTAGACACTCATGCCGGCAAACATTGCAAAGCCTAGGTTCACCAACGCGAAGACCATGTAGCCGATAAGTGCGAACATCATCATGCGAGTGAAACGCGCGTTTACCTTCACCCAACCAAAGCGGTAGGCGGCGAACATGGCACCTGCGGTAGCGAGAGTTCCCAGCACTGCGGTCTGTGCAATGCCTGGGTACATAGACTCAAAGATCATGCTCAGGCCACCAATAAAGACACCTTGGGCAACTGCGTAGGCAATCATTACCCCTGGGCGCACGGTCTTACCAAATGTTGCCCAAAGACCAAGGCCCAGACCTACAAACATTGCGGGGAATGCAAGAGAAGCCAAGCCAAAGAACCACGTGACCCCGGCTGCAGCAACTAGTGCTGCGAACATGCCCAGCACCTTAGCTGCGGTGCCCTCGATGGTCATTGGAGCACCGCTAGATGTGATCCGGTCAAACTCCTGATCAACCTGAGCCTGGTCCATACGTGCAACCTGGGCTCCAGTATTCATAGCCTGGTTAAAAATCGGGTTGTGTGAGATAGCCAACCTGGTTCCTTTCCTTGTACTCAGTACCTCGGGAGAGTCTATGTGGGGAAATTTAGAATTTGCTGCAAATTTGCTGGTTGCAATACATTCACTGGGTGCGCATATCAGTAAAAGCCAAGCCTGGCTCCAAACAGGGAGACAAGGTGGTTGAGACCACCGAGGGCAGCTTCGATGTGCACCTCAAACAAAAACCAGTGGACGGTAAGGCCAATGAGGCGCTGATCAAGGTGTTGGCTAAGCATTTTGGGGTTCGCCAAAACGATGTAGAAATCGTTTCGGGGTTCACTTCCAAAATGAAAATCGTGGAAATAAAAAAGCCCGCCTAAGCGGGCTAATTCTTTGTGGACCTGAGGGGACTTGAACCCCTGACCCCCTGCATGCCATGCAGGTGCGCTACCAGCTGCGCCACAGGCCCTTGAACCTGAGATAGCTTACACAAGAATTAGTTGGTTGGCACAATCGGGCAATCACGCCATAAGCGCTCTAGTGAGTAAAACTCGCGCTCCTGCTCGTGCATTACGTGAACCACTAGATCACCAAAATCGAGAAGGATCCAGCGGCCTGTTTCACGTCCCTCACGGAAACGTGCCTTGGAACCAAGTTTTAGTAGCTCATCTTCGATGTTGTCTGAAATCGCCTGAGCCTGGCGTTCATTCTTGGCAGTGACGATCAAGAAGATTTCCGCGAGTGCGAAAGGTTCAGTCACATCCAGCGCCACCAGCTCTTCACCCAGCTTGTCGGTTGCAGCCGAAGCTGCAACTTTGAGTAGCTCAATGGTTTCTTTACTGGCCGGCAAATTACGCTCCAATTGCATTCAAAATAGTGACGGTTGCGATTATGGCGGCGACTGCCATCAGAACGGAAGCAATCGCGATGGCCCATGGGCGCCACCAACCTTTTCGAAGAACTGACTTGGGCACCACGCCTACGTTCACACGAGCATTGATTACATCCAGCGCAGAAACTGGCTCAACGATGGAGATAACTCCAGTAACAGCGTCCTGGCGATCTGCATTGTCTAAATCAATACCGTCAAGACCTCCGGTAATAGAGCCAGTGGTGGGCTCGGTTAGAACAGCAATAGACCCAGTGACGGCTATTTCACCGGTCTCGATTGGAAGCGCTATTGCTTCAGGGGCAACATCGAGAACGATTGACTGCGTACTCGGCTCGGCAAACAAGTTATTGCCGGTGAAATCCGCTGGAGGAAGATCAAGGGTCGAAACATCTGTAACGACAATCTGCTCAATCTCCTCAGAGGCAGCCTCAAGGTCTGGAATCTCAACCTCTGGTAGCTGCGGAATCAGAGGTGCCTTCTCGGCAACCGGCTCGGCCGGACGAATGCCTTTACGTTCAGCCTCGCGCATTTCACGACGAGAAAGGAAAACTTTAGGAGCAGCTTCGGCAGCAGGCTCAATTACTTGCTCCACTTCGTTAGCAGCCTCTTGCACCACTGGCTGCACCAGGACTTCGGCAACAGGCGCTGGCTTCAGGCCGCGACGCTCCGCTTCGCGCATTTCACGACGAGTCATGAACTCGGTCATTGCGCCTCCTGGTAGAGCTTGTGCTTGGCAATGTACTGCACCACACCATCAGGCACCAAATACCAAACCGGTTTCTGCTCCATGGCGCGATCCCGAACATCAGTTGAGGAGATAGC
>CAYOXP010000004.1:11757-22612 GCA_964407995.1 uncultured Aquiluna sp.
ACCAAACCGGTTTCTGCTCCATGGCGCGATCCCGAACATCAGTTGAGGAGATAGCGAGGGCTGGAACCTCAAGTAAAGAAATTGAGGCTCCAGGCACTTCGGGCAAGGTTAGGTTGTGCCCAGGTCTAGTTACGCCAATAAACGTAGCCAGGCCCCAAAGCTTGTCGATGTCTTTCCACGCCATGATCTGAGCAATCGCATCGGCCCCCGAGATAAAGAACAGATCGGCATCGGGTCGCTCGGCACGCAGTTGGGTAAGCGTGTCAATTGTGTAGGTAATGCCAGGTCTGTCGATATCGACCCTTGAGACTGTGAATCTTGGGTTGGAGGCGGTAGCAATAACCGTCATAAGGTAGCGATGCTCTGCCGAAGAAACAGGCTTTTTATGCCAAGGCTCACCGGTTGGCACAAACACGACCTCATCAAGGTGAAAAGCATCTGCTACTTCGCTAGCTGCCACCAAGTGACCATTGTGGATTGGGTCGAAAGTTCCACCCATCACCCCAATGCGCACTCGCTTATTGGACATGAGGAAAATTAGTGGTGAGCGCTGTGCGACTGGCTCTTGTGGTTGTGTCGGTTAGCAACGTTACGGTAAGACCAGGTGATGCCGCTAAGTGCGATGAATGCGCCCATCGCAATTAGACCGAAGAAGAATGAAGGCATTGGAAGCTCGACATGGTGTACAGCAGCTTCGCTGGCAAGAATAGAAAGCAAGTTATCTCCTTGATTGCTCTGAGGTTAGTTTAGCCGCGGACCTGGCCATTGCCACGAACCAACCACTTGGTGCTGGTTAGTTCTTTGAGGCCCATTGGTCCTCGTGCATGAAGCTTTTGAGTTGAGATGCCAACCTCGGCACCAAATCCAAATTCGCCACCATCGGTGAACCTGGTCGAAGCATTCACCATTACAACTGCGGAATCTACTTCTTGCAAGAATCGTTCGGCATTGCCCAGATCCTCGGTCACGATTGATTCGGTGTGCTTAGTTGAATACTTTGAGATGTGATCCAGGGCCTGATCGAGGTTATCAACCACGCGGATGGAGAGCTCGAGTGCAAGATACTCAGTAGCCCAGTCTTCATCGGTAGCCAAAGTGCAATCGATGAGTTTCGAAGTCTTTGAGCAACCGTGAAGGGTTACACCGCTAGCAGCAAGCTCCTTGGCAACAGCTGGCAATACATCAGCTGCAATTGACTCATGTACCAAAAGCGTCTCTAGTGAATTGCAGACCGATGGCCTTTGAACTTTTGCATTTACAACCATCGGTACTGCCTTTTTTAGATCGGCAGTAGCGTCTAAGAACATGTGAACAATGCCATCACCGGTCTCAATGACGGGCACTTTGGATTCAGTAACGACGGTCTTGATTAGCTGCGCTGAGCCTCTTGGGATTAGAACGTCGATAAAACCTCGAGCCTGCATCATCGCGACTGCACCCTCACGGCCATATTCATCAACGGTCTGAACACCTTCAGCTGGAAGTCCAGCTGCAATTAGCCCCTGCTGCAATAGCTTGATCAGAACTCGGTTCGTATCCTCAGCAGCACTTCCCCCGCGCAACACAGCCGCGTTTCCACTCTTAATCGCAAGTGCAGCGATATCCACGGTGACATTAGGACGTGCCTCATAGATCATGCCAACGACACCAAACGGGACACGCACCTGTTGAACCTTTAGCCCATTGGCCAATGTCATACCGGAGACACTGTCGCCAACGGGATCTGCCAATCCAATTACTTCACGCACTGCGCCTGCCAAGGCCCTTATTCGCTTTTCGTCTAGTCGCAGTCGATCCTGAAGACCTTGCGCCATACCGTTAGCCACGCCACGCTCTAGGTCTTTGGAGTTTGCGGCAATGATCTCGGCGACATTAGCATCGAGAAGATCAGCGATTGCAGCCAGGGCCTGGTTTTTCTGAGTGGTGTTAGCTCTACCCAGAGCACCGGATGCACGCTTTGCGCCTTCGAAAATCTCTTGAACAGCCATTTTCAAATCCTACCTATCCACCTGCGGTGCGAACCAAGTGTGGCGACAGTCTTCGGCCAGAACACTTTGAACATTGGCTGTTGAGGTAAGAAGCACTCCGACCCCCGCGTCTGTGGCTAAGCGGGCAGCCGCCAGCTTGGTCAGAGCGCCACCAGTGCCGTAGCCCGTCGATGTTCCTGAAACCTGAATAGATGCCAAATCATCGCCATGTTCAACAATGGCGATCGGCTGTGCTTCTGGGTCACTTGGCGGTCTGGTGTAAAGAGCATCAACGTCACTAAAGAGAATTAGCAGGTCCGCCTCTGCCAAAGTAGCTACTTTTGCGGCCAGCTGATCGTTATCACCAAATCGAATCTCATTGGTGGCAACCGAGTCGTTCTCGTTGATGATTGGTAGCACACCAATTTCAATAAGGCGCTCTAAAGCGCGAGACGCGTTGCTTCGGCTTGCCTCCTGATCGAGGTTGTCGACAGTTAGGAGAATTTGCCCAGGCATTTTGCCAAAGCGCGCCAGGCTACGCTCGTAGCGGCCCATGAGTTTTGCCTGACCGATTGAGGCAAGTGCCTGTGATGTTGCAAGATCCTCACTCTTCACAGTCAAACCAATTAGAGGCATTGCAGTAGCAATCGCGCCTGAAGAAACCAGGATTACCTGCTTACCTTGCTCCATTAGCTTCACGGCGAAATCAACAATTAGGTCAAGGTTGGATTCGTTTGCTCCAGTGATAGAACTAGAGCCAACTTTAACCACAATGCGATTGGCGCTTGAGAGGCGATCAGATGTCTTCATCTGGCACCTCCTCGGCAAATGCACTAGCTTCACGAACCGCCTCGCGCTCCGCGCGACCACGGGCTCGCTGATCCATCATGTCGTAGTACTCCTGGCGGCGCTGCTGGTTCGTGCGACGCTCATCCTCCATCGCCTCATCCATTGAGGTAACAAGTGGATCCCAATCAAACACCACGCCATTTTCAGTGCCGATAACCACCGTTGCACCACGCTTCGCACCACGCTTGTAGAGCTCGTCATCCATGCCCAACTTCGCCAGACGCTCGGAAAGATAGCTGACTGCATCTGAATTTGAGAAGTCAGTTTGAGCCACCCAGCGTTCAGGTTTAGCACCAATGATTCGATAAACCTCTTCGTCGTTGATTGACTCAACGCGAACTTCCCATTTTGAATCCTGTGGCTTCTGCGAAAGAAGAGAGATTCGCTTTGATGCCTGCGCAATCTGATTCTTACGCTCTTCGGTCACCAACTGAGCAAGAGCAAAGTTGAGCTCTTTTAGACCCTGGTGGGTGGCAGAAGAAACCAGATAGACCGGATACCCACGAGACTCGAACTCGGCTTTTACAAACTCGGCCAACTCTTCGGCATCTGGCACATCTACCTTGTTTAAGGCAACAAGTTGAGGCCTTTCAATCAAAGGAGTCTGACCTTCAGGAACCTCATAGGCTTCCAGCTCTCGCAGGATCACATCGAGATCGCTGATTGGGTCACGCCCAGGCTCCATAGTTGCGCAGTCGATAACGTGCAGAAGTGCGCTGCAGCGCTCGACGTGACGAAGGAACTCGAGACCTAGACCTTTACCTTTGCTTGCCCCTTCAATCAAACCTGGGACATCGGCAATGGTGTAGCGCATCTCCCCCGCCTGTACCACGCCAAGGTTTGGATGCAACGTTGTGAACGGGTAATCCGCAATCTTTGGTCTAGCAGCGCTCATGGCAGCGATAAGGGAGCTCTTGCCGGCAGAGGGGAAGCCAACTAGCGCGACATCGGCAACGGTCTTAAGCTCAAGAACTACATCACCCGACCAGCCAGGAACTCCAAGCAGATGGAAACTAGGTGCAATCCGCTTCCGAGAAGCTAGCGCAGCATTCCCAAGGCCTCCCTGGCCGCCTTCGGCAACCAAGAGCTCCATGCCCGCCTCGCCAAGGTCGGCAAGGATCTTGCCCTTAGAGTCTTTGACCACGGTTCCGACAGGAACAGGCAGAACCAGATCCTCACCCTTTGAACCATTGCGGAAATCTCCAGCGCCAGAACCTCCAGAGGTTGCGGTGCGATGAGGCCTGTGGTGGTAATCAAGCAAAGTGGTTACGTTTGGGTCGGTGACCAGGGTGATAGAACCGCCATCGCCACCATTCGCACCATCTGGGCCTGCCAGCGGCTTGTACTTTTCTCGCTTAATCGAGGTACAGCCATCGCCACCATCCCCGGCGCGCAAGTGAAGAGTGACCTGATCAACGAAGGTAATCATTCACTTCTCCTAATTACGAGAAAAGGCGGACCCTTGGGCCCGCCTCTCCAGAAAGTTTTGTTACTGGGTAACTACGTTTACGACGCGGCGACCAGCCTTTGCGCCAAACTCAACGGAGCCTGCGGCAAGCGCGAACAAGGTGTCATCCTTACCGCGGCCAACGTTCACTCCCGGGTGGAAGTGGGTGCCGCGCTGACGAACCAAGATCTCACCGGCGTTTACAACCTGGCCGTCGTGGCGCTTTACGCCTAGACGCTGAGCGTTTGAATCGCGACCGTTACGGGTGGAGCTAACTCCCTTTTTGGATGCCATTTCTAACTACCTACTTGATCTCGGTTACCTGGACACGAGTAAGGTCCTGGCGGTGGCCCTGACGCTTCTTGTAACCAGTCTTGTTCTTGTACTTCTGAATGATGATCTTTGGACCGCGGGTCTGGTCTAGAACCTCGGCAACAACCTTGACCTTAGCTAGGGCCTTAGGGTCAGTGGTGACCTTCTCGCCGTCAACCAACAAAAGTGCTGGAAGCTCTACAGTGCCGCTAGTTGCAGCAATGCGGTTCATGGTAACGATGGTTCCAACTGAAACCTTCTCCTGGCGACCGCCAGCGCGAACTACTGCGTAAACCACTTCAAAACCTATCTATCTTGGAATTTGCATTCACCACGTTGAACCGTGGGCAACAGCGCTCCAGTCTAGTGAATAACTAGAGTGCGGTCAACCACATTTCTAGCTATTTTCGCCAGAAGAATCCTTGGTTGGAGCCTTGGCCGCGGAAGATGCTCGGCGGCGGCGAGGCTTAGCCTTCGGAGTTGGTTCCGGAAGAGCGTCAAGAACGGTATTCAAGATCTCGGTCTTACCCTCTGGCTCCTTGACCTCAGCCTCTTCGATGTGAGCGGCTTGGGCCATCTTGCTGACCACACTCTTGAAAGCGTCGGCCTGTTCGCCGGTAACAACCTTCTTGACTACCTCTTGTGGCTTTTCCTTGCCCTTTTTCTTGTTTGAACCCTTGTCCTTCTGAGGCTGCTCAGGCATCTTGAAGCGCGGTTCTTCGTGAATCACCACTCCCCTGCCTTGGCAGCAATCGCAAGTCTCACCAAAGGTCTCAAGTAGACCCACGCCAATCTTCTTGCGAGTCATCTGCACCAGACCTAGCGAGGTAACCTCACCAACCTGGTTCTTGGTTCTGTCTCGGCTCAAGCACTCAAGAAGCCTGCGGCGAACCATTTCCTGGTTTGACTCTTGGATCATGTCAATGAAGTCAACGACGACGATGCCACCGATGTCACGAAGTCGAAGCTGACGAACCAGCTCTTCAGCGGCTTCAAGGTTGTTCTTAGTTACGGTCTCTTCGAGGTTTCCACCGGAACCGATGAATTTACCGGTGTTCACATCCACCACAGTCATGGCTTCAGTGCGATCGATAACCAACGAACCACCAGAGGGCAGGTACACCTTGCGATCAAGAGCCTTAACGATCTGGTCGCCAATGCGGTAGTGATCAAAGATGTCTTCGTCGTATGAGTAGGCGCTTAGGCGCTCCACCAAATCTGGTGCCACTGACTCGAGGTATTCACGAATGGTTCCCAGTGCCGTCTCGCCAGAAACCACAAGCTGCTGGAAGTCTTCATTGAACACATCGCGAATGATCTTCACCAACAGGTCTGGCTCAGAGTGCAAAAGCATCGGTGCCTTGCCTTTTGTAACCTTCGAATTGATGGATTCCCACTGATTTTGCAGGCGCTCGACGTCGTGAATCAGCTGCTCTTCGGAGGCACCCTCGGCCGCGGTGCGAACAATTACCCCAGCATCTTCAGGAAGCGTGCTTTTCAGAATCTGCTTTAGGCGCTGACGCTCACCCTCAGGAAGCTTTCGAGAGATGCCAGACATATTGCCGCCAGGAACGTAGACCAGGAAGCGGCCAGGTAGGGAAACCTGTGAGGTTAGACGGGCACCCTTTTGACCAACTGGGTCTTTGGTTACCTGAACCAAAACCTGGTCACCAGATTTGAGCGCCAACTCGATGCGGCGCGGCTGGTTGCCAGTTTCGGCAGCCTCCCAGTCAACCTCACCTGAGTAAAGAACGGCATTACGACCGCGACCAATGTCGACGAAGGCTGCCTCCATGGATGGAAGCACATTCTGAACCTTGCCCAGGTAGACATTGCCAATCAGTGATCCACCCTGGCTCTCAGCAACGTAGTGCTCGACCAACATGCCATCTTCGAGAACGCCAATTTGAATGCGAGAATCCTTCTCGCGCACCACCATTGTTCTCTCAACAGATTCGCGACGTGCAAGGAACTCAGATTCGGTAACAGAAGAGCGGCGGCGCGAGTTATCGCGAGAGTCCCGTCTGCGCTGGCGCTTAGCCTCTACGCGAGTGGAACCGGCTTCTTTCTCTTTATCCTGTTCGTCGGCCTTTGGCTTCTCAGCGCGCTGAGGCTTCTCCTTGGGTTGACGACCCTTGGGTTTTTCTGCCTGTGGCTTCTCTTCCTCGCTCGCGAGCTTGCCGGAGCGAGGGTTTACCTTTGGGGTTGGAAGATCAGGTGCCTGAAAGATCAGGGTGGTTGCGAGCGGCTTTGCCGGCTCTTCTTTTTTCTTTGCCACTTTATGTGCCTTGGGCCCCGTGCACACACGCCTCGGTGCCATTTCTCAGTGATTTCAGCCGCAACCAAAATCGAATCCTAAAAGTGTTAGACCTTGATGTCTAACGAAACCTTCGATGCGAGTGTGTTCGCATCTAAAGGAAGATTATGCCAGCATTCAGCCGAAAATGGGATAATTCGCAAGTGCTATTTCCAATCACCCTCATTACAACCGGAATTATCGGCTGGCTGGCAAGCTTCGGTCTAACCCTCGAAAGGTTGCATGTTGCCGCAAACCCAGAGGCAACTACCTCTTGCGATATCAGCCCATTTATCAGCTGTAAGTCTGTAATGCTCAGCGAGCAGGCGGCTCTGTTTGGCTTCCCTAACCCGTTAATCGGCCTGGCTGCCTACTTCGCACCGATAGTGGTTGGTGTGGCGATGCTGGCTGGGGCAAAGTTCAAGCCCTGGTTCTGGAACCTATTTTTGGCTGGGGTGTTTCTGGCACAGATTTTCGTGCACTGGCTGTTCAGCCAAAGTGCCTACGTGATTGGCGCACTCTGCATCTATTGCATGGTTGCTTGGACGGCCACAATCCCGATGTTTTGGGCGTTACTTGGCCACAATCTCTCAAATGGTTTCCTGTCACCAAGACTCACGAAGTTTGGGCAGGGCATCTATGAGTGGACCTGGGTGATAGTTCTTCTGAACTACCTAACTATCGCAACTTTGATTCTGATTCAGTTCTGGAACTACTGGCCAACGCTGTTCTAGAACCAGAGCGCTAATTCGCGGTTTGCAGACTCCACTGAGTCTGAACCGTGGACAAGATTCTGAACCACTTTGGTGCCCCAGTCGCGCGATAGATCGCCACGAATAGTTCCAGGTGAAGCAACGGTTGGGTCGGTTGCTCCGGCGATTGACCTGAATCCTTCGATAACCCGGTTGCCCTCAAGCCTGATTGCCACGACGTCACCGGAAAGCATGAACTCCATCAGCGGCTCGTAAAACGGCTTACCTTCGTGCTCTGCATAGTGCTGAGCAAGCAGCTCCCGGGTAGGGCTTAGTTTCTTCATCGCTCCAACTACGTAACCTTTGGCCTCGCAGCGACGAATAATTTCGCCAATAAGGTTTCTTCTCACACCGTCTGGTTTGATTAGGACCAAGGTTTGCTCTGACATTTACTCACCCTCGCTTTGTAGTTCTTGATACTTAGCTCTTGCGACGTCGATTGTTTGACCTGCAACCAACGCCCAAATCCACATACCGGTCAAGATTGCACCGATAACAAACATGCCCCAAAGCCAGAAGCCTGATACAAGCAAAACCGCCTGCAGCGCCCATCCGACCCAGTAACCCCAATTCCAACGCAGCAAGCCTGGCGTAAGGATCATCAAAATCGCGATTGTTAGGCCGATCGCCCAAACCAACATGGAGTCAGCCAATTGCAAACCGAATGCCGCTAAGGTCGCAAAAAACGCCACGAATGACTCGAAGCCCAAAACTATGGAGGCCAGAGCACGCTTTGAAGATCTATTCCTCATCCTCAAGCTCCTTATCTGCCTGAATGAAACTCAATACATCGCCAATTAGATAGAGCGAACCAGTCACAAACAAAGCTGCGTTCTCTTCACTAGCAAGCCTAGAGGCAAGAAGGTACGCCTCTTGCGGGTTCGACTCAACGGCCATCACCTCAACACCTTGATCCTCGAAGATCTCCGCCAACTGCTCGGCCGATAAGCCGCGTGGTGAGATTGGTGAGGTGCAGATGACTCTATCGAAGCTGAAGGCAAACTCTGCGATAGTTCCCGTGAGGTCCTTGTCTGCAAGCATCGCAACCAAAGCAATTCGCTTGGGTGAGCCAAAGTGCTCTTCGATTGCGCTACTTAGGCTTCTAGCTCCAGCTGGATTGTGTGCCCCGTCTAGAACCACAAGTGGATCCTTGCTCACCACCTGGATGCGACCAGGGCTTAGCGAGTCTGCAAGAGCCGAACGTAGGACCTCATCTGCGATCATGCGCTTGCCCTCACCAAGGAAAAGCTCGACAGCAGCAATGGCTGTGGCGGCATTGCCGGCCTGATGCGATCCAATAATCGGCATCCACAACTGCGGATAATTTCCGGCCAGGCCTGCAACTGAGAACCTGGTGCCATAGCCATCTGGTGTTACCTCACCAAAGCCGAAGTCGCGCCCGGCAAGAACAAGACTTGAAGTGCGAGAGCCCAAAACCTGGACTACCTCTTCATACTGGCTACTTGAAACCACCAAAGACTTTTCCTTGATGATGCCTGCCTTGGTCTGGGCAATTTCGGCTGGGGTGTCACCAAGTGACTTCTGGTGATCCAAGTCGATAGACGTGAAAACTGCAACATCTGCATCAGCCACGTTGGTTGCATCCCACTCGCCACCCATGCCAACTTCCAGAACGAGAACATCGATAGGTGCATCGCTGAATAACTGGAAGGCAAGTGCCGTAAATGCCTCAAAGAAAGTCAATGGCACCTGACCCTCGTTGATTAGCTGCTGATCGATGATTTCGAGAAGTGGCTTGTTGTCGTTGTATGTATCGACCAGCACTTCATCGGAAACCGGTTCGCCATCAATGGCAATGCGCTCATTGAATGAAATTAAGTGAGGTGAGGTGAGTCGGCCAGTCCGCAACCCATGCTCGCGCAAGATTCGCTCGATAATTCTCGAGGTCGATGTTTTACCGTTGGTGCCGGTGATGTGAATGATGCCGTAGTTCTTCTGCGGGTCGCCCATGAGTTCAACAAGGCGCTGTGTTGGCTCGAGCCTTGGTCTAATGTGCTGCTCGGGCTGCCGCGCGTAAAGCTCAGCGAGAATCTGATCTAGTTCGCTCAATTCTTCGCTAGCTCAATCTCAATAAATCCATCTTCGCCAATAGATAGTTCAGTCTTATCGTTTGCGCTGCAGATCTTTAGCTCAGTCGCCAGCGTCTCAGCTGCGATGAAGTCCCGGTGCGCCTCCAATGCAGCAATTGAAGAATCATCTGCACAAAGAGTGAGTGAGATTCGATCCGAAACATCCAACCCGGCATCCTTACGTGCCTGCTGAATATGGCGCACTGCATCTCGCGCAGCACCTTCAGCCTGAAGCTCAGGAGTCAGTTGAGTATTCAGCAGTACGAAACCGGTAGTCGTGATGCCCACGGCGCTCGACTCATTGCCTGAAGCCGCAACCATAGTTACTTCAAACTCGCCATCGAATAACTCGATGCCGTCAACAACAACCGAGTCTCCCTTTTGCGACCAGTTTCCGGCTTTAGATTCACGAATTACTCGCTGCACTTCCCCACCGATTCGTGGCCCTAAGGCCCTCGCGTTCACCGATAGAGATTTAGTCAAACCAAACTCAAGGGCTACCTCATCAGTTGCCTTGACGACCTTGATGGACTTGACGTTGAGCTCATCTGCAATCAAATCCCCATAGGCGCCTAAGGTGTCTGCATTCGCTACCGCAATCGTTAGTTCGCTTAGCGGCAAACGAACACGAAGCCCAGCTTGCTTGCGCAATGCAAGCGCAACCGAGGCAGCCTCACGGATTGCGTCCATGTCTGCAACCAGTGCGTCATCGGCTGGGAACGCGGTCGACTCCGGCCAAGACTCTAGGTGGACCGAACGACCACCGGTCAATCCACGCCACATTTCTTCTGCGGCAAGCGGGAGAAGTGGGGCGACAACTCGCAGCACGGCCTCTAGCACTGTGTAGAGAGTGTCAAACGCATCCTTGTCACCCTCCCAGAAACGGTCACGTGAACGACGGATGTACCAGTTGGTTAGCACCTCGGCGTAATCGCGGACTTTCGCGGATGCCTGGTAGCTATCTAGGAGATCCAAGTCAGCCTGAACCTCTTCGATCAGCTTCCTGGTTTTCGCCATGATGTAGCGATCAAGCAGCTGAGTTGATGAAGTCGATGGACTTGCTTCATATCCCGCGGCATTGGCATATAGCGCGAAGAAGTAGTAGCTGTTCCAAAGTGGCAACAGTGCTTGACGGACACCTT
>CAYOXP010000004.1:22712-39344 GCA_964407995.1 uncultured Aquiluna sp.
AGCGCGAAGAAGTAGTAGCTGTTCCAAAGTGGCAACAGTGCTTGACGGACACCTTCACGAATGCCCTGCTCG
Organism: uncultured Aquiluna sp.; assembly: GCA_964407995.1. Lineage (GTDB taxonomy): Bacteria > Actinomycetota > Actinomycetes > Actinomycetales > Microbacteriaceae > Aquiluna. The sequence continues at coordinate 22,785 of CAYOXP010000004.1, forward strand.
GTGACAGAGAGGTTTCCACCACGCAGAATTGGCGAAGACATCAAGAACCAGCGCATGGCGTCAGATCCATCGCGGTTGAACACCTCGTTCACGTCTGGGTAGTTGCGAAGTGACTTCGACATCTTTTGCCCATCGTTACCAAGCACGATGCCATGACTGATGGCGTTCTTGAAGGCAGGTCGATCAAACAGCGCGGTAGCAAGAACGTGAAGCGTGTAGAACCAACCACGGGTCTGCCCCACATACTCAACAATGAAATCACCTGGGAAGTGAGTGTCGAACCAGTCTTGGTTCTCAAATGGGTAGTGCACCTGAGCAAATGGCATCGAACCAGATTCGAACCAGCAGTCCAAAACCTCAGGAACACGGCGCATCATGGACTTACCAGTTGGATCATCTGGGTTTGGGCGAACTAGCTCATCGATAACTGGGCGGTGGAAATCCTCCGGGCGAACACCGAAGTCGGCTTCTAGTTCATCCAGCGAACCATAAACGTCAATTCGAGGGTAATTAGGGTCATCTGACTTCCATACCGGAATCGGAGCACCCCAGAAACGGTTGCGAGAGATTGCCCAGTCGCGAACATTTTCGAGCCACTTGCCGAAACTGCCGTTTTTGGTGTGCTCTGGAACCCAGTTGATCTCTTGGTTGAGTTCGAGCATTCGATCACGCAGTTTGGTGGTCTCGACAAACCATGAAGAAACCGCCTTGTAGATAAGCGGGTTCTTGCATCGGTAGCAGTGTGGGTAGCTGTGTTCGTATGAGGCCTGGCGCAATAGGCGCCCCATCGCCTTCAAATCCTGTGTGATTGGCTTGTTGGCGTCGAATACGTGTTGGCCTTCGTATGGCGCAATGATCGAATTGAACTGGCCACGCTCGTTGATTGAAACGTAAGTCGGAATACCAGCAGCCTGGCAGACGTTCTGGTCATCTTCACCGTATGCGGGTGCCTGGTGAACGATTCCGGTACCGTCAGCATCCCCAACGTAATCGGCAACTAACACTTGCCAAGCATTCGCAACATCGAACAGTTCTTCGTTGGCATAGAAGTCAAACAGGCGCTGATAGCGAAGGCCACCAAGTTCGGTGCCCTTGTACGTCTTTGTAATCTCAGCCTTCAGCTCGTCTGCTGATTCATAGCCCAAATCCTTGGCGTAGTTGCCGATCAGTGTGGTTGCCATCATGTAGCGGGCATCACCTGATTTGTTTGGAACCACCGAGTACTCGATCTCTGGCCCAACCGCTAGTGCGAAGTTAGTTGGAAGCGTCCAAGGAGTGGTTGTCCATGCGACTAAGTTCACGCCATCAAGCTCGTTACCCGGCGCAACGATAGGGAATGTGACGGACACAGTCTGATCTTGACGATCCTTGTAGACCTCGTCGTCCATTCGAAGTTCGTGGTTCGACAGTGGGGTTTCGCAGCGCCAGCAGTATGCCAAAACCTTGAAGCCCTCGTATATCAAACCCTTTTTGTGAAGCTCTTTAAACGCCCAGAGCACGCTCTCGGTGTAGTTGGTGTCCAGTGTTTTGTAGTCATTGTCGAAATCAACCCAGCGAGCCTGGCGGGTGACATAGGTGCGCCAGTCCTCTGTGTATTTCAAGACTGAGGTCTTACAGAAGGCATTGAATTTGCCAACTCCGTATCGCTCAATTTCAGGGCGACCAGAAATACCAAGAAGTCGCTCGGCCTCAACCTCAGCAGGCAGACCGTGAGTGTCCCAACCAAATCTGCGCTCTACTCGCTTGCCTCGCATGGTTTGGTATCTAGGTACTAAGTCCTTGGTGTAACCGGTCAGAAGGTGGCCATAGTGTGGCAAACCATTTGCGAATGGAGGGCCGTCGTAAAAGACGAATTCGTCAGCACCCTCTTCGGTTCTCTGATCAATAGAAGCCTGAAAAGTATTGTCTTTCGCCCAGTAGCGAAGGACCTCTTCTTCCACCTTTGGGAACGATGGTGAGGCGACTACGCCTTCTGGGCGGTCTGAGTGCTTTGGATACATCACGGCTTTCGGGGAGGTACACGAACTTAACAATGTTAATCTAGAGCCTGATAATTCGGAGACTAATCACGTGAACGCATCAGAACCACAGCCACTTAGACCTGCCAGCATCCCAGAAAAGGCAACCGTTGACGGCCTCGAGGCCAAATGGGTCCCTAGCTGGGAGCAGAACCAGGTCTTCGCATTCAATGCAGACGCACCGAAGTCAAACATCTTCTCGGTGGACACTCCTCCCCCAACCGCTTCTGGCTCTTTGCATGTTGGGCACGTTTTCAGCTACACCCACACCGATGTTGTAGCGCGATTCCAGCGCATGATGGGCAAGGATGTCTTCTATCCGATGGGCTGGGATGACAACGGTCTACCAACCGAGCGTCGCGTGCAGAACTACTACGGTGTTCGCTGTGACCCTACCCTTCCGTATGAAGACAACTTCACTCCCCCTTACGAGGGTGGAGACAACAAGAGCTCAAAAGCGGCAGACCAAAAGCCGATTTCACGCCGCAACTTCATCGAACTTTGCGAGAAGCTAACCGAGGAAGATGAGAAGGCTTTCGAGAATCTCTGGCGCAACCTCGGCATCTCGGTTGACTGGGCTCAGACCTACCGAACGATTTCGAAGGAAGCCCAACAGGTTTCTCAGGCCGCGTTTTTGAACAACGTCCACCGTGGCGAGGCTTATCAAGCCATGGCTCCTACTCTTTGGGATGTCACTTTCCGCACCGCGGTAGCCCAGGCAGAGCTCGAAGACAGAGAAATGCCAGGTGCATATCACCGTGTGGGTTTCGATGGCCCAGACGGCAAGATTTTCATTGAGACCACTAGGCCCGAGCTAATTCCTGCCTGTGTGGCACTGGTTGCTCACCCTGACGATGAGCGCTATCAGCCGCTGTTCGGCAAGACGGCCAAGACCCCTCTATTCGGTGTCGAGGTTCCTATCGTTGCCCACCGACTTGCACAGAAAGACAAGGGTTCAGGTATTGCCATGATCTGTACCTTCGGTGACGTAACCGACGTTATTTGGTGGCGCGAACTGAACCTGCCTAACCGAGCAATTATCGGATTTGACGGACGCATCGTTTCCGAAGCGCCAGATGTAATTGCGCAGAGTAAGAATGCAGCCCTTTATGAGGAGATTGCGGGCAAGACAGTCTTCAGCGCGAAAGAAATCATTGTCGAGGCTCTGAAAGCTTCAGGTGAGATGGTCGGCGACGCAAAGCCAATTAGCCACCCGGTTAAGTTTTTCGAAAAAGGCGACAAGCCACTAGAAATTGTTTCTACTCGCCAGTGGTACATCACTAACGGAGGCAAAGACAAAGACCTTTCCCAAAAGTTGATTTCTCGAGGCAAGGATCTGGAGTTCCACCCTTCATTCATGCGAGTTCGCCTAGAAGATTGGATTAACGGCCTAAATGGTGACTGGCTAATCTCCCGACAGCGCTTCTTCGGAGTTCCGATTCCGGTTTGGTACGCACTCGATGCAGACGGAAACCCTGACTTCGATGCACGAATACTGCCAACCCAAGAGCAGTTGCCGATTGACCCATCGAGCGATGTTCCAGACGGTTACACCGAGGAGCAGCGTGGCAAACCAAATGGCTTCATCGGTGAGATGGACATCATGGACACGTGGGCGACCTCGTCACTGACTCCACAGCTTGCCGGAGGTTGGCTATCAAACCCTGAGCAATTTGCAAAGGTTTTCCCGTTTGATGTTCGCCCACAGGGCCAAGACATCATTCGCACCTGGTTGTTCTCAACACTTCTTCGAAGTGAATTGGAGCACGGTCAGCTTCCTTGGAAGAATGCAGCTATCTCAGGCTGGATCCTTGACCCGGACCGAAAGAAGATGTCGAAGTCAAAGGGCAACGTGGTGGTTCCAAACGAACTGCTTGAGACCCACGGTTCAGATGCCGTTCGCTACTGGGCCGCAAGTGCTCGACTAGGAACCGACGCCGCCTTCGATGAAGGCCAAATGAAGATTGGCCGCAGGCTTGCCAACAAACTCCTCAACGCTGGTCGTTTCGCACTTAGCTTTGAGCTGCCGGCAGGAGTGACGGAAGTTTCAGAACCTATCGATCAGGCAATGTTGGCTGCGTTGCGCGAGGTTGTTGAAGCTGCCACCAAGGCATTTGAAAACTATGACCACACCAAAGCGCTAGAGACTGCAGAGACTTTCTTCTGGACCTTTACCGACGACTACCTAGAGCTGGTAAAGGAACGTGCATACGCATCCGGTGAACAGTCAGCACAAGCTATTGGTTCCGCTGTGATTGCCCTGCGCAGGGCGCTGGCAATCCTGGTTCGCCTTTTCGCACCTTTCATCCCATTCGCGGCCGAAGAAGTCTGGTCATGGTGGCAAGAGGGCAGCGTTCACCTAGCGCCTTGGCCTAAAACCTCGGAGATTGAATTCACTGACTCACAGTTAATGAAGGTGGCTTCTGACGTACTTGTATTGGTGCGCAAGACTAAGTCCGATGCCAAGGTTTCAATGAAGGCTGAGATCGAGAGCATGGTTATCAATGGCCCTGCAGCGATCGCCGGTTTTGCTGATGACTTGAAGGCGGTTGGAAAGATTCAAGCCCTAGAGCTGAGCGAAGCTAACGAGTTGGTAATTTCGGAGTTCAAGTTCGCCCCTGCGGAATAGCATTCTTGAATGCACAATCCGCTACTTAGCGCATCGACGCTAGAGAATGAACTACCCGATTTCGTCAACCTAAAGGACGAGCACTACCTACCCGCATTTGAAAATGCAGTTGCAGTCCAGAACGCTGAGATTGACGCCATTCTCGCTCAGGCGGAAGTGACCTTTGAAAACACCATTGTTGCGATGGAGCGATCTGGCCAGCTATTGAGCTCGATGCTTATGGTTTTCTATAACAAGACGGCCTCTGACACGAATGAGACACTGCAAGAACTCGAAGCTGTCATTGGCCCAAGACTTGCGGCACACCAAGACAGCATTCACCTCAACCCTGACCTATTCAAAAGACTCACTCACATCGAATCTCAACTTGATCAGCTAGATCTTGACCCTGAGAGCAGACGCCTGGTTGAAAAGTATTTGGAAGACTTTCGTTTTGCGGGAGCCGCTCTCAGCGCTGAGTCACGCCAAGAAGTTTCGAGAATCAACGAAAGGCTCAGCTCACTTGAAGCCGAGTTCGACAAGAGGTTGTTAGCCGACACCAACGACCTGGCTGTCGAGCTTGCAGATGCGTCAAAACTCAAGGGGCTCACAGATGATGAGGTTGAATCCCTGGCTCAGGCGGCTAAAGATCGAGGTAAATCAGGGTATGTAATTCCTCTGTTGAATTATTCGGGTCACCCCTTGCTGGCATCACTAGAAGACCGCACACTTCGTAAAGAACTGATGGAGCGAACCCTCTCGCGTGGATCTCGTGGGAACTCAAACGACACCAGCGATTTAGTCAAAGAGATGCTTGAGCTGAGGCGAAAGAAGGCCAAGCTGTTTGGCTTCGCGAACTATGCAGAGTATGTGCTCACTCAGCAAACAGCTAAGTCTCCGGCCAAGGTTCACGAAGTGCTCAGGAAAATTGCTCCAGTGGCCATGGAGAACGCTCAGGCGGAAGCAGCTGAGCTATCTAAGCTCATGCAGGATGAGCTAGGCATCGAGAATGTCCAATCCTGGGATTGGGATCGCTACACCGAACAGTTACGAACCAAGAAGTACTCGGTCGACACAGCCCTACTAAAGCCATACTTCGAGCTCTGGCGAGTGCTGGAGAATGGTGTCTTCTTTGCGGCCGAAAAGCTATATGGCCTTCAGTTCACACACCGAACAGACCTAATTGGCTACCACCCAGATTCCAGGGTCTACCAGGTCGATTTTGAAGATGGTAATCGTTGCGGTTTATACATCTTTGACCCCTATGCCAGGACCTCTAAGCGCGGTGGCGCATGGATGAATAACCTGGTTGACCAGTCAAGACTTCTCGGCAAGCTACCAGTTGTTGTTAACAACATGAACATCCCAAAACCTGCAGCTGGAAACCCAGCCCTGATGACGCTGGACGAGGTCAACACACTTTTCCACGAATTCGGTCACACCCTCCACGGCCTTCTCTCAAACGTCGAATACCCGCGGTTCTCTGGCACCAATGTGGAGCGTGACTTCGTTGAATTCCCATCACAGGTAAATGAGATGTGGATGCTTTGGCCTGAGGTGCTGCAGAACTACGCGGTGCACTACGAAACTAAAGAACCACTTGCTCTCGACTGGATCGAAAAGTTGCAGGCTACCGAAAGCTTTAACCAAGGTTTTGAAACAACCCATTACCTTCAGGCCGCAATCCTGGATCTTGCTCTGCATCAGGCCGAGGCAACCCCAGAAGACTTAGCCTCATTCGAATCTAATGCGATTGCAGATTATGGTTTGCAGTTCGAACCGGTACCCACTCGCTACCGAACAAACTATTTCGCTCACATTTTTGCTGGCGGCTATTCAGCTGGTTACTACGGTTACATCTGGTCTGAGGTGTTAGATGCTGAAAGCGTTGATTGGTACAAATCCAACGGTGGTCTAACGAGAGCAAATGGCCAGAAATTTGCTGATGCCTTGCTGTCTCGCGGTGGCAGTAAAGACTCGATGACTTTAGTCCGTGAACTACTTGGTCGCGACCCTGAAATCACTCCGCTGATGAAGCGCAGAGGCTTGCTCTAGACCTTTCTTTTGTTGCCGAGCAACCAAACCAGCACGCCTGCAACTAACGCCCAAAAGGCTCCGCCGATGCCGTAAATGGTTACACCAGCAGCACCAATGACAAAAGTGACAATTCCCGCAAGTCGCATCTTGTCATCAATAACTGCACCTTTTAGAGCATTTGCGAAAGTGTTGATTAGCGCTATGCCCGCAAGCGACAAGAGCAGCTCTCTAGGGACAGCCAAAACGAATGCAGCAAATGGGGCGGCGAAGATTGCGAAGAGAATGTAGACGACCCCACCCCAGGTCGCAGCAATCCAACGTCTCGACGGATCTTTAGCAGCATGCTCGTCGGCATTTAACGCCGCGGTAATAGCGGCAAGATTTAAACCAAAACCACCAAAAAAGCTAGTAATTGCACTCGCAAATCCAGTTGAACCAAAGACCGCCCCGGTGGGCAGTTTGTAGCCAAGGCCCGACATGATGGCCAAGCCAGGCAGGTTCTGTGAAGCCATGGTGATGAGATAAAGCGGAATAGCAATCGCTACGACGGCTCCGATTTCAAACTGCGGAAATACGATTGCAAGCTCTGGCCAAAAACCTTCTAGTTTTGCTCCTTGAGCCTCAGGCGAAAGGCCGATAAACAGGAATCCCAAACCAATGGCAATTGGTGACGCCCAGATAGGAAGAAAACGATTCAGTAGCAACCAGACCACAATCACGGGCAAAATCAGGACTGGAAATGCAATCGCTGAATCCACGGTGGCAACCACAAATGGGAAGATGACCCCGGCCAACATCGCCGCAGAAATTTGCGGCGGGATCTTTGCAACAGTCCTTCCCAGTGCGGGCCAGAGACCTGTCACGACAATCAGAAGGCTCGAAACTAAAAACGCACCCACCGCAACTTCGAAGCTAAGGCCCAGCGCTCCGCTCGAGGCGAGAAATGCAGCTCCCGGCGTGGTCCACACCACACTGACCGGCATCTTCAACCAAACGCTAAGCAAGATTGACATCACGCCATAGCCGACCAGCATTACTGCGATGGCTGTAGAAATTTGCGAGTGGTTGGCGCCCATCGCGGCAAGCCCTGCAATGGCTATGGAAAATGTTGCGACGCTACCGGTTGTGGACGCCACCGTGCCCGCAATGTAAGGGGCAAGGCGTTCAGAGTGGAGATTGATTTTGACCTGCCTAGGCAGTCTTGTCTTTTAGCCGCTGCGGAAGCGGTAATACCTCAGGCATGCTCTTATTCTCAACAATGTCTTTGGTGATCACCACAAGCCCCTGCTCGGCTGAGCCTGGTAGTTCGAACATGATAGGTCCGAGGATCTCTTCGAGAATCGCCCTAAGACCGCGAGCACCAGTTTCGCGAGCTACGGCCTGATCGGCGATTAGCTCGACTGCTTCTGGTTCAAATTCAAGCTCAAAACCATCGATTTCAAACATGCGCTGATACTGCTTGATCAGTGCATTCTTAGGTTCGCTCAAAATCGAAATTAACGCGTCTTTGTCCAATTGATCAACCGTTGCCACAACCGGTAGTCGACCGATGAACTCGGGAATCAAACCAAACTTTCGAAGATCTTCTGGTTGCACCTGGCGGTAAACGTCTTGGGCGTCTGCCTTTTCCTTTAGAGGAGAACCGAAGCCTATGCCCTTCTTGCCAGTGCGCTCCCCCACGATTGTTTCCAGACCAGCAAAGGCTCCTGCAACAATAAACAACACGTTGGTGGTATCTATCTGGATGAACTCCTGCTGCGGGTGCTTACGGCCGCCTTGAGGTGGCACCGAGGCAACGGTACCTTCAAGAATCTTTAGAAGTGCCTGCTGAACACCTTCGCCCGATACGTCTCTGGTGATCGAAGGATTCTCGGCCTTGCGAGAAATCTTGTCGATTTCATCGATGTAGACGATGCCAGTCTCGGCCTTCTTCGGATCGTAATCGGCAGCCTGCAAGAGCTTCAGCAAAATGTTCTCGACATCTTCACCAACGTAACCGGCCTCAGTCAGGGCAGTCGCGTCAGCCACTGCAAAAGGCACATTGAGTCTCTTTGCAAGGGTTTGAGCAAGATAGGTCTTGCCGCAGCCGGTTGGACCGATCATCAAAATGTTTGACTTTGCGATCTCAATGTCGTCGTGACTCTTGCCACCCTTAGTCAAAGTTCCAGTAGCACGGATGCGCTTGTAGTGGTTGTATACCGCTACCGCCAAAGACTTCTTTGCGTTGTCCTGGCCAATTACGTACTCGTCTAGGAAGGCTTTGATTTCACGAGGGTTTGGAAGGTCTAGAGACTCGGTGGATTCTTTAACCTGAGCGCCAAGTTCTTCTTCGATGATCTCATTGCAGAGCTCGACACACTCATCACAGATGTAGACCGAAGCGGGTCCTGCGATTAGCTTCTTTACCTGGCGCTGGCTCTTGCCACAGAAGGTGCACTTCAGTAGCTCACTGGTCTCGCTCAAAGTCATAGAAAAACCCTATATCGGGTTGGCGACATTTTGCGGGAGGCTGGCGCTGTTTATTAGCCCTTGCGGCTTGTCAACACCTGGTCAATAAGGCCGTATTCCAGCGCTTCTTGAGCAGTAAGAATCTTGTCGCGGTCGATGTCCTTATTGACCTTGGCAACATCCTGACCTGAGTGCTTGGCCAAAGTTACTTCTAGCCACTCACGCATGCGCATGATCTCTTTTGCCTGAATCTCGATGTCAGATGCCTGACCAGATCCGCCACCACCGGTTGCTGGCTGATGGATAAGAACTCTCGCATTTGGCAGTGCAAGACGCTTACCTTTGGCTCCAGCAGCTAGTAGAACTGCAGCAGCAGAGGCTGCCTGACCCAAACAGACGGTTTGAATCTGAGGCTTGATGTACTGCATGGTGTCGTAAATCGCGGTCAGTGCGGTAAACGAGCCACCGGGAGAGTTGATGTACATTGTGATGTCACGCTCTGGGTCCTGAGACTCAAGCACGAGAAGCTGCGCCATGATGTCATCTGCCGAAGCGTCATCAACCTGCACACCCAGGAACACAATGCGATCTTCAAACAACTTGGTGTAAGGGTTGTGACGCTTGAATCCGTATGAGGTTCGCTCTTCAAACTCAGGCAAAATGTAGCGGGCTGAAGGCATCTGTATACGGCCAGCCTGTGACTCTAGGTAGCTCATCTTTATGCCTTTCCTACGCCGGTTGAACGGTTTGCAAATTCTTGAATCTGATCGATAAAGCCATACTCCAGCGCTTCTTGAGCGGAGAACCAGCGGTCGCGGTCACCATCGGCCATAACCTGCTCAACAGTCTTACCGGTCTGCTCGGCGGTGATCGAAGCTAGCTGACGCTTCATGGACATGATCAGTTCAGCCTGGGTCTGGATGTCTGAGGCGGTTCCTCCAAAGCCACCGTGTGGCTGGTGCAAAAGAACTCGGGTGTTTGGGGTTGCATAGCGCTTGCCCTTGGTGCCCGAAGAAAGAAGGAATTGGCCCATTGATGCACACATTCCAATGCCAACGGTCACGATGTCGTTAGGAACGTACTGCATGGTGTCGTAAATAGCCATACCAGCGGTGATTGAGCCACCAGGAGAGTTGATGTAAAGGAAGATGTCCTTTTCAGAATCCTCTGCCGCCAATAGCAAAATTTTTGCGCAGATTTCGTTGGCGTTCTCGTCACGAACCTCACTGCCCAACCAGACAATGCGATCTTTTAGAAGGCGCTCGAAAACACCGTTTTGACCCTGTGGTGCGTTAGCCATTTCAACTCCTTAGCTATCGGTAACTAAAGATAGCTATCAAGTTGCCATTTGGCTGGCATGTTCGCCTATGGCGTTAGCCTTCGACAGAAACCTTCTTGCCCTTGCCGTCTGCAATCTCAGCCTTGGCAACCAAAGCATCCACTGCCTTACGGCGAGCAAGCTCGTCAACAAACATAGGAACCTGGCCGGCATTGGCGATCTGCTTGATGAACTCATTAGGGTCCATGCCGTAGTTGCGTGACTGGAAGGCTAGGTACTCGATGAGTTCCTGGTCCTCAACCTTGATTGACTCGGCCTCAACGACTGCGTCTAGCAATAGCTGAACACGGAAGTTCTTCTCGGTCTCTTCCTTGACTTCCTCGCGGTGCGGGTCATCCATGGCCTTACCCTCACCCTCAAGGTGGTGGTCGATCTCGCGGTTTACGGCCTCGTCAGAAACTGGAATGTTTGCCTTAGCTAGTAGCTCATCGATGATGATGTCGCGAGCCTGCAAGATCTGCTTTGCAACAAAGTTCTTCTCGAGCTTTGCCTCGATGTCCTTCTTCAGCTCCTCAAGAGTGTCAAACTCACTAGCAAGCTGCGCGAACTCGTCGTCTGCCTTTGGTAGCTCGCGCTCCTTGACGGCGGTGAGGGTAACAGTCACCTCAGCGTCAGCACCCATCTGGTCGCCACCAACTAGCTTCGAACGGAAGGTGGTGGTCTCGCCCGCGGTCAGAGTCTCAAGAGCCTCGTCAATGCCGTCTAGCAGCTGGCCAGAGCCAATCTCGTAAGAGATGTCCTTAGCGGTGTCAATCTGCTTGCCTTCGATTTCTGCGGAAAGGTCGATAGTGGTGAAGTCGCCGCGCTTTGCTGGGCGGTCAACGGTCTTTAGAGTTCCGAAGCGAGCACGAAGTGCGTCTAGCTCTGTCTCGATGTCCATCTTGGCAACCTTGACCTCGTCAACCTTTACCTTTAGGCCGGCGTACTCAGGCAGCTTGAACTCTGGGCGAACCTCAACCTCTAGCTCTACAACTAGCTCTGCGGCGATGTCCTGAGCATTTGGAGCGCTCTTGATGTCAGCCTGAGGAGTTGAAAGTGGCTTTAGGTTCTCTGCCTTCAGGGCGTCGCGGTAGAACTCGTCCAAACCATCGTTCACAGCCTGAGCGATGATCGCGTCTTTACCAACACGCTGGTCCAACACCTGCGCAGGAACCTTGCCCTTGCGGAAACCTGGAATGTTCACCTGCTGTGCCACGGTCTCGTAAGCGCGGTCCAGGGCTGGCTTGAAGCCTGCCTGGTCGACGGTAATGGTCAGCTTGACGCGGGTTGGGTTTAGGCGCTCGACGTTGGTCTTCAACTTATCTCCGTTGGAATTGATGGTGTGGGTCAATCAAATGGTCGGGATGACAGGATTTGAACCTGCAACCCCCTGTACCCAAAACAGGTGCGCTACCAAGTTGCGCTACATCCCGGGGATTGTTTGCTTCCGCTAGGGTCGCAAACCAGAACACTCTATCCCATAGAATGGGGTGTCGTCTAACGATGCGCGAGTGTAGCTCAATGGTAGAGCCTCAGTCTTCCAAACTGATTACGCGGGTTCGATTCCCGTCACTCGCTCCAATTACCTCTGGCAATTGCCGCACCAATACAACTTCCTAGTCGCCATAAGGGCGATCGAGATGTTTGTGCCACATTCTCGACACGGCAAACCCTCTCGTTTGTAGACGTAATAGCGATCTTCCTTGCGAGTTTTAGCTTTCAAGAATCCCTCGCGAGTAAGCATTAATCCCGTCTTCACCCCCAGTGGCATCAAAGCTGCGGCGTCAAGCCAAAGATTGAGAGCCTGCTCTGAAGTCAATTGATTCCCCGGAGTGAATGGGTTTATTCCGGCCCTAAACAAAAGCTCCGCGCGGTAAACATTTCCAATCCCCGCGATAACCGACTGGTCCATCAAAAGTTGACCGATGGCGGTTTTTGATTTTGCAACCTTGTTGGTAAAGCGCTCTGCATCGGCGGCCGTATCTAGTGGATCGGGACCCAACCTTGCCTCAACTGCCGAAAGCTGTTGCGCATCCAACAATTCGCATGCTGTTGGGCCTCTCAGGTCTGCGAATTGATTGCCAGACACGAACCTGGCTCTGACTAAACCTTTTGGCTCTGGCAGCTCTTCGAATTCACCGAATTGCCATTTACCGTAGATACCGAGATGGATTCTCAAAGTTGCTGGCTCAAAATTTAGAAAAAGTTGCTTGCCAATAGCTCTTGCTGCAATGAGCTTGCTGCCAGAAATCAATCCTGCGTCAGTGAAACGACCTTGGGGTGACCAAACGTCAACCGGGTTTCCGGCGAAGGCCTTTTGAAAATGCCGCGCGGTTCTATGAACGGTGTGACCTTCAGGCATCTATTTAGTAGACGATTTCGCCGGTGTTCTCGTAGGTGGCAATCTTGCCGATTCTGCGAACGTGACGTTCGTCATTTGAAAAGCCGCTCGCTACGAATATTTTTACAAGCTCCAAGACCTCTGCTTGAGAGTGCTGCCTGGCGCCAAGTGCACAAACATTTGCGTCATTGTGATCACGAGCTAGGCGGGCAGTCTCTTCATTCCAGATCAAAGCAGCTCGAATGCCTTTTACCTTGTTAGCAGCAATTTGTTCACCGTTTCCTGAGCCGCCTAGAACAATGCCCAGAGCCTTAACCCCTGCAGCCTGATCGGAAACTACCGCCTGGGCGGCAGCGATGCAGAACCCAGGGTAATCATCGAGTGCGTCATAGATAGTTGGCCCGTGGTCGATCAACTCATGACCCAATGCCGAAAGTTCGCTCACCAGAAATGCACTCAGCTCCATGCCGGCGTGGTCGGTTGCAATGTGAATGCGCATTATTTTCCCTCGAGCTTTGGCTTGATTGCGGCAATTAAGTTTTCAACCTGATTGCTTCGAACCAAGATTACCTCGCCGTCTAGTGTGTCGATTCTCAGTGCAGGCCCCTTAGATGTTACGAAGGCCACTTTGCCTCCTGAAACCCTTAGGCCCCAGCCGCCAAATTGAGCTGGTCTAATGAACTCTTCGGAGACTTTCGCGATCTTTGTGAAATCAAGGGTTAGAAAGTTCATATTCCAGATTCGAACCTGCAATTTGTCACCGAGGACAATCTTTGGACTGGTCAACAGCATCGGCACCAGGAGCAGCACCGGAAGAATCAAAATTGGTACAAACCAGCCATTCAATGAAACCGATGTTGAATCCGATACGCCAATTTGAATTGCTGTGATGTAAACCATAAGGGCGGTAATGAAGACCGCGAAATAGCCAACAATGATCATTAGTAATTTGCGCAGGCTTGGGTAAATCTTGGGATACCAAAGCACTATTGCAAAAATGCCATAAGCGATCACGAAGGCAAAGTTTGCCCAGAGCAAATGCCCACCAAGGTCCGTAAAACCATCCGCAGCACCACTCACGCCCCAGTGAGTGGCCATTGGGTTTGGCAGTAGGCCTTGGCCATCTAGCCAGAAGACCCAAAGATTGAAAAGAGCGATTGGGGCAATTGGCCCGAGAAACTTAAGAGCTTTCATCGTCTCTCAAGGCTACTGCGTGTGAACCTCAGCACGATCGATGCTGCAAATGCGGTGATGATCACGTAGGCCAGGGTGAGGGCCTGCAATTCAACCCCAATAACGATCGGTGCAGCCAGTGCCGCAATTACCATCGAAAACTCACCGCGGGCGATTAGGAAGCCAGTGGCTCGCCAAGCACTTAGCTTGTCACTCAAGTCTCGTGTTACCCACCAACCGACCAAATATTTACCGGCAATGCCCAAAACGGCTAACCCGATTGCCAGTGGCAAAACAGCTGGCAAGTCTGCGGGGTTGGTCGTGATGCCAAAGAACAGAAAGAAGATTGCGGCAAAAATGTCTCGAATCGGGCTGAGCCGGGCTCTTGCTGTTTCTGCAACCTCACCGGTTAGGAGAAGGCCAATCAAGAATGCCGCCACAACCCCAGAGAAGCCAACCAGATCAGCTAAACCCGCGGCTAGAAGAGCGGCGCCAAAGACCGTCAAAAGCAGACCACCTGGTTCATTGGGGTCAAGAATCTTCACGAGCTTGCTAGATCCACGGAAACTAATCAAAATCACTAGCCCTGTGATGCCAAGAGCGAGTGCAACCGAGACAAAACCACTCCAAACCGCAACACCTAAGACAACCGATGTAAGCAGAGGTAAGTAAGGAGCAAGAGCTAAGTCTTCGAATACCAGAACCCCAATTGCACGCTTAGACACTTCGGAGCGGCGCCAGCCAAGTTCCTTTATCAACTGCGCGGCGATACCAGACGATGAGACGTAAGTAATACCGGCGAGGGCAAACGCTCCCCCAAGGCCCCAACCAAGGGCCAATGCAAGAACAAAACCTGGGATCGAATTAGCCAGAAAATCAATCAAACCCGCTGACTTGCGCTCTTGGAAAGCCTTGGCCAGATCGTATGCGGAGTACTCAAGGCCGAGCAGCAATAGCAGCATGATGGCGCCTATTTGAGCTCCGGTGTTCATGAACTCTTCGCTGACAGAAAGCGGGACGATTCCACCATCTCCAATGGCGAGGCCAATCAGCAGGTAGAGCGGTACCACAGAGAATTTCAGGCGGTTGGCAATAAATGCGACTATGCCTAAAACCAGCAGCGCAGCTCCAATTTCAGCCAGCATGACACTGTCGGCAGGGCTGCCGGCAGATGCTTCGAGAAAATGGAACACGTTCAATTATCCCGAAGTCCAATTGCATCTAGGCTTTAGGAAACAAACTCTTTACAGGAGAGACATATGCCTGGCGAAAACCTAACCCGCCTAGAGGCCCAGCAAAGGGCTGAAATTCTCAAAGTTCAAAGCTATGAAGTAACCCTTGACGTCACTGCCGACGGTAAGAACTTCGATACAGACACAACTATCCGGTTCAGCTGCCTATCCCCAGGCTCTAGCACATTCATCGATGCCATTACCGAGTCAGTGAGCCTGTTGGAGCTAAATGGCGAAGTGCTGGACAACGGTCTCTCGGATGGAATTCGAATTGAGATTCCAAATCTTGCTGCCGAAAACACACTGCGAATCGTGGCAAAAGGCATTTACTCAAACACCGGCGAGGGCTTGCACAAGTTCGTTGACCCGGTAGACAACGAGACCTACCTCTATACCCAGTTTGAGGTGCCTGATTCCAGGCGAATGTTCCCGGTTTTTGAACAGCCAGATCTCAAGGCAACTTTCCAGTTCTCGGTTATTGCAAACGAGAACTGGCAGGTGATCTCTAACTCCCCCACTCCTGCCCAGAAATCCTTGGGTAACGGGATCGCACGTTGGGACTTCGCACCTACACCAAGAATCTCCAGCTACATCACCGCACTTATTGCCGGCCCGTACGCCATTTGGAGCGACCAGCTGACTTCGGCCAGCGGCAGGGTAATCCCGTTGGGTGTTTTTTGCCGTCAGTCGCTGGCGCAGTATATGGACCCGGAATACATTTTCGAAAAGACCAAGCAGGGTTTTGCCTACTTTGAGAAAGCATTCGATTTCCCATATCCATTCGAGAAATACGACCAGCTATGGGTCCCTGACTTCAACGCTGGCGCAATGGAAAATGCCGGTGCGGTTACCTTCACGGAAACCTACGTGTTCCGCTCCGCGGTCACCGATGCCACCAAGGAACGCCGTGTCGTAACGATCCTGCACGAACTTGCCCACATGTGGTTTGGCGACCTAGTAACCATGAAGTGGTGGAATGATCTTTGGCTAAACGAATCGTTTGCTGAATACGCCTCTACTCTGGCCACCGCCGATGCCACCGAATGGGATCAGGCATGGACCACGTTTGCGGCCCTCGAAAAGAACTGGGCATATCGCCAAGACCAACTACCTTCCACACACCCAATCGTTGCCGAGATCAACGATCTCGAAGATGTGCAGGTGAACTTCGATGGCATCACCTACGCCAAGGGAGCATCGGTGCTCAAGCAGCTCGTTGCTTGGGTCGGGCAAGAGCCGTTCCTTCGCGGAGTAGCAAGCTACTTTAAAAAGCACCAGTGGGATAACACAGAACTTAAGGACCTACTGACTGAACTGGAAAAAGAGTCTGGCCGCGAGCTGACCAGCTGGTCCAAGCTATGGCTTGAAACCGCTGGTGTGAACAC
>CAYOXP010000005.1:0-13980 GCA_964407995.1 uncultured Aquiluna sp.
TTGCAATTGCCTCAGAGATCAGCTCAAGAGCCGCTGCGTTGTTTGGTAGGTCAGGCGCAAAGCCACCCTCATCACCAAGGCCGGTTGCTAGACCCTTGTCGCTGAGAAGCTTCTTTAGCGAGTGGTAAACCTCAACACCCCAGCGAAGTGCCTCTGAGAAGGTCTCTGCGCCGTGAGGGACAATCATGAATTCCTGAATGTCAACACCGGTGTCAGCGTGAGCGCCACCGTTGATGATGTTCATTAGAGGAACAGGCAGAACGTAGGCGTTTGAGCCACCTAGGTAACGGTACAAAGGCAATGAGCTTGACTCTGCAGCAGCGCGAGCATTTGCAAGCGATACACCCAAAATTGCGTTAGCACCAAGCTTTGACTTGTTGTCGGTACCGTCAATTGCAATCAGCGCGGCATCAACTAGTCGCTGGTCGGTTGAGTCGAAGTCAACAAGAGCCTCGTCGATGTCTTCGATAACAGCCTGCACAGCGTTCTGAACACCCTTGCCTAGGTAACGAGACTTGTCGCCATCGCGAGCCTCGTGAGCCTCAAAGGCACCGGTTGAGGCACCTGATGGAACGGCCGCACGGCCAAAGCTGTCGTCAGAAAGTAGCACCTCAACCTCAACGGTTGGGTTTCCACGGGAGTCAAGAATCTCGCGTGCACCTACAGCGGTAATGATGGACAAGGGTTTCTCCTTAGATTGCGAATGAGCGCAAATTTATGAAAGTGATTTATACATGCGAAAACAACGCTGTGTTCGCGTGAAAGTCTAGCGAAAATCAGCCAAGTTGCTTGAATTCAAGATCGGAAGCAACCTGCTGCTCCCCACCGACAATCGCAAACTCCCCAAAGCCCGCTTCTGACAACTCAGTTAGCAGAGCCTTTAGATTCTTCGGCCTTAGCTCGATTCGCACCTTCTTGCCCTTAGCAATCAGCTCCGCCTGCAGTGCAATTGCCTTAGCCTCGCTGCCTGGATCAATTACTAGGACCACTGCTTTGTCAGAAGCGTCAGGTAATTCAACTAGGTCAACGATTCTCTCTATGCCTAGCGAGATGCCAACGGCAGGAACATCGGTGCCAAGCCAACGACCAACCATGCCGTCGTATCGACCGCCACCGCCAATTGATGAAGAGAAGCCCGAGTGCTCAATTTCAAAAATTGAACCGGTGTAATAACCCATTCCACGGACCAAAGTCGGGTCAAATCGCAGGTTCTTGGCATTCTCACCAAGCCCCTCCCAAATTGGCCTCAACTGCTCCGGGATCTGATTGGAATCGATCGCCGAGAGCCAATCGGTGGCCTTTGAAGAGACTGTCTCACCAAATTTTTCACCAAGCTCTTTTGCAACGCCTTCGATGCCGACCTTGTCTAGTTTGTCGATGGTGATCATCGCACTTAGTGCATCGGCATCTGCGATGCCAAGAGAGGCGATATTTGCCTTGAGTAGCTCCCTGTGATTTACGCGGATAACTGCGTCATCGATTCCGATAGCGCTCAGAGCGCTAAGGGAAGCGGAGAGCAGCTCGAGTTCAGCCAAAATACTCGCATCGCCAATGATGTCGATATCGCACTGAATGAATTGGCGATAACGACCTTTTTGTGGTCTCTCTGCGCGAAAAACGGGTCCGGTTTGGATTGCCTTGAAGACCCTTGGCAGCTTTGAGTGATTTGAGGCGTAGAAGCGGGTTAGGGGAACCGTAAGGTCAAAACGAAGACCTAGATCTGCAAGCTCAGAACCGGAAGCAAGAGCCTGCTCGAATTCCTCACCTCGCTTTTGAACCTTAAATACAAGCTTTTCGTTGTCGCCACCCTGGCCTGAAGTGAGTTTTTCAAGATCTTCAAGTACAGGAGTCTCTATCTGCTGAAACCCGCGAGCTAGGTAGCTGTCGATGACCTTGGTAAGAATCTGCTCACGCTTGAGTTTGTCGGCGGGGAGAAAATCGCGCATTCCCCTGGGAGCATTTACCTGATTGGCCACCGGACAAGTTTGGCATAAGCCCAACAATTTCTTGGGGTAAACCCCGTTAGATTGCTAATCTTCAGTGCAATGGTTGATGATTCTCAGAAGCGCAGGAGAGGTCGCCCGGTCACAACTGACCCGGCCGCTGTTGGTTTGACCGCGCTTCGACTCTTCAACGAAAAGGGCATCGACCAGGTCACGATGGATGACGTGGCAATCGAAGCCGGCATCTCCAGATCGAATTTGTTTCGAGTCTTCCCCTCCAAAGCTGCAGTGGTCTGGGGCGGCATGCACGACTTCACCTTGGAACTCGAGCGCCAGCTAAAGAACAACGAAACCGGCTCTATCGTTAGTCAACTCCACAAGTCTTGGGTTGTCGCCATGCACCTTTTAGATGAATCGCTCGAGACCGTGAGGCTGAGACTAAAGCTAATCGCATCTTCCCCTGAGGTTTATGGCTGGGGTCATGCGCAGCTTGAAGAAGCTCGCGTGGTACTAGAAAAAGCCATTCAGAAGCGTGAAGGCGATAAAACAGTAAAAGCTCGAATGATTTCTTCTGCGCTTATCTCCGCATCGATGGCGGTTTTGACCTGGTGGGCAGTGAACGAAGACAAGCGCTCGCCTTCAGAAGTTCTCGATCAGAGCTTTAGCGATTTCGAGACTATTTTTTCTCAGGTCCGTTGAGGTGAATGACCTTTGCCACCTTGGCTAGGTCTGTGAAATAACCGCGATCATCATCTAGATATGCCTGCCTGAACGCCCAACAGATCAAATCGGGTATCCACAAAAGAGGTTCACGCTTCGAGGCGATTCCGATCACTTTGAGCTTGGAAGCGTCGCCACCTTGTCTGCGGATACCTTCCAAAATCACATCATCGTGTGCCTGCATGTAGCCAGGGATTCTTCGTTCGTAAACCACGGTTCCAGTCAAGTAGATATGCTCGCGAGCCAGTTCCTCAAGGCATGCCCGAAGCGCTTGCGCTCGACCAGCTTCAGCGGCACGATCAGATTTTGCTAGCTCATCAACCACGACAATTACGGGTTTGACAACGGTCGCTAAGTAGCTCGCAAGTTCCCTGATTTTTTGCTGGCCCTTTTCGCTCCGGCCAGCCTCTGTTGTGTGCCAAGTGCCTTGCTTGACTCTTCGCTTGAGCTCTTTTCTAACATCAAGAACGATTTCTTTTTCGATCACCGCTGCAGAGACAATGTAGAAGCTATCCGGCCACTGGCTTGGGGCTAAAAAACTCTCATCGATAAAAGCCAGTGGGCCACGAGCCCTGGCGATTCGGTCCAGGATTCTCGGTTTTGAAACCGGGAATCTAATCCGCAATTCCAACTACTCCGGCATCTGTTGCCGAGGAAATCTCGGCAGCTCTGATTTCAACTTGAAGTTCTTTTGTTGCCTCACGAAGTGCTCGCTCTGGATCCAGGCCCAGTGACCTCGCACTCGAAACTACCGCCAGAAGTAGCTTGCCCAACTCCTGTTCATCAGACATTGGAATCGCAGGGGTTTCCGAAGGTTCTAGTAGGCCAATCTTCTCGGCTTTACCCATCACTTTGTTCGCAAGCGCCAGGGCGGGCATTGCTTGGGGTACGCCGTCTAGCACAGAGGTTCTACCCGGCTTCTCTTTTTTCTTATGGCTGTCCCAGCGCTGCATAACGTCATCGCCAGTTGCTGCCTTGTATTCCTCTTGCTCTTCAGCCGTGCCAAAGACGTGAGGGTGGCGGGAAATCATTTTTTGCTCCATGTACTGAGCGACATCTTCGAGGTCGAACGGCTCCCCGAGGGTGCCGTTTGATGCTAGATCGGAGTGGAAGATCACTTGATAGAGCACATCGCCGAGTTCTTCTAAAACCTCATCGCGATCGCCGGATTCAATCGCATCAATAAGCTCATAGGTCTCCTCCAAGAGGTATTGCACAAGTGAACGGTGAGTCTGCTCGGCATCCCATGGGCAACCACCGGGGGCCCTGAGCCTGTGAGCGGTTTGAATTAGACTCTCGAGCTTTTGCACAACTACCCCTTTTGGAAAACGATTTGAAATATCTTCCACAGCCAGTCAATCAAATCTTTGTCGACAAGTGGTTCACCAACCGCAGATGTTGGCGAAGGCATGGTCAGCAATTTTGAGGACTGAAGGTAGCGCACGCCTTTGATCTCATGGCTGAGAGCAACTAGTTCGGAGTCAGTCAGCTCCACAGGCGCAAACTTAGCCTGCAGGCCGAGCAGGTTTACATCCTTTAGCCCAAGGCGATTAGCTTGCTGGCGAAGGTGAGTCACCTCGATCAGGGTCTTTACAGGCTGAGGCGCCTTACCGTAACGATCCTCGAGCTCAGCCAGGATTGCATCAAGCTTGGCTCGGTCGCTCTTGGGCGAGCTCTCCGCAGACAGCTTGTGGTAGGCCTCGAGTCGAAGCCTTTCAGAATCCACGTACTCGCTCGGGATTCTGGCATCAACCGGTAGCTCCAGCTTTAGCTCAGCGGGTGAGGTGATGTCTTCACCCTTGAACTCCGAGACCGCCTCGCCAATCATTCGCAGATATAGGTCAAAGCCAACTCCCGCGATGTGGCCAGACTGCTCTCCACCAAGGAGGTTTCCAGCACCACGAATTTCAAGGTCTTTCATGGCAACCTGCATTCCACTACCCAACTCATTGTTGGCAGCTATGGTTGCTAAGCGATCGTGAGCGGTCTCGCTGAGCGTCTTTGTTGGGTCGTAGAAGAAGTACGCGTAAGCACGTTCCCTTGATCGACCAACTCGACCACGAATCTGATGCAGCTGGCTAAGACCAAAACTCTCAGCGCGATCCACTATCAAGGTATTGGCATTTGGAATATCAATTCCGGTTTCGATGATTGTGGTGGATACCAAAACATCAAACTTGCGCTCCCAGAAATCAACGACCACCTGCTCCAGTTGATGTTCTGGCATTTGGCCATGCGCGATTGCGATGCGTGCTTCGGGAACCAGCTTGGCAATGTCAGCGGCCACCTTGTCGATGGTTGCCACGCGATTGTGAACAAAGAAAACCTGGCCTTCACGAATAAGTTCTCGCCTAATGGCTGCCGCAACTTGCTGCTCGCTATAGCCGCCGATGTAGGTGAGGATCGGGTGACGCTCTTCAGGTGGAGTAGCCAGGGTTGACATTTCGCGAATGCCAGTGACGGCCATCTCCAACGTTCTTGGAATAGGAGTTGCACTCATGGCGAGCACGTCCACGTTGTGCTTTAGATCTTTGAGTTTTTCTTTGTGCTCAACACCGAATCGCTGTTCCTCATCGATGATCACTAGCCCCAGGTCCTTGAACTTCACGGATTGACCAAGCAATCGATGGGTGCCGATAACCATATCGACACCGCCATTCTCCAAGCCTCGCAAGGTCTCCTTGATTTCGGAATCGGTCTGGAACCTGGACACCGGTTTGACGCTGATCGGGAATCCGCTGTAGCGAGCGAGGAACGTGTCGAGGTGCTGACGAACCAACAGGGTGGTCGGAACCAGCATTGCCACCTGCTTGCCATCCTGAATTGCTTTGAACGCTGCGCGCACGGCAACCTCGGTCTTTCCATACCCAACATCGCCAGCCAGCAAGCGGTCCATCGGTATGGTCTTTTCCATGTCTCGCTTCACCTCATCGATTGTGGTGAGCTGGTCTGGGGTTTCTTGAAAACTAAAAGCTTCTTCCAATTCATGCTGCCAAGGAGTGTCTGGGCCGAAGGCGTGCCCCTTGCTCTTCATACGAGCCGAGTAAAGCTTCACTAGGTCGATGGCAATCTTGCGAACGGCCTTACGCGCACCGGATTTGACCCTTGCCCAATCGGTGCCACCCATTTTTGATAAAACAGGAGCTTCGCCACCGACATACTTGGTCAGCATGTCTAACTGGTCGGTCGGTACAAACAAAGTGTCGCCCGGGTAACCGCGCTTTGGTGGTGCGTATTCAATCAGTAAGTACTCGCGTGAGTGTTTGCGATTGCCGACACCACTTGCTCTTTGAACCAGCTCCTTGAATCTGCCAATGCCATGAATCTCATGCACTACATAGTCGCCCTGCTTCAGGGCAAGCGGGTCCACCGTCTGACCTCTACGCTTAGCCAATTTTCGCTCTTGAGGCGCGACATAACTACTTGATACCCCAAAGAATTCTGATTCGGTTAGTACCGCTAGCTTGCTATCTAAATGCGCGAAACCATGGTGCAGGTTGCCGGTAACAACCGTGATGTGATGTGAATCCAAATTACCCAGCGACTCAGTCATGATGCTGGGCAATTCGCTCTTGGTCAAAACCTCAATGATTCGCTCAGCTGTGCCATGCCCCTGGCTCGCAAGAAGAATCTTAAATTTCTGCTGAACCAAATCGGCCAACCAGTCGGTTGCCGGTGACTCTTGAGTAAACCTAGGAATTTCGCGATAGCCAAGGTCAACACTTGATTCGGTAGGCAACGTCGTTAGCTGCGCAATCTCGCGACCTTTGGATGCGAGTGAAAGAAATTGCTCTAGATCGTAAAAACTTCCTGAGCTAAGGTCGATTGGGGCTTGGGATCCATCTAGTGCAGCATCCCACGCTGCATGCAAAAACTCTTGATTGGTTTGAATCAGGTTTTCGGCCCTCTGAGCAACCTTTTCGGGATCCTGAATGACTAGTGCAACCTCTTTACCTAGGTATTCAGTGAGCGGACCTAGCCTGTTTGCCAATACCGGTGCAAGCGACTCCATTCCCTCAACAGCAATGCCATTGGCGATCTTCTCAAGCATGGTGGTGAGGTTGGGGAACTCATGAGCCATTTGCCTAGCCTTTTGGGCAACCTCAGGGGTGATCACTAGTTCTTTTGCGGCGTAGATATCGACCCTGTTTACTTGCGAATTTATCGAACGCTGATCCGCAACCGAGAACTCACGAATATCTTCAAGTTCATCTCCAAAGAACTCGAGCCTAAGCGCGTGTTCACTGGTTGTGGGAAAGACGTCCAAGATGCCACCTCGGATTGCAAACTCTCCGCGCTTAACCACCATATCCACCCGCGCATAACCAAGTTCAATTAGCTTTAGGCCCAGCTCAGGTAGCAGGTATTCACTCCCCCTGACTAGCTCAAACGGTGGATGATCTTCGAGCCCGCCCACGATTGGCTGAAGTGCTGCGCGGACTGATAGCAGGAGCAGGAATTGCTTTTTACTTTTACCCAATTCAAGTAATCGATGCAGCGCTCTAAGTCTTTTTCCAACGGTCTCGGCCGAAGGGCTTAGACGTTCGTGAGGCAGGGTTTCCCAGGCGGGAAATTCGATTACTTCAAGGTGAGGATTCAGCTCCTGAGTAATACTCAAGATTTCCTGCGACTGCCTAGAGGTCGGGGTTATCACGGCAAGAGACTTTTTGCCATCGCTCAGCCACTTGTTTAATACAAAACCGTGGGCGGCGCTTGGGCTATAAAACGCACCTTTGAAAGATTTTGGGTGCGACTGACCCGCCTCTGAGAGTAAAGAGTGGAGGGTCACCAGATAATTCTAGGTGAGAGTTTCCTCAACCTTGTCGGCTGCAATTTCGAGTAATACCGGTAATTCTTTGCGCTCAACCGTTGAGAAATCTTGCAGCACAAATGCTGCCACTTCCATTTGACCAGGCGGCCTGCCAATACCGAAACGAATTCGGTGAAAGTCACTACCGCACTTGGCGATGATGTCCCTCAGGCCATTGTGACCGGCGTGACCTCCAGATAACTTGTTTCGAATATCTCCAAATGGGATGTCTAGCTCATCGTGAATAACGATGACTTTTTCGATTGGGATCGAATAAAACTTCATCAGCTGCTGCACTGGGTTGCCAGATAGGTTCATGAAACCCATGCTCTTAGCCAAGATGATTTTGTCTTTGCCGGGAATTCGACCTTCGGCAATTAGCGCCACAGATTTATGGCTTTTGAATTTGGCAGAGATTCTGCTGGCCAAAACATCCAGGACCATTTGTCCAATGTTGTGGCGGTTGGATTGGTAGTTGGACCCGGGGTTACCGAGCCCAACTACTAACCAAGCGTCATTACTCAGCTGCGGCCTCGGTGGCCTCAGCAGCTTCTCCAGCAGCGTTCTCATCTGCAGCACCTGCCTTGGTCTCTACAACCGAGGCTACAAGCTCGTCGGCTGCTAGCTCCATAACAACACCCTTAGGTAGTGCTAGGTCGCTTGCTACGTAGTGGTGACCGGCAGCGTTCTCCTTGGAGATGTGAAGCTCTACGAACTCAGGAATGTGAGTTGCCTCAGCCTCTAGCTTCACGGTCTTGTGCTCTAGGTCAACGATGGTTCCACCCATAGGCTCGCCAATAACGTGCACTGGAACCTCAACGTGAACCTTCTCGCCCTTCTTAACCTCTACTAGGTCAACGTGCTCGATGATCTGGGTTACTGGGTCTTTTGAAGCGCTCTTTACAAGAACTAGCTCTGCCTTGCCGTTCACGGTTAGCTCTAGTAGGGCGTTCTTGTGACGAAGTGCAAGTGCAATCTCGTGAGCTGGTAGCGAGATGTGGCGGGTTGCGTTTCCGTGACCGTAGATTACGGCTGGAGTCTGCTGTGCAGCGCGTAGCTTGCGGGCAGCACCCTTACCAAAGCTCTCGCGAGCGGTTGCGGTGATTTTGATCTCTGACATCTTTTCCTCTTGAATTCAAGTCGTGGCGAGGAAAAGGCACCCCGTCGATTACGGATACTTGGTATCCCTCGCCGCTGTTCGAGGTAGAGCTTAGCCGCTCTAACGGAGCTTTGCCAAGCCCCAGCGAAGCACAACGGCAATAAACAACAGTGCGGAGCCAAGCGCCAATGCCGAAAATGGCACTGAGATTGCCAGGGCGAGGCAGAGCAATAAACCCGCGAAACTAAAAAACTTCGAACGCTGGCTATCCGATTTTGGTTGCCGAATGGCCGCTAGGTTCGCAATCGCATAGTAAGTCAACACCGCGAATGAGCTGAGTCCGATCACAAACTCGACACTGCCGGTTGCAACTAGCAGTATCGCTAAACCTGCAATCAGCCATTCCGCGATAAACGGTGTTCCCTTGCTATTTACGTGCGCCAAGAGATGTGGCAATTCCCCATCTTCAGCCATTGTCGCTGCGGTTCGAGACATACCTGCAATTAGTGCCAGCAGCGAACCCAAAGCGGCGATGGCGGCAAATAAACCAACCGAATCGCCATCAACACCGGGAACCACTTTTTCAACTAGGTCTGCAATTGGGGTAACCGAAAGACTAAGCGAACTTCCAAGTTTTGCGGGCAGCACCATTGAAAGTGCCAAGTAGATCAAAAAAACTATTGCAAGCGAGATTGCAATTGCCTTTGGAATTGCTTTAGCTGGATTCTCAACCTCTCCCCCCAAAGTTGCGACCCTCGCATAGCCAGCGAAGGCAAAGAACAAAAGCGCGGCCGAAGTAAAAACACCTAGGCCACTGGTGCTTTCCAGGGTAGCCGCCGCACCAGGAGCAAAAGCCGAGGCCAAAATGACGATTGTCAAAAAGCTGATCGTTATGCTCGCCAAGATCTTTGCCCCAAAGGCAGTGCGGTTAATGCCCCAGATGTTGATTAGCGTCATGCCGATAATCGCTGCGGTTGCCACCAAGACCTCGGAACCTTTGGCAAGGTAACTTGCAAAAGTCAGCGCGATTGCCGCAACAGAACCCAGCTTGCCAATTAGAAATGCCATGCCAGCCAGGTAGCCGATCCCTGGGTTTAGGTAGTGACGGGCGTATGAGTAGGCACCGCCAGAACGAGTTACCACCCTTGCCAGTTGCGCAATGGAAGTTGCATTTAGGTACGCCACGGCTGCAGCCATTAACACGGCGAGTGGAAGGAGCGAGCCTGCGTATTTAGCGGCAGGAGCAAAAACTACATAGACACCCGCACCGAGCATTGATGCCAGGCCGATAAAGACCGCGCTTGTGGTGGTGAGTTTTTGCTTCACACCCGCAGTTTAGGCGTGGCCAGGAAACAGCGAGTTAACCGAATCGTCGTAGAAGACCGCTGCGATTGCCTTGGCGATTAGCGGCGCGATCGACAACACGGTTAGTGACTCGAATTCCTTGTCTGGGGTAATTGGCAAGGTGTTGGTAACAACCACACGGTCAATCACAGGATCGCTAAGCCTCTCGACTGCAGGCGAGGAGAATACCGCGTGCGTTGCGGCAACAATCACGCGCTTAGCGCCGTTTGCCTTCAGCGCTTTTGCAGCAGCCAAGATCGTGCCGCCGGTGTCAATCATGTCGTCAACCAGAAGGCAGTCACGACCCTCAACCTGGCCAACGATCTCGTTTACCTGAACCTGGTTTGGCTTGTCTGGGTCACGACGCTTGTGAACAATTGCCAATGGAGTTCCGAGGCGGTCTGCCCAAATATCGGCGACGCGAACTCGACCCGAGTCTGGAGAGACGACCGTTAGATTGTCGGTTCCGAAAGTCTCAGCAACGTGGTCTGCAAGGAGAGGCAATGCCCACAGGTGGTCTACCGGGCCATCGAAGAAACCCTGAATCTGCGGGGTGTGAAGGTCAACCGACATGATTCGGGTTGCACCGGCAGCCTTGAAAAGATCGGTCACCAAACGAGCGGAGATAGGCTCACGCCCCTTGTGCTTCTTGTCTTGGCGAGCGTAAGGGAAAAATGGGGCCACCACCGTGATGCGCTTTGCACTTGCACGCTTCATGGCATCAACCATCAGCAGTTGCTCCATAAGCCAGTGGTTGATCGGTGCCGGGTGTGCCTGAATGATGAATGCATCGACGCCGCGAACGCTTCGCTCATAACGCACAAACGTCTCTCCGTTTGCGAAGTCGTAGGCGGTAACCGGAACCAGTTCGGTGTTGAGAATTTCAGCAACTTCTTGAGCAAGGGGCTGGTGTGCACGACCCGATGCGATTACTAGTTGTTTGCTGGCTGTTTTCTCAACTGGCATCGCTGCTCCTTTGTGCTGCCTCCGCCGACTTAGAGCCCGGACGTTTGTCCAAAACCCAGCCTGCAAGGTTCTTTTGCGGTGTTACGGATAATGCTAATGCTCCTGGCTCGACATCTCTTCGGATTGTCGAACCTGCTGCTGTGTAGGCTCCATCGCCGATCACGATTGGTGCCACAAACACATTTCCGCTGCCGGTTCGAGCTTGCTTGCCGATCACAGTGCGGTGCTTATTGACGCCGTCGTAGTTAGCAAAAATCGTTCCCGCGCCAATGTTGCTACCTTCGCCAATTTCGGCATCGCCAACATACGAAAGGTGAGGCACTTTTGCGCCAGCCCCAATAACAGCGTTCTTAGTCTCGACAAAGGTTCCGATCTTGCCGTTGGCGCCAAGCAATGTGCCAGGCCTCAGATAGGCGAATGGCCCAACCGTGGCGCCATCCTCAATTTTCGAAGCCGAGCCTTGGGTTCTAGAAATGGTTACCCCGGCGCCTACCTCGACATCACTCAAATCAGTATCTGGGCCGATTACAGAACCTTCTCCGATCGAGGTAAATCCATGCAATCTGGTCGATGGCTTCAGAACCACATCTCTACCCAGTTGAACGGTTACGTCTATCCAAGTGCTCTGCGGCTCAACAATGGTCACTCCAGCCAACTGCCAGGCTTTGACAATTCTCGAGTTCAACTCGGAGGCAACCTCGGTCAGCTGAGATCGGTCGTTAATACCCGCAACCAACCAGTTGTCAGAAATAGCGTGTGCGGCAACGGCCTGGCCCTGCTCGAGCATCAGGGCTGCCACATCGGTTAGGTACTTCTCCCCCTGGGCATTTTTGGTGGTGACTTTGGTGAGTGCGAGTCTCAGGTGAGCGGCATCGAAGACGTATACGCCTGCATTGACCTCATTGATTTCGCGCTGCTCATCGCTCGCATCTTTCTGCTCAACGATGCCCAAAAAGCTCTCTCGAGAGCGGAGGATGCGACCGTAGCCATGAGGGTTATCCATGAATGCTGAGATAAGGGTTCCCGAGTTGCTGCCCTGGCGATGAAGCTCAAGCAACTGTTCGATGCTTGCCACATCAAGCAGCGGGACATCGCCAGAGAGAACTACAACATCTCCCTCGAAACCTTCTGGTAAGCAGTCGATGGCTACTTCTGTGGCGCGACCCGTGCCAGGAACGGCATCCTGCTCTGCGATGACAGTTTTTGGGTAAAACGCATCTACATAGTTTTGAATTTGCTCTTTTTCATGTCGCAAAACCGCAACAACGTGATCGGCCCCTAGCGAGTGAGCGGTGGAGAGCACATGGCCGATTAGGGGCAGGCCAGCGATTTCATGAAGTACTTTTGGAAGGGCGCTTTTCATGCGCGTGCCTTCGCCCGCCGCCAGCACTACAACTGCAAGCTGCCGCATGACCCTCCCGTTGATCATTTGCTCCGCCCCTAGGATTCGAACCTAGACCGGACGCCTCCAAAGGGCGCCGTGCTGCCGTTACACTAGGGCGGACCGAGGCATAACCTCGAGGACAAGTCTGCCAGATAGATTGGCTATGACTGCAGTTTCTCCAAAGTCTCTAGCCATTCAGACTCAAAATTTGAGATCTGATCAACGATTTCACGCTGTTTGGTAGCTAGTTGAATCAGTAGTTCGTAATTCGACTGATCAGCGGCCGCAAGCTCGGTATTCACTGCTTCAAGTTCAGAGGTCGCCTTCGCAATTGCTCGCTCTAAGCGCGCAGACTCCTTCTCCAAATTGCGTCTCTCACTGCCAGAAAGTTCGCTAGTGGCAGCCTTTTCCGTAACTGCGACTGCGGGGTTCTGCTGCTGGTTTCTTAATTGCAAGAATTGCTCAACGCCTTTGGGGAGGTGACGTAGTTTTCCATCACCTAAAAGAGCAAACTGTTGATCCGTTACTCGCTCTAGCAGATAGCGGTCGTGGCTCACGACTATCAAAGTTCCAGGCCAGTTGTCCAATAGATCTTCCATGGCGGTCAACATGTCGGTGTCCAAGTCGTTGGTCGGTTCATCCAAAATCAAGACGTTCGGTTCGGTGAAGAGAAGTCTCAATAACTGGAATCTGCGGCGTTGACCTCCGGATAGGTCGGAAATAGGCGTTTGCAACTGCGGGGAATCGAAGCCCAGCTGTTCCACAAGTTGACCGGTTCCGATTTCCTTTTTGCCCACCGTGAAGGTGGTCTTCTCTCGCTTGATCATCGTGAAGATGCGTTCATCCCGAAATGGTTCTAGCTCTCTCACGTCCTGACTGAGCTTTGCAAACTTAACGGTCTTGCCGACTTTGACTCGGCCTGAAGTTGGCTGAAGTTCTCCGGTTACCAAGCCAAGAAGTGTCGTTTTTCCAGCACCGTTTGCACCGAGCAAGCCAATGCGATCGCCGGGGCCTAGCCTCCAAGTGACATGGCTAAGGATCGTCTTACCATCTGCCGTTTGGTAGCTGACATCTTCCAGATCAACAACGTCCTTGCCCAGCCTTGCTGTTGCCAATTTGGTTAGTTCGATGGCATCGCGCGGTGGCGGTTCATTTGCAATCAGGTTTAGTGCAGCGTCGATACGGAATTTTGGTTTTGCGGTTCTGGCAGGAGCACCTCGACCTAGCCAGGCAAGTTCTTTACGAAGTAGGTTCTGTCTTCTTGCCTCTGTGGCGGCAGCTTGCCGATTTCGCTCAGCTCGCTGCTGAATGTAGGCAGCGTAACCGCCCTCAAAAGGCTCGATCTTGCCCCCAAAAACTTCCCAGGTGAGATTGCAAACCGCATCTAAGAACCAACGGTCGTGAGTAACAACCAGTAGCCCGCCTGCATTTTTGCCCCATCTGGTTTTGAGGTGATTCGCCAGCCAGTTCACGCCCTCCACGTCTAAGTGGTTGGTCGGTTCATCCAGCATGATCACGTCATATTCGCCGGCTAAAAGGGCAGCTAGCGCGACTCGTCTTCGCTGACCGCCAGAAAGTGAACCAACTTTCTGCTCCCAGTCGACATCGGATAGAAGACCTTCTAGAACGTCTCGAATCTTTGGGTCTGAGGCCCACTGATGCTCCGGACCGGAACCAACAACCGCTTGCCCAACCGCCAGGTCGTTATCGATTT
>CAYOXP010000005.1:14080-23757 GCA_964407995.1 uncultured Aquiluna sp.
GAGAGAATCTTTAGAAGCGTCGATTTACCATCACCATTTCGACCCACGATCCCAACTCGATCGCCTTCATTCACGCCAATGGTGACTCCAGCGAAAACCTCTTTTGTAGGGAACTCGAGATGGATCTGTTCGGCTCCAAGCAGATGCGCCACTAGATCAGGGCTCCAGACTTGCTGGTCGTCTTGGTGACTATCGCCTTGTAGCCAAGGGCCTGAATCTTCTCTGCAGCCGCAAGCGCAGCTGATTCATTTGGTGTGTGGCACCACATCGTTGGACCAGAGCCAGACAGGTGTGGACCAGGAACGCCAAAATCTTTAGTCGAAAGCTCCTCGAGGCTTGGCAACAAGCTAACAGCGGCACGATGCAATGAGTTGTAACCGATTTTGCTCACAAGATCCGACGGGCTGGCGGATGTCAATGCTTCACCCAAGTCCAGTTCGTCAAATCTCTCAAACACCACTTTGGTGGAGAGAGAATCTGGGTTGAGAATCAGAACAATATAGAAATCTATTTCAAGGTCTACTTTTTGCAATTTCGCACCGGTTGAGGTGCCTAAGGCGGTGCCACCAAGGATTGCAAATGGCACATCGGCACCGACCAAAGAACCCACTTCGAGTAGCTGATCAAGGTCTAAGCCAAGACACCAAATCTCATTGAGTGCGATCAGCGCTGCGGCGGCATCTGCCGAACCGCCTGCCATGCCTCCGGCAACTGGAATCTGCTTGTTGATTACAAAGCGCATCGGCTGAGGGTTTTCGATTCCAACATAAGTAGCCAATGCTTTGGCGGCTTGAATCACGATGTTTGTCTCATCGAGCGGAACTTTTGCAGCATCAACCGAGTCAGCGGTTACTTCAATGTCCCAATCACTCGCAGGTTCAACGGAGACTGTCTCGAATAGATCGACTGCCTGGTAGAGACTTACGACATTGTGGTAGCCGTTTTCTTGAACCGGACCCACCTGAAAAAACAGATTGATTTTGCCTGGGGCTTGAGCCGATATCACTTGCTGCTCGCAATCGATATGAACTGATCAATCTTTAGCTGCTCGCCTCTGGCTTGAGGGTCAACCCCTGCTGCCTTGAGAATGTCTTCGGCTAACTGAGGGGATCCGGCCCATCCTGCGAGTGCCTGGCGAAGTGTTTTACGACGCTGGAGAAAAGCGTGGTCAATTGCAGCAAAAACCTCTTGCTTGAGCGACTCGTCCCTCGAGGCAGTTCGCTCGAAATACACAAGCGCACTGTCGACCCCTGGCACTGGCCAAAAGATATTGCGCCCGATGTTTCCAGCGAGTCTGGCAGGGCCATACCATGCCATTTTTAGCGATGGCGCTCCGTACTCCTTGCTGCCTGGTCCGGCCGCAAGTCGATGAGCCACCTCTGCCTGCACCATCACAAGCCCTTTGGTGATGGATGGGAAGGTTTCTAAAAAGTGCAGCAGTACCGGGACTGAAATGTTGTAGGGCAAATTCGCAACCAGTGCGGTTGGCTCTCCGGGAAGCTCTTGCACTCGCATGGCATCTGCCAAGACCAAATCAAGTTGCGCATCGGGTGCGTGCTTCTTGATTGTGCTTGGTAGCTCTTGGGCCAATCTCTCATCGACTTCGACTGCAATCACCCTGGGGACCACGTTTAGGATTCCGAGAGTCAGGGAGCCGAGCCCCGGGCCTATCTCAACGACTAAATCATCAGAATTCAACTGCGCCGCAGCGACAATTCGGTTGATGGTGTTTGGGTCAATGACGAAGTTTTGACCTAGTTTCTTGGTCGGGCGAATATCTAGCTTTTCGGCCAACTGCCTGATTTCAGCAGCCCCAAGCATTAGCTAAGTCCCTCTGACCAAAGGCCATAAACCCGCTCTGTGTTGACGTTAAATTGCTCGGCCATACGAACTTCGTCCCACTCCATTAGGTTCGCGATGTAGCGAAGAGTGTGTGGCACCAGGTATGGGGCGTTGGGTCGACCGCGCATCGGTTCTGGAGTTAAAAACGGTGCATCGGTCTCGATCAGTAATAGTTCTGGCGAAACGGATAGAAGTGAGTCTCTAAGGTGCTGGTTTTTCTTGAACGTGACATTGCCAGCAAATGAGAGGTACCAGCCATTCTCTTGGCAAATCTGCGCCAACTCGACATCTCCCGAATAGCAGTGGAAGACGACCTTCTCAGGAGCACCTACCCTCTTTAGGGTCTGGACAACGTTGCCATGTGCCTCACGGTCGTGAATCATCAGGGCGATGTCGTTTTGCTTTGCGATTTCAATGTGCTGTTCAAATGAGTACTGCTGAGCCTCGAGCGCTTCTTGCCCTTCGGTTCGGAAGAAATCTAAACCGGTCTCACCAATCGCTCTCACTCTTGGTTGAGTTGCCAAATCGGCGATACCTGAAATCGCCTCATCCAACTCTTGGCGAGACCCATAAAGAGGCGCCTCATTTGGGTGGAGTGCAACGGCTGCAAGCAACATCGGTTCCGACTTTGCAACAGCCGCAGACCAGATTGAAGACTCTAAAGTGACCCCCACTTGAACAGCACCTAGCATGTTGGCCTGGCGCATTAGGTCGAGATGCTGATCGACGGTTAGCGGATCATCCCCATCCGCAATCTCGAGATGAGTGTGATTGTCGTAGGTACCAACCTCTAGCGGTTCTGGTACATCCGGGTAATTCTGAGGTCGTGAGGTTTGACCGTCGTATGACTTACGGGTGCGAATTGGTTCGCTCATTGTTCCTCAACGCGCGGGAACAGCACCTCAAGATCACCAAGCTTGGTGCCAACAGGTAACTTGCCCCAGGCGTCATCCTGAATACGCTGACCGGAGAGTTCGCCGAGCTCACTACCTATTGCGGCCCATAACTTTGCAGTTGCCTTTGGAACTATTGGTGAAAGCAGTACGGCGAGAATTCGCAGACCCTCAGCGGTTGTGTACAGCACTGTGGCCAAACGTTCACGATTAGCCTCGTCCTTGGCCAGTGCCCAAGGCTCTTGCTCAGTGATGTATCCATTTAGTTCATCAACCAAGGTCCAAACCCTGGAGATTGCATCGTGAATTGCAACCTTGTCGAGTGCCTGGTTAGCCTCGTTGATTGCGTTCGCTGCCACCTTCTGAATCGCAAGGTCGGCATCGGTGTAATCACCTGGCTGCGGCACGTTGCCATCGAAGTACTTCTTGATCATCGCGATCACGCGAGAAGCCAAGTTTCCAAATCCGTTTGCCAACTCTGCGTTGTAGCGCGCGCTGAGATCTTCCCAGCTAAATGAGCCGTCAGAACCAAAGCCGATGGCCTTCATGAAGTAGTAGCGGAAAGCATCTGAACCGAAGATGTCAGTGATTTGATTTGGTGCAATACCAGTCAACTTTGACTTCGACATCTTCTCGCCACCAACAAGTAGCCAACCGTGACCAAACACCTGCTTTGCAGGTGGCAGACCTGCCGCCATGAGCATGGCGGGCCAAATCACTGCGTGGAAACGAAGAATGTCTTTGCCAACAACTTGGACATCTGCTGGCCAAAGTGAGTTCAACTTTTCGTCGTCGGAGCCGTATCCAATGGCGGTGATGTAGTTCAAAAGGGCATCAAACCACACGTAGGTAATGTGCTGGTCGTCCCAAGGAATATCGATACCCCAGTCAAAGCGCTCCTTGGAACGCGAGATCGAGAGGTCGCTCAGGCCAGAGCGAACAAATGAAACAACTTCGTTTTTCGCAGATTCTGGCTGAATAAATGTTGGGTTCTCCTCGTAATGCTTTAGGAGCTTTTCCTGAAAATCGCTGAGCTTAAAGAAGTAGTTGGTCTCATTTAGTTGCTCAACCGGCTTTGAGTGAATTGCACAGACTTTCTGTCCGACAAAATCACCCGAACCATCGATTAGGTCTGATTCGTTTTTGTATTCCTCGCAACCAACGCAGTAGTTGCCCTGGAATGAACCTTGATAGATAAAGCCGGTGTCGTAAAGCTTCTGGAGAAATTGCTGCACTGCCTTTTCGTGGCGAGGCTCGGTGGTGCGAATGAAATCCTGATTGTCGATGTCAATCGTCTCTAGAAGTGGAAGCCATGACTCCTCGACCAGTTTGTTGGTCCAACTCATTGGGTCAGTGTTGTTGCCCAAAGCGGTGCGAAGCACCTTCTCACCGTGCTCATCTGTTCCGGTTAGAAGGAATGACTCTTCCCCGCGAGCGCGGTGCCAACGCGTAAGTACGTCAGATGCCACCTCAGTGTAGGCGTG
The DNA here is from genome assembly GCA_964407995.1 of uncultured Aquiluna sp. GTDB lineage: Bacteria > Actinomycetota > Actinomycetes > Actinomycetales > Microbacteriaceae > Aquiluna. Next base: position 18,300 of record CAYOXP010000005.1, read on the forward strand.
GCCGATGTGCGGCGCATCGTTCACATAGAAGATGGGCGTAGTTACGTAGAAGGACTTTGACACCCTGATATCTTAGGCTTTCAGCGAAAGCGCCTCAGCATAGATTGCGCTCTTTGACGCTCCCGTTGCCTGCGCAATCTCGTTGCATGCCTGCTTTAGACCCACTCCAGTTGCCGCTAGCTCCAGAGCTTGGCGACCAAGCTCGCGAATATCAAACACCTTGGGCTTGGCACCTTCGATCACTAAAACCATCTCGCCCTTTGGTTCGGTTCTTGCCCAAGCAATCAAATCATCTAGGCTGCCGCGCTCTGTGTGCTCAAACTTTTTGGTCAACTCTCTCGAGACACTTCCTCGCCGGTCTGACCCAAATACTTTTGAGGCATCCTCCAAAGAGTCCAAGATTCGATGCGGCGCCTCGAAGAAGATCATCGTGCGACGCTCGTCAATAAGATCCTCGAATGCTCTTTGACGCTCCCCTGACTTTCTAGGAAGGAATCCCTCGAAGCAAAACCGATCGGTCGCAAGGCCAGAAACCGCGAGCGCCGAGATCACCGCGGAAGGGCCAGGAACGCTGATGACTTCAATATCTTTTGCGGCGCAGTCGCGCACCAGCTGATAGCCCGGGTCTGAGATCGTTGGCATTCCAGCGTCGCTAACCACAACCAAGTCTGAACTAGCAGCTATCTCAACCAAGTGGTCGATGCGCTCCTGATCCGAGTGTTCGTGAAGACTGAACAATTTGGCTTGCAGCTGGACACCTAGCGCCGAGGCCAACTGCTTCAGAGTTCTAGTGTCCTCAGCGGCAATGAATTGAGCATCTTGCAACACTTGCTTGAGACGTAAAGATGCATCGGCAAGATTGCCTATGGGAGTTGCAGCAAGAATCAACACGAGAAGCAAACTAGCATCTAAGGGTGATTTCGCGCGTCAGTAGTCTTGTGGCTCGAATTTCAACGCACCCACACTTCTACTGGGTGGCCACGTTACTGGTTACAGCGCTTGGTGCATTGTTCAGGTTTGTCAACCTTGCAAACCCTCACGTGCTGGTTTTCGATGAGACCTACTACGTAAAAGATGCCTACACACTGGGCCTATTTGGCCACGAAAGGCAATGGGGAGATAATCCCAATCCCGATTTTGAGTCTGGGTTAACCACTGGCTATCTCGACGATGGCGCTTATGTGGTTCATCCCCCTGTCGGCAAGTGGGTTATTTGGGCGGGGATTCAACTCTTCGGAGTCACCTCGAGTTTTGGCTGGCGCTTTTCGGTCGCGCTTTTGGGCACCCTGGCGATTCCGCTAGTGGTCGCGATTGCGAGAAGGGTGATAGGCAGCAAACCCTTCGCAGTTATTGCCGGATTGCTCTTGGCCATCGAAGGTCACGCCGTAGTGCTATCTCGCACTTCGATTCTTGATGGCATCCTGATGTTTTTTGTGCTGGCCGGCTTCTATTTTCTGGTGCGGGACTTTCAGTCAGTAAAGCAGAAACTGAATAGCAAGCTGTCTGGAGGTTCGGGTCTACTGGCATTTAGGCCATGGCTATTTGCTACCGCCTTGAGTCTCGGTTTGGCAGCTGGCGTGAAGTGGTCGGGCCTTTATTTCCTCGCGGCCTTTGGGCTCTACAGCTTTATCTACGAGCTGATCATGCGCCAAAGAATTGGCTTTAGCGCCTGGCCCGCCTTTGGCCACGCAGCGATCAACGCTGTTGTGATGCTCGCTACCGCACTAGCTACTTACGTTGCCAGCTGGTCTGGCTGGATTCTCAGCGAAGGCGGCTGGGGCCGAAAATACTCAGATAACTGGCTCGAGGCACTCTGGGAATATCACAAAAATGCCTATGGCTTTCACACTGGGCTCAGCTCTGAGCATCCCTATTCGGCGAATGCGTTGCAATGGGTGCTGAGCCTCAGGCCGACTGCTTTTTACTACGAGAGCTTTGAAGGTTCTGAGTGCGGCTGGCTTGATAGTTGTTCAGTTGCAATCACTGCACTACCAAATCCGCTTATTTGGCTATTTGGCATGGGGGCGATGCTTTGGATCGGGTATAGATTCTTGCGAAAACTTGACCTAAACGCAGGGCTCATTTTGGTGGGCTTTTTGGCTGGCTGGGCTCCCTGGCTGGCCTATTTGTCGAGAACTACTTTCCAGTTCTATGCGGTAGTTCTAAGCCCATTCATCGTCTTGGCTCTCAGCTACACGCTTCATCGTTTTTGGCGATCAGGATTTACAACACTTAGGGTTCAAAAACGCGAGCGTGCCATAACGCTGATTGTCCTGATAGCTTTGCTGCTGGCCGCATTCTTTGCGTCGCTGTGGATGGGACTTCCAGTCCCATACTGGTACTGGCGGATTCAAATGTGGTTCCCATTCTGGATTTAGGTGAGATTAGTTGGCACTAGGTATTGCGGGGCTTAAGGCGGCCCCTGAGGCCCTTAGCGTTTTAGTAAGTCAGCTTTTTGCTCGCTTTCCTTTTGGCATGCTCTCGCTGGCTTTCGTGATTCACATTCAGGCAATCACCGGCAGCTACGCGATTGCCGGAATTGCCCTCGGCGCCGAGACAATCGGTGCCTCAGTCTCAGGCCCAGTTTTAGCTCGCTACATGGCTCGCTTTGGCATCAGGCGAGTAATCGCGCTGAGCACCTCAGTAACAGTCGCCTCGCTCATTGCACTGGCACTAGTTCCGGCAGAGCCGCTTTTGTTAGTCGGTCTCGCCTTTTTAGTTGGCCTGTCTTCGCCACCAATTCAGCCAGCTGCTAGGTCTATTTATCCACAGGTAACACCGAAGAATTTATTGGCATCGCTTTACTCTCTAGACGCCACTGCCCAGGAGATCATCTGGGTGCTAGGGCCTTTGGTGGCAACACTCGTTGCTGCAAGCTTTGGTCACGTCGTGATGCTAATTACCGTTGCGCTAATTCAAGTCGCCGGAACACTTTGGTTTCTGGTCAACAGCTCGGTCGGTAAGGCAAAGATCCCCAAAACCACTTCTAGGCTTGGCAAGGCGCTCAAAAACCCAAGAGTGCTGGCGGTTACGGTCCTCGGAATGCTATTCGTTGGTTCATTTGCTGGAGTCGAAGTTGGCGCTGTTGCGCTTTTTGACAAGGCGGTTGCGGGCATCATGTTTGCCATTTTTTCAATAGGTTCAATTGTTGGCGGATTAGTTTTAGCTCCGAGATTCAAGGGCAAAAACGCGCTAGTGATTTTTCTTACGATAACAGTCGTGGGCTACGCGGCGATTTTGATAGCGCCGCACAGCGCTGTCTGGGTTGCCTCGTGTTTATTTGCTGCCGGCCTGGGGGTTGCACCGACCCTGGGAATTCTCTCCTTGATGATCGCAACCGGCACCAGCGGCAGCGAAACCATAGAAGCCTACGGCTGGACTACGACCGGGCAATTGGTTGGATTCTCCGCTGGTAGTGCCCTTGCAGGCATTGCCATCGACACCGTAGGTGCTAGCGCTTCGCTCTTGGTCTCGGTTGTTTTTGGTCTCTTCACAATCCTGGCGGCACTTTTAGTTGCATCCAGTAGCGAAGTTACTTCTTCGCCTTCTTAGGCTCCTGGCGAGTAACCGCGAGCGACCAAACTGTGGTTATTACCAAGGTGATGATAATTACCGCTAGCGATAGCTCTGTAGAAATCTCAGGGATGATTTCGATGTGCTGACCGCCATTGATGAATGGCAACTCGTTTTTGTGCATAGCGTGAACGACCAACTTGAAACCAATCCAAGCCAAGATGATGCTCAAACCAATCGATAGGTACTTCAGGCGCTCCATCAAGCCACCTAGCAAAAAGTAAAGTTGGCGCAGACCAAGCAGGGCGAAGACGTTAGCCACGAAGACGATGTATGGCTCCTTGGTTAGGCCATAGACGGCAGGTATCGAGTCGAGGGCAAACAACAGGTCAGTAAAGCCGATAGAGATCATCACCAACAGAAGCGGCGTGTAAACCCATTTACCGTCGATCTTGATTCGGTAACTATCCCCGTGATACTCCTTGGTAGTCGGGATGAACTTTGCAATCAGGTCAGTGATTCCACCAGCCTCGTTGCGGTCTTCGTCTCCCTTGTGAAAGGACTCCATGACCAGCTTTACAGCTGTGAAGATCAGGAACGCACCGAATACGTAGAAGGCCCAGCTGAAGTTTTCGATAAATGCAGCGCCAAGCACGATGAAGATAAAACGCAACACAAGAGCAATCGCGATACCAATCAAAAGCACCTGGGAGCGAAGCTGTCTTGGCACAGCAAACTGGGTGAAAATGATGAGAAATACGAAGATGTTGTCGACCGAGAGGCTGTACTCCGTTACCCAGCCCGCAACATACTCGGCCGCATATTGCGCACCCCAAACCCCGCCAATCACAAAGGTGAATAGCAGAGCGAGAGTGATGTAGATGCTTACCTGAATCGCAGATTCGCGGAACGTCGGTTCGTGAGGGTGGCGAAATTGATAAAGAAAATCAGCCAGCAAAATCAGTGTCAGTACACCGATTGTTACACCCCATACCCAGAGCTCTACGTTCATTTTTTCCGTTCTTCCGAGTCGGCGGAATAATCATCCAGCCACAATTGTAAGTACTCTCTATAGAACTGAAAGGCAAAGATGCGCGTTCTTATTTCCGGAGCTTCAGGGCTGATCGGCAGCGAACTAGCTAGAACGCTTAAGGCCCTTGGTCACACCCCTTTTTTACTGGTTCGACGTCCTGCAAGAAGTGCTGACGAAATCTCCTGGGACCCATCAACCCACACGTTACCTGCCGACACCATGGAGACCATAGATGCTGTAGTGAATCTCGCAGGTGCCACCACGGGCAAAATTCCATGGACCAAGAAATACATGCGCGAGTTGATTTCCTCTCGCCTAGATTCGACTAAGACCCTGGTAGATGCAATTAATGCCGCCAGCAGCAAGCCAAAGGTTTTGATCAGTGGTTCGGCCTCAGGAATCTATGGCGATCAGGGTGATAGCTGGCTAGACGAGCAAAGCCCAAAGGGTGAAGGTTTTCTTGCCGACCTAGCTTTCAACTGGGAGCAAGAGGCCAACCGAGCAAACACCAGAGTTGTGTTGGTGAGAACCACAATGGTGATGAGCAAAAAACTGGGTGCTCTGGGCAAACTGTTGCCACTTATAAAACTTGGTATCGGTGGAGCGCTCGGCAGTGGCAAACAGTGGTGGGCTTGGATCTCACTCGAGGATGAAGTGAGAGCGATTATTCACCTGATCGAAAACGATAATGCCTCAGGTGCCTATAACCTCACAGCGCCCGAACCTGCAACATGCGAGCAGATCATCAAAGAACTTGGACGTCAGCTGCATCGGCCAACTTTTTTGAAAGTCCCCTCATTTGCCATGCGACTGCTAATCGGAGTCGCTGCCGATGAACTGCTGCTTTGCTCGCAAAAAATGAAATCCCACCGACTGACCGAATCGGGGTTTGAATTCAAACACCCGAAACTA
>CAYOXP010000005.1:23857-27227 GCA_964407995.1 uncultured Aquiluna sp.
TTGGCTGCAGGCTTCTTGGCTACGGTCTTCTTAGTTGCAGATGCAGTCTTTGCAACGGTCTTTGCAACCTTCTCAACTTCGGTTAGTGCTTCTGCGGCTACCTTTGCGCCGGTCTTGCGAGCCTCGGCTGCGACTTCCTTAGCAGCCTTAGTTGCCTCGCCAGCAACGTTCTTCGCTGCCTTGGCTGCCTCGTCTGCTAGTGCTGCAGCATCTTTAGCAGCGACTGCACTTGTGCTCTTGAAAAACTTCTTTACTGAATCAAACAGTCCCATTTTTTGCGCGCTCCAATTAGGTGTGGTGGGGAAATATAGTTTTAGCCTACGCCAGAAATTAGATTGCGCGGCGTCTTGCGAGAATCGCGTCTAGATCTTTCGATGCCCAAACGTTCTGTTGTCTACCTATTTCAACAACCTCCGCGAAGTTGTCGTTGATTTCACCAATCTGAACCCTGTTCAGAGGGGCGGGAATAGGATTTGGCTCCCACTCGCGGGATTGAGCACTTGGGGCTCGCCTTGAAGCCTGCTGTCGAGCCTGTTGACGAGAACGGTGTCGCGCAGAGGCTAAAGTCTCCGCCCTTCGGCCGGCGGCCCGCGAAACAAAAAGTGCGAAGGTTGCGAGAGTGATAGCGACCCCAAAACCAATCCACCACGCACCCTCAGCCACCGCTGCAACGGCGGTTGCAATCGCGCCAATCAGGAACATGGCGAACAATACTGAGAATCCACGCTGGGTGCCGATCAATCGGCGCAGCTGGTCGTCAGGCGTTTGCGGTTGAGCATTTCGGTGGTTTTTGGCATCTTTACGAACCAGATGCGAATTCGCTCTGATCTCGCTTCGCTTGGAGAAACCTGGGACGAAAATTGCCAACCAAACGACTGCAGCGACTAGTAGCGCAATGCCTCCTAAGCCCACCGAGTTCTCCATAAAGAACAAGTTATGTTGAGCAAGTCGCTTTTGCCGATATTGGCTGGGCGTGTTATCGGAGTCGGTTCAAAATCGAACCTTGGCGCTCCTCTTTGGTGATGGCAAAAACAACGTGATCCCGCCATGCGCCATCGATGTGAATAAATCGCTCCTTAATGCCTTCTTTGCGCAATCCAAGCTTCTCCACCACACGAAGACTTGGGGCATTTTCGGGTCGGATGTCAATCTCCACTCTGTGCAAACCAACCTCATCAAACAAATAATCAATTGCAAGAGCTACTGAAATTGGAGTGATGTTTTTGCCAGCAAAGTTGCTAGCAATCCAATAACCAATAGTTGCCGAGGAAACCGAACCATAAAGAATGTTGGCAACGTTAAGCTGACCGACTATCTGCCCTTTATAGAGGATTACGAGACCAATACCGGAACCTTTGCGAGCCTGAGAAATCAGGGATGAGACCAGCCAACGCGCATTCACCAGCGATCTGATGCCGGGTGTGCTGGCCTCCCATTTTTCCAACCACTCACGGTCATTGTCGAGCAGGTACTGCAACCGCCAAGCGTCAAACCTTCGAACAGCTCTTAGAGCCACGTCGCCGTGGACTAAGGGATTAATTGGTTTCACGCTGGCAAGATTACCGCTATGGATATCTCCAATGGCAAGGTTGAGCTGCGCAAAAGAATTGTCGATGCCAGGCCTCAGTCATCCTCAGGCCTGACAGCCAACCTTGTTCGCCTTGCCTTGGAGTTGAACGCCAGCACCATTGCGAGCTACGTGCCACTGGCGACGGAGCCAGATGTCTCAGATTTCAATATGTGGGTTCTTTCACTCGGAAAAGCGCTTTTATTGCCCAGGGTGGTTGGTGACGATCTCGAGTTCGCCTCTGGCCAGACCCGAGCCGGTGCACTTGGAATTCAGGAGCCAGATGGCCCAGCTCAACTCTTAGGCACTGCAGATTTGATCCTGTTGCCAGCCCTGGCGGTTGATTTGACTGGTGTCAGGCTAGGCAAGGGCAAGGGCTATTACGATCGCGCACTTAGGTCTATAGCTGGCATTCCGCTATACGCGGTGGTTTACGACTCCGAGGTTTATCGAGAGCTGCCACACGAACCGCACGATCGAAAAGTGACGGGAACGGTTACGCCAACAGCAATCCACCACTTCAGAGCCAGCGCGATTAGTTAAAATTCTCTCCGGAGGAAAAATGCCCACCTATTCATACGTTTGCAAGAACTGCGAGCACGCTTTTGATGCTCAGCAATCCTTTAGCGATGCTCCGCTTGAGGTTTGCCCAAAGTGTCAGGGTGAATTGCGCAAGCAGTTTGGCAACCTGGGTGTGACATTCAAAGGTTCTGGTTTCTATAGAACCGACTCGGCATCAAGTTCTTCTAGCTCTTCCGACTAGCCCCAGTGTGGTGGTCGCTCATCTCTGAGGCGATCATCGTTTGAGTCATCTGGATCTCCCCAAGCACGTGAAGTGTCCTCGTAAGCCTTCTCTTCAAATAGCGGCTGAGCCTTGCGCTCAAGATCTACGCCCATCATTTTGGCAATTCGATTTGCAACGTCCTGCGGCTGAGCAAAAATCTCAAGAGCATGGACGCGGATGTATTGCCAGCCCATGGCTTTGAGTAGACCCGGCCTGATGCTTAGCTTTTCGTCCCACGTCTCGCCCTGAAGCGCCCAGTCTGGGTCAATGACGGCGGCTTTCTTTCCGATGGAAATTGCTAGCCCGATTCGGTTGCCAAAATTGAGCTCTACCCTAAATCCGAGCTTTTGCAATCGCAGAGAGAGATCAGAGAGCAGCGGGTCTGGCTCGCCACCGCGAACATCACTCAGGAAGCTAGGGGCGATCAGATCCTTTAACCACTGCTGATTCTCGGGGAGCTTCCCGGCAGCAAAGTCTTCGAAGTTGTAGCAAGAAACCACCGTCAAGTGTTTACGCGCCGAAACGATTGTGTTCACCATCCATTTGGCCGCGTTTGGTGAATTGAAGTCCCCCAACGTTCCCGAGATTCGCCCTTCTGGGGTGCGACCAAAGCCCAACGAGAAAATGACCTTGTCTGCAATGCGATGGGTGTACTGACTCATGGTTCGAACTTCGAACTTCTCGCGACCGTGAGCATCAAAAAACTCTGCCAGCTGAGCCTGGGTTGCGAGGCTGCGCTCAACCCCTGCCTGAATCCGCTCGGCGTGCACTGCAGATGCAGTCACAACACTCAACGAGTCGCCAGGCGTCCACCGAGCATGGTTTAGAACCAGCTCAACAACCTTGGCAACCTCGGCATCAAGCGACTCGGTTGCGCCCTCTATTGTGCTTGATGCAATCGAGCCGTCTTTTATTTCAATCTGCTCATAGTTGTGGCTGCCGAAAAGCTGGCCTGCGGCAGGCTCTAAAACCAGACGGTTTGAATAGAAGTTGTCATTCAGGTACCGACCTAGGACCTG
>CAYOXP010000005.1:27327-29423 GCA_964407995.1 uncultured Aquiluna sp.
CGCAATTGATTTCTGAGCTTGTCGGCTTGGGCTGGATGCTTAGCAATCGCTTTCTTCCAACCATCGGCTAGGTAATACTTCAGGTGACCAAGTCCTGCCTCAAGCAGCTGAGCTTGGCAAGACTCGTAAGTCTTTTCAAGAGCCGCAATATCATCAGCTGAGTACTCGAGAATCTTTGGGTTTCGCTGAACAATTGCCTCAAGGGCAGATTGCCACCAGCTCAACTTGAGTTCGTTTTGAGTGCGCTCGGCAGAAGGGTTGACCTTGCAAAGCTCAACCGTGAAATCCGCTAGTCCTGCCTGAGCAAGTTCTGCCACCAGCTCGGCACGCTCAAGCAGATGATCGAGTATCTCGGTTTTGGTTGCCAGATCGTTTAGAACTTTTTCCAAATTCTCGAAACTCAATCGAGTCAGCAGCGGGTTGTCTGGGTTCGGATCTAGGTGACGCTGTAGCAAATCAAGAACGGAGTAAATCTGGTCGTACTTCGCTTGCGCATCATTTAGACCAAGTGGCACTTGAGGCGGCGCCTGAGTTTGGTTTAGCTCCAACCAAAGTGCTCGCTGCGACTCGGCCTGCTGCAATGCAATGTGCAGGTTTGGCACCGAGGTGCCTGGCCTTTGATAACTCTTGGCAAGTTTTCTGAATCTTCTGCGCTGTGCTCCGGAAAGCTCACCACGTTCACCTCTTGGGGCAGTGGCCTGAACTAATTCGGTGAGTGGCCGGTCGTAAATGGCAGGAAGGAACCTATCTAATGTCTCCCGGATGCCAATAAGCAATCGCAATTGGACTGCCCACTGCTCAACGGTGCTACAAGGCGCCAATTTCTGGTCAGTCAGATAGCGATTGATCTGATAACTAAGGGTTCTGAATTCTTCGCCGGCCAGCGACCTTACTGCTTCCAAAGCTCTTGAGACTTCGGCATCGGTGTTGAAACGAGCTCCGAACCAAGGCGAGTCCTGAGGGCCGTACCCAAACACCTGGGCACGTTGAGCGTTGGCAACTAATTCACTTGTTCTTTCAATCAGCCCAGGAAGTAGGTCCGATCGGATTCGAGCCGGGTTAGTGGGGGCGTCTGCCATGACCGCGAGCGAGGCAAGCTCCCGGAGGCAATCCACCAAACGAACGCCTAGCTCAGGGTCTTCTTGCTCAATCACCTCGAAATATTTTGAAATCTCAGCCTGCGCGGCATCGGCCTGCTGATTAGCTAGAGCGAAATCGGTCAGCTGCGCCTTCTCGTTTCGAGAGATCGCAGCCACAACATCTGGCCAAACCTGACCTTCTCTAATTGCTAGGCCGCCCAAACCGATGCTGGCCAGCCGCTCGGCAACCTCATCGAGAGTTTGCTGCCTTGGTGCAACTAGTAGCACGCGCTTTTTTTGTAGCGAGAAATTGGCGAGCAAGTTGACTACGGTCTGAAGGTATCCACAGCCAGGCAGAGTCTCGACAGCGAAACTCTCTCCTGCGGCTGCAGCGCCGATAATCTCGCGCTGCGAATGGTCGGCATTCTGAACCAGAATGTAGTTGCTCTGTTTGGTGGGCTGGGTAGCCGCTTCGCCCAATTGACGCCAAAGACCGGAATCGAAGTCAACACCTAGCTGCTGTGTGCTGATTAGGTCTGGCACAAAATTACCCAGGACCAATAGCTTCTCAATTTCCACGTCAACACCACTGAGCAGTTGCGACACCAGCGATAGTACGGAGATTGGAACTAAATCCCCCTGCCCAATAGCTACAGCCAATAGGTCTTGAGGGTTAAAGTCTCTACGCGCAGTTTGAATCAGCTCTAAGACCGCAGGATTGATTCGCGGTCGAGACTCAATGCGCAATTCAAAATCTTCACCGCGAGAGATCAATGTCGTTGGCCAAAGCAAAATTGGCAACTTCTGCCCAGAGGCTCGATCCTCGATCAAGCCAGCAGCAATAAATACCGACTGAACCGAATAATTCTGAGAGATGTAGTCGGCCTTGTTTTTGATGCGCCTAAGGGCACTGTGGGCCCTAGCTTGAGCGACACCGTCACGAACCAGGTTGCTAAGAGTTGTGCTGCGAGAAGTTACAAGCTGAGCCAGGCCACCGGGGTGGGACCTTGCAAGATC
>CAYOXP010000006.1:0-25934 GCA_964407995.1 uncultured Aquiluna sp.
ATTCATCGGAGCGAACCCATAGCGCCATGAAGCTAAGTGGCAAAACATATGCTTCTCCGCACATCGCCCGCTCACCCGGGTAGCTCTCTAAGATCTTGCGCCAGTTGCGGAAAATTTCGTGTACCGAGTCTTGGAACCACATCGGTGGGTTTTCACGACCCTCGATAAAGCCTGCTCCGGCCTCTTCGACATATGGGTGATCGGGTAGACCCGGCTCCTTGCCCATGGCGTGAGGCTGATCTACACGGAAGCCATCAACGTCGCGATCCAGCCAAAACTTCAAAATCTCTTCAAACTCTTCGCGAACTATTGGGTTTTCCCAATTCAGGTCTGGTTGCGATGAGTCGAATAGGTGCACATACCATTGGCCATCTTCGACCCGTGTCCAAGCTGGCCCACCAAACATTGAGCGCCAGTTGTTTGGTGGTAATTCACCATTCTCACCCTTGCCATCTTTGAAGTGGTAGTAGCTACGCTCCTTGGAGCCAGGCGCTGCTTTTAGGGCTTTTTGGAACCACTCGTGCTGATCTGAGGTGTGGTTTGGCACTAGGTCAATCATCACGCGAAGGCCCAACGAATGGGCTTTTTCAACCATTTCATCAAAGTCATCGAGGTCACCAAATAGCGGATCAACATCCCGGTAATCGGCAACGTCATATCCGGCATCTTTTTGAGGTGAGGTGTAGAACGGGCTTAGCCAAATGGCATCAATGCCAAGTGCCGCCAAGTCGCTCAACCTTGAAGTAATCCCTTTTAGGTCACCCATGCCATCGCCATTTGCATCCGCAAATGAACGTGGGTAGATCTGGTAGATGACGCCGGAGCGCCACCATTCGGAACCTGGTTTAGCTGGGTGAAGGGGCATACCTAGAGCTTAATCCAGGCGACCTGGTCGTGCTCCAATACCTCTTCAACGGTTAGGTCATGTTGGGTGGTTGCAAGTAGCTCACCCTTTGGCAAGCTGATCGCACTGCCGGTGAAGTTAGCAATCACCAAGACATCGTTGTTGATGTATGCGAGGGAGTTCTTGCCAGCGTGCTGATCGGCCCACTCAAAGGTTCCAAGCCCAAGACCGTGGTCCTTGCGAATCTGAATTAGACGCTTGTAAAGCTCAAGGGTCGAACCGGCAACACCGCGCTGCGAAGAGCGTGCGTAGATCTTGTAGCTTTCAGGCTGTGGCAACCATGCCTCACCTGTTGAGTTAAAGCCAAAGGCAGGAGCATCTGGTTCCCAAGGAATTGGAACACGGCAACCATCTCGGCCAACGCGCTTGCCCTTGGTGCGGAAGTAGGTTGGGTCTTGACGGTACTTACCCTCGAGTGTGGTGTGCTCAGGTAGCCCAAGCTCCTCACCCTGGTAGATGTATGCACCACCCGGTAGCCCAAGCATGAATGCAGATGCAGCCCTCGCTACGCGTTGACCACGAGCCTCGTCTGGCTGAGGAGAATCTGGGCCAATGCCGTCACCCTGCTGTGGGATTTCGTCATATGCCATTCGAGTGGCATGGCGAATGGTGTCGTGGTTAGAGAGAACCCAGGTCGATGGGGCACCAACGCCACCGAATTCGGCCAGAGACTCGTCAACAATTTCGCGCAACTGCTCGCGATCCCATGGGCAACCGAGGTAACCAAAGTTAAAGGTCTGGTGGTATTCCCCGGGTCTAACCCAGGTGGCCATCTGCTTGATGGTCGGTAGCCATGCCTCACCACACATCGCACGGTCTTGATACTCGTCAAGCACCTTGCGGAATTTCTTGTTGATCTCGTGAACACCATCCTGACCCCAGAACGGGTGCTGGTAGTCCTTGAGTTCCTCACTCACACCAGTCATGGTCGAATTATTCTCAACCACATCTGGCAACCCCTTTTCCTTGACCATGCCGTGAGCTACGTCAATGCGGAAGCCGGCAACGCCTCGGTCTAGCCAGAACCTTAGAACTGACTCAAATTCTTCAATTACCTTTGGGTTATCCCAGTTGAAATCAGGCTGGGATGAATCGAAGATGTGCAGATACCACTGGCCGTCTTCAATTTGAGTCCAGGCTGGGCCGCCGAATACCGACTCCCAGTTGTTTGGTGGCAGCTCGCCATTCTTACCCTTGCCATCGCGGAACATGTACATCTCACGCTCGGCTGATCCTTTACCAGCTTTTAGAGCTGCCTGGAAAAGCGGGTGTTGATCAGAAGAGTGGTTTGGCACTAGGTCAACAATTACGCGAATACCCATGCTGGTGGCCTTGGCAAGCATGGCGTCAAAGTCGCCAAGGGTGCCGAATAACGGATCGATGTCCTTGTAGTCACTTACGTCGTAACCGGCATCCTTCTGAGGGGACTTGAAAAATGGCGAAAACCAGATCGCATCAATACCCAGCTCTTGCAGCTCACCCATTCTCTGGGTGATGCCCTTGAGATCACCCATTCCATCACCGTCACCATCGGCAAACGAGCGAGGGTAGATCTGGTAGATAACGGCAGAACGCCACCACTCTTTACCGGGCGTACTAGGAACAAGCAGATTTTCTGGCATGCGCAGAATCCTAAGGTCAGAAAATGGCATGAGAAATACCCAAAATAACCGTGTCAGGACCCTCAAAAAGGGGCTTTTCCCTAGTGTCAATTGGCTGTAAACGTTTACAGATTGGATGCAGTCTTTTTATAAATATTGCTGTTGTTATTGACTTGTTACTTATGTAAGCGTTTACAGATTTGACCCATTCGATTTTCTGGCGTGAACTTATAGGGCTTGCCCAAAGGCAAAGCTAATTCCTATTTCAGGTACTGAAAGGTGCTCCATTGAAAATCACTAAGCGCAGCGTCTTTGCTATCGGCTCTCTAGCCGCAGCATCGGCTCTTGTTCTATCGGGTTGCGCATCGACCACTGAGGCCGAGCCAACCGAGACCGCTACTGAGACTCCTACCGAGGCAGCTCCAGCGATCGACACCCTAACCGTATGGGTTGACGACATGGTTGCTAAGTCCCTTGAGGGTGTTGCAGCTCAGTTCGAGGCAGACACTGGCATCGCAGTTGAGCTAGTTGTTAAGGACTTCGGTTCTATCCGCGACGAGGCAATCACCGCTATCCCTACTGGTGAGGGCCCAGACATCATTGCTGGTGCACACGACTGGACCGGTCAGCTTGTAGCTGCTGGTGTTGTAGCTCCTGTTGAGCTAGGTGCAGCAGTTAGCGACTTCCGCGAGAACGCAGTTGCTGCATTCTCATACGACGGCGCTCTATACGGCATGCCATTCGGTGTTGAGAACATCGGTCTTGTATGTAACTCAGCTATGGTTCCAACTCAGCCTGCTACCTGGGATGAAGTTGTAGCTGCAGGTGTTGAAGTTGCAATGGGTGCTGACTCTGGTGACCCATACCACATGTACTACATCCAGACCTCTTTCGGTGCTCCTGTTTTCAAGCAGAACGCTGATGGTTCATACACCTCTGAGCTAGGCATGGCTGGCCCTGAGGGCTTCGCATTCGCTGACTGGCTAGCTGCTAACGGCGACACCTTCTCATTCAAGGACTACGGAACCGTAGAGACCGAGATGAAGGAAGGCAAGCTTGCTTGCTGGATCACCGGTCCTTGGGCAGCTCCTGGCATTGCTGAGGCGCTAGGCGAGGATGGCTACGCTATCTACTCACTACCTTCAGTTGGCGGCCAGACCCCAACCCAGTTCCTAGGTGCACGTGGTTTCTACGTATCTAGCCAGACTGACGACCCACTATACGTAAACAAGTTCCTTTCTGAGTACATCGGTTCTGAGGCAGCTCAGATCGAGATCTACCAGATCGGTGGACGTATTCCTGCACACAAGGGTGCTCTAGAGGTTGCTGCTGGTGACAAGATCACCCAGGGCTTCGGTGCAGCTGGTGCAAACGCACAGCCAATGCCTTCGATCCCAGAGATGGGTTCAGTATGGGCATCATGGGGCTCAACTGAGGCAGCCATCATGACCGGCAAGATTGGTGCTAAGGAAGGCTGGCAGAAGATGATCGACGAGATCAACGCTGCCATCGCTGGATAAGTTCCAACTAAGCAAAACTGAGAGGGGGCGCCTTGCAAGCCAAGGCGCCCTTTCCACTCTCAAAAAGATTCACAATCAGAGGTTATAGATGAGCACTGAGACCAAAGGTCCAGACTGGCGACTCCCTAAGGGAAGACGTAAGACCAACAAAGCCCTAAATGACGGAGGAACTCCGTCCCTCTACGGCACAATCATCAAGATTGTTGCCCTCGGCATTATCGATGCCGCAATGCTCTTTGCAATTTTCGTTCTGTTCGGCAACCAGGACTACCTGTTCGCAGGAATCGTTGCACTAGTCACCATCTTGGTGAACGTGATCTACCTGAGGCGAGGAAACCTTCCTGCCAAGTACATGATCCCTGGCCTGATATTTATGGCCATTTTCCAGGTTTACGTTGTTGGTTACTCGGCATACATTGCCTTTACCAACTACGGCACCATGCACAACTCAGACAAAGAGATGGCAGTAAAAGCACTGCTCCTAAATGGCCAGTCTCGTATCGAAGGTGAACCGGTTTACCCCCTAACAGTTGTGGTTGATGATGCTGGCGAACTTAACTTCTTGGTTACCCAGGAGGACGAAGCTGGAAATGTCACCGTGAAAGTGGGTGGTGATCAAGAAGTTCTAGAGATTGCTCAGAACCCACAGTTCAACTCTCGTGATATTGCTGTTTCAGCAGATGGTTATACCGAGCTGAGCTTCAAAGAGGTTGTTGCCCGCCAGGATGAGGTCGTTGGTTTCAAGGTCTATCTATCAGATGATCCAGACAGCTACTTCCTGACCACTGCTGATGCATCACAGGCAGTGGTTTATGGCCCACGCCTTGACTACGACGAAGTCAATGACACCATGACCCGTGTTGAAGACGGGAAGGTCTTCTCAGATCTCGGTGAGGGTGCCTACACCGCAGCTGATGGCGAATCGCTAGCCCCTGGTTGGCGAGTTGAAATTGGTTTTGACAACTTCGTTCGAGCTGTGACCGACCCAGGTATTCGTGAGCCGCTATTGCGTGTGACGATCTGGACATTCTTGTTCGCGATCATCTCGGTTGCCTCGACATTTATTCTCGGCCTTGGCCTCGCAATCCTTTTCAATGACGCAAAGTTGCGAGGTCAACGCTGGTATCGCGTGGCAATGATTTTGCCTTATGCATTCCCAGGCTTTTTGAGTGCCTTCGTTTGGCGAGCCATGTTGAACAAGGACTATGGAGTAATCAACCAACTGTTCTTCGGGGGTCAGGTAATTGACTGGCTCGGTGATCCATTCATGGCCAAGGTTGCGATCCTGATGGTGAACCTATGGCTTGGGTTCCCATACATGTTCTTGATCACAACCGGAGCTTTGCAATCAATTCCAGGTGAATTGATGGAGTCGGCCAGAATCGATGGAGCATCACCTTGGCAGCAGCTAAGGCTGATCAAGCTTCCGTTGCTGCTAGTTTCAGTTGCACCGCTATTGATCACCTCGTTTGCGTTCAACTTCAACAACTTCTCACTGATCTATCTATTGACCGGTGGTGGTCCCAAAGACTTCGACGCCTCGATCAACGTTGGTCACTCAGACATCTTGATTTCGATGGTCTACAAGATTGCGTTCTCTACCGGTGAGGGTCGTGACTTTGGTTTGGCTTCTGCCTTCTCGATTCTGATCTTCTTTGTGGTGGGAACAATTTCTTACCTCTCATTCAGACGTACTAGGACTTTGGAGGATGTGAACTAATGGATCCAGAGATTTCTAAAGACGAGCTAAAGGCCTATAAGGCCGCAAAGGCTCAGCTGACCGATGAGAACAAAGCCTCATTTGGTAAGTGGCTAAAGACCAAAGGTTGGCGCCACCTGATCGGTTGGGTGATGATCTTTTACGCGATCTTCCCGCTTGCCTACGTGCTTTCAGGTTCGTTTGCCGATGCCACCCAGTTCACGTCGTCGTTCTTCTCGAGCTTCACCACCGATAACTACACGGCTTTGTTTGAGGATCCTTTCCGCCCATACGGCAACTGGTTTGTGAACACCCTGTTTATCTCGGGCACCGCAGCAATTGGTTCGGTATTTCTATCGGCGCTCGCGGCATATGCCTTCTCCAGGCTTAGGTTCACCGGCCGCAGGGCAGGTCTATTGACATTGATTTTGGTTCAGATGTTCCCTCAGCTTTTGGCGCTGGTTGCTATCTATGCCTTGCTTGTTGAGCTTGGCAACATCTTCCCGTTCCTAGGTATCGGTAGCCAGATCGCTTTGATCTTGGTTTATCTGGGTGGAGCACTTGGTGCAAATACCTATTTGATGTATGGGTTCTTTAACACGATTCCAAAAGAGCTGGATGAGGCTGCAAAGATCGATGGTGCAACTCACACTCAGATCTTCTACGGAATGATTCTGCGCCTCGCGGCCCCGATTCTTGCGGTTATTGGCCTGTTGTCATTCATCGGCACGAGCTCAGACTTCATTCTGGCCAACATCATCTTGACCAAGCCCGAGACCAAGACTTTGGCAGTTGGTTTGTACATGTACGTATCTGATCAGTTTGGTCAGAACTGGACTGTGTTTGCAGCAGGTGCAGTTCTTGCAGCAGTACCGATCGTGGCACTGTTCTTGTACCTACAGAAGTACATCGTGTCGGGTCTAACCGGTGGTGCGGTGAAGGGCTAGTAGCCTAAAAGCTATGTCGCTTCACCTCGCCCACACCCCCCACCACGATGGCTCTGCGCTCTACGTTTCACCTAACACCCCATCTCTAGAGGGCAAGGTAAAGCTAAGAATCCGCATCCACAGGTCGCTGGGTAAGTTGCAGCAGGTGCTGATCCGTCAGTCTGACTCGGGCGAAGGTTTTCTCACCCCGCCACTAAAGAAGCTTCACACCCGCCACGGTTGGGATTGGTATGAGGGCACCATCACAATGTTCAACCCTGAGGTGCACTACCGCTTCTTCATTGAGCTAAAAGACAAGCAAAGTTTTTGGCTAAATGCCGTCGGCATGCACGAACTCGATCAGCCAGATCGCGATGACTTCAAGATCAACACTTACCAACGCCCTCCCAGATGGGCAACCGGTAGCGTGCTGTATCAAGTCTTCCCGGATCGCTTTGCCAAGAGCCAGGCTGCGGATAAACGAGCGTTGCCGGAGTGGGCAATTCCAAAACAGTGGGGCGATGAGGTCATTGGTAAAGGCCCTGGCACATCAGAGCAGTTCTTTGGTGGCGACCTAAAGGGCATCGAGCTACACCTAGATCACCTCAAGCGCCTAGGCGCCACAATTCTTTACCTAACCCCGTTTTTCCCGGCAGGTTCTAACCATCGATATGACTCATCAAGTTTCGATGTGGTTGATCCGCTCCTAGGGGGCAATGCGGCACTTAGCTCATTGGTCAAGAGGGCTCACTCGATGGGCATCAAAGTGATGGGTGACCTCACAGCCAACCATTCTGGAGACAAGCACGAATGGTTCGTGGCGGCCTATGGCAACCCAAAGGCAGCAGAGTCTGAGTTTTACTATTTCCAAGACGGCAACAAGAAGTACGACTCTTGGTGGGGAGTGCCCTCTCTTCCGAAGTTCAACTGGAAGTCTCAAGAGCTTCGTAAACGATTTATTGAAGGTAAGAACTCGGTAGTTGCAAAATGGCTCAAGGGGCCAGCCGCACTTGATGGCTGGCGCATCGACGTCGCCAACATGACTGGTTGGATTCGCGGAGATGACTACAACCGCGAGGTTGCACAGACCATCCGTCAAACCATGTCAGAGGTAAACCCAGATACATTCTTGATTGGTGAGTTCACCTCTGACTCTGCTAACCACGTCGAGGGCGATACTTACCAGTCGACCATGACCTATGCAAACTTCACAAAGCCAACCTGGCGTTGGCTCTGGAACCCAAGTGAAAAGCGTGAAGAGGGCCAGGTTGGAGTAGGTCGCAAGGGTATTTCGGCAACGCAATATATGGAGCTCCACAACTCGTTCGCTGGCATCTTCCCTTGGCAGCTTCGCATGCACAACCTCAACGCATTGGATACTCACGACACTGGAAGATTCAAGACTTTCACCATCCCTGGCTCACAGCGTGTAGCTGCAGGGTTGCAGTTCACCTTCCCAGGTATTCCAATGATATTTGCCGGTGACGAGTTTGGCCTAGATGGTTGGAATGGTGAGAACTCAAGAACACCAATTCCTTGGAATGGTGAGCGCGAGTTTGATGCCACCATGATCGAAACCTACGCAAGGCTTTCAAAGATTCGAAAGACCAACAAGGCACTTGTTGATGGCTCTTTGCGTTGGCTCTACACCTCAGACGAGGCAATGGCATTTATCCGTGAGAACAAGACCGAATCGATTCTGGTTATCGCCTCTAGGGGTAAGGATCGTCACATCGAATTCCCTAAGGATTCTGTCGCTCAGGTGGAGCGTGCAGAGAACCTATTTGGCAATGGAGCATTGCGAATTGCCGGCTCAAAGATTCGTTATGACGCAGTGAAACTAGATTTTCAGATTTGGCGTTTGCCTAGCGCCCATCGCTAGTGCTAATCTTTTGCGGTTGCCTTTTGGCATTCGCCCCGATAGCTCAGTGGTAGAGCACTTCCATGGTAAGGAAGGGGTCGACAGTTCAATCCTGTCTCGGGGCTCGAGCTTTAGTGAGAAAACTCGCTGCAGTTCGTGGCTGAGTAGCTCAGTTGGTTAGAGCGCACGACTCATAATCGTGAGGTCGCGGGATCGAGCCCCGCCTCAGCTACCAATAACTTTCCTAGGAAATCGCCCAAATGGGCATGTAACCAAAATCCTGTGAATTAGGCCATTGGGTCGGAGATTCCGACGTATACGGTCTCGAGATACTCCTCGATTCCTTCGGCTGATCCCTCGCGACCTAAACCAGATTGCTTCACTCCACCAAACGGCCCAGCAGGGTTTGAAACAAGTCCGGTGTTGAGACCAAACATTCCAGTCTCTAGCTTCTCGGCAAGCCTTAGGCCTCGGTTTAGGTCTTTTGTGAAGGCATAGGCAACTAGCCCATATTCGGTGTTGTTTGCCATTTCAACTGCCTGGTCTTCGGTTTTGAAGGTGCAGATCGGGGCAACTGGGCCAAAGATCTCATTCGAAAGTATCTCGCATGATTCTGGAACGGATTTTAGAACGGTCGGTGGGTAGAAGTAGCCATCGCCATCGGGGATAACTCCACCGGTCAAAAGCGTTGCTCCCTTGTCGGTTGCATCCTTGACTAGTGCGTGAATGCCCTGTCGTGACTTTTCGTCGATGACTGGGCCAATGTTTGTGCCGTCGGCAACGCCTCGGCCAACATTTAACTTGCTGAAGCGATCTGCAAGACGAGTAGAGAACTCGTCTGCAACCGATTCGTGAACAATGAATCTGTTTGCCGCGGTGCAGGCCTCACCCATGTTGCGAAGCTTTGCGAGCATTGCGCCCTCAACAGCAGCATCAAGGTCGGCGTCTTCAAACACCAAGAATGGAGCGTTGCCGCCAAGCTCCATAGAAACCCTCAGCACCTGGTCGGCTGCGTCTGCAATCAGGCGCTTGCCAACCGGGGTTGAACCGGTGAAGGAGAGCTTTCGAAGGCGGCTGTCTTTCACGATTGGCCCAGTAACCTCAGAGACCCTGGAGGTCTGAATGACGTTTACAACACCTGCGGGAACACCAACCTCCTCAAGAACCTTTGCGAAAAGCAGCGAGGTTAGTGGGGTCAGGGCTGCTGGCTTCAAGATTGACGTGCAGCCAGCAGCAATTGCAGGGCCAATCTTTCTTGTCGCCATTGCAAGTGGGAAGTTCCAAGGGGTAATCAAAAGTGCTGGGCCAACCGGCTTCTTTAGAACCATAAGACGGTTCTTACCGTCAGGGGCGGTCGTGTAACGACCGTTGATTCTTGGCGCCTCTTCTGAGAACCAGCGTAGGAACTCAGATCCGTATGCAACTTCGCCCTTGGCCTCAGCAAACGGCTTACCCATTTCGAGGCTCATGAGGATTGCGAAGTCATCAGACATCGCAGTTACTTTTTCAAAGGCTGCGCGAAGAAGTTCCGCCCTCACCCTCGGTGCGGTCTTAGCCCAAGACTTCTGGGTTTCGTGGGCTGCAGCCATCGCGGCCTGGCCATCCTCATAAGAGGCGTCGGCTATGGTCTTTAGAACTTTGCCAGTTGCTGGGTCATGAACATCGAATGTTTTGCCATCTGAGGCATCTCGCCATTGGCCATTGATGAAAAGCTGAGTTGGGACTAAATCAAGAACGCGTTGTTCGTCGGCAGAGGTAATCACTTTGCCACTCCTTTGTGTACCTATCTATCCTGCCACTTCAAACGCAGAGAATTGACCACAACAGACACTGAACTAAAAGCCATTGCCGTACCGGCCAGCATCGGGTTCAAAAGACCAAGGGCGGCAACCGGAATCAGAATTAGGTTGTAACCAAAGGCCCAAGCCAGGTTTTGCAAGATATTTCTGTGGGTTCGCTTTGCCAGTTTGAGGGCATAGGGAATCGCTCTAGGGTCATCATCCAAGATGGTTATTGAGCTAGCCGCCTGAGCGGCTTGAGAGCCCGAGCCCATGGCAATAGAGATGTCTGCTGCTGAAAGCGCCGCAACATCGTTGATGCCGTCGCCAATCATCGCTGAAACTTCGGTCTGGCTCTTGATGGTTTCGAGCTTCTTCTCTGGAGTGACAGAGGCGATGAAATCATCAAAGCCCAACTCCTTTGCCACGACACCGACTCGGACCGCATTGTCGCCAGAAAGCAGCACAGTCTCAAAGCCCATGGCTTTAACATCTTGCAGCGCTTGAGCTGCACCTGGCCTTATCTGATCGCTAAGTTCGATTAGGCCGTGTGCCCAGCCTTCCCAAGAGACCACAACCAAGGTGTTTGGTCCAGCGTTTGAGATTGCCTGATCTAGCTCTTCCTGGTTTTCATATGACCCAGGTTTAGTAACAAAGATTTCTTTGCCATCCACTATTCCACTAAGGCCAATGCCGGCTAGTTCCTTGATGTTTATCGCCTGGTGGTGATCGCTTAGGTTTGCAATTGCCTTGGCGACCGGGTGCTTCGAGCCAGCCTCGATGGCGGCTGCATAGGAAAGCATGGTTGCCGCGCCAACCCCACCGAGACCGCGGGAATTCACAACTCGGAGTTGGCCGTCGGTAACTGTGCCGGTCTTGTCGAAGAAGATCTTTGTGACCTTGGCCATCAGCCTGAGTGAATCGGGGTTGCGAATAATCACCGAACGCTTGGCTCCCAAGCTGGTTGCGACCACGAGGCTCATCGGAACTGCGATGCCGAGAGCACACGGGCAGGCAATTACCAAGACTGCAACCGCAGCGGAGAATGCGAAATTGCTGTCGTTGGTTATTAGCCACTGAATCACATAGGTTGCGATTGCTATCACAATCACACTTGGCACAAACACACTTGAGATGCGGTCGGTCAACGATCCCAGCTGGGTCTTCTGACTGGTTGCTTCTCGAACCAAGTCCGCTATGCGAGCTATGCGTGAGGTGCTGGAGGTGCCGACTGCTTCGATTGCAATCTGGCCCGAGACAGATGTGGCGCCTGCCGCAAGTATCTCTCCCGATCTGATTTCTTGAGGTAGGGATTCTCCCGTGAGGGTTGAGTTATCAATCAGCGCACTTGAGGTTATTAGCTTGCCATCCACCGGGATACGTTCGCCGGCTGCAATCAGGACCACATCGCCTTTTTTGATTTGGCTGGTGGGCACTTGCTTGTTGCCAGCTTCGGTTTGAACAGTTGAGGTTTCGGGTACCGCGCTGAGCATGCTCCGCACTGCATCGGTGGCACTGCGCCTGGCACGAACTTCTATGTAGCGACCGATGAGCACAACTGTTGGTACTACTGCGCTTACCTCGAAGTATTGGTGCATGTCGCCGATGAGCACAAGGTAAATGCTGTAGAAGTAGGCAACGGCAGAGCCTAGGGACACCAAGGTGTCCATAGTGGTATCTAGGTGGCGCAGGTTTTTGATGGCCGCTTGGTGGAAAGGAAATGCCACATAGAAAAAGACCGGGGTCGTAAGTGCCCAAAGGGCATACTGCATCCCCGCGAAGGCAAACCATGGCACCATGCCAATCAACATGGCGACCAGGGATAACACAACGCCGGTGTAAAGCCTTGGCTTGAGCTTTTGCAGCTCGGGCTTACCGGAACCAACGTGATAGCCGGCAGACTCGACTGCAGCTTTTAGCACCCCTAGTTCAACCGGAACGTTGAGCTGCAGATGAGCCTTCTCGGTTGCAAAGTCGACATAGGCAGATACCCCGTCAACTTTGTTGAGGGTTTTCTCCACCCTTCGAGCACATGCCGTGCAGGTCATGCCCTCGATCTCGAGCTCTAAGAGCTCTGGATTAGGCATCTAGCGAGGCAAACTCAGTTGCGGTGTAACCAGCCTCAGCCACCGCATCCGCCAACTGCTCGTTGGTGACTCCGTCAGACTCAACAACGGCGTTGCCAGCTTGGTGATCAACCTTTACTGAGGTAACACCCTCAAGAGTTGCAATTTCATTGGTGATGCTCATCGCGCAGTGACCGCAGGTCATGCCTTCGATTTTGATTTCTGTCTTGCTCATTTGATCTCCTTGGGATCGTAATTGCACACATCCCCAGAACAAAGCCTAGGTTTTTGTTTAGAAAATTTCATGTGTAGCCAGCAGCCTGCGCAGAAACCGAAGGCAGCTTCGGCAAACAAAAAGCTAAGGCAAACTCCGCACCAGGCCAGCACAATCTCATTTCGAATCTGCAGCCAGCCCATCATGAAGCAGGCCAGTAATACCATCACAAAACCGATAGTCCAAGCAGTTTGCTTTGGCTTGGCATCCACCCACTCCGGCCGTTGGTTTCGAACAAAGAAATCGGCGAGTATCAGAGATGGCGTGAAGCGTTGACCAACAAAAAGCCTTAGAAACATATCCAGCATGAAGCTGGCACCAAATAACCGAAGTAGTGAATAGTCACCGGTGATAAGCGCCACCAGCCAGCCTGAGAAGCCAAGAACAAAAAGCAATCCAGCCGCGCCACGAATGGCGCGCTCGTTGAAAACCGGGAAATCGTATTCGGGAATTAGAACCCCGAATGAGGTTTGTTTGATCATGCGAATAGGCCAGAAATTTGCTTCCAGCGATCTTTATTTAGTGAGTACCAAACCCAAGTTCCGCGGCGCTCGCGGGTGACCAGACCAACCTCAGCCAGCTTCTTTAGGTGATGACTAACGGTTGGCTGTGACACTCCAAGGGGTT
This sequence comes from uncultured Aquiluna sp., assembly GCA_964407995.1. Classification (GTDB taxonomy): domain Bacteria; phylum Actinomycetota; class Actinomycetes; order Actinomycetales; family Microbacteriaceae; genus Aquiluna. The sequence continues at coordinate 13,257 of CAYOXP010000006.1, forward strand.
CGGTCATGTTGCAGACACATGCCTCTTGTTTGTCGGCCTCGGCGATCATGGCGAGGATCTGGAGTCTTGTTGGGTCGGAGATTGCTTTTAGGGTGTCGGCCATTGACTCGGCCTTTTCCCGAGCCAGTGGTTCGGAGCCTGGGACAGGAGCGCACTCAAGTAGTTGAATCGGGATGTTCTTCACCAGTTGTTCACCTACTTACATAGATACTTATCTATAAGCTCTAAATAGAGCCTAAACCTTATGGATAGGAAATCAAATGAACTTTAAGAAGTATCTCGCTGAACTTCTTGGCGTTGCCGGCATCGTTGCCGCAGTTCTAGGTGCCGGCTACATGGTCGAGAACCTAGGCGCTCAAGGCGGCGTTGGCCTAGCTCTGATTGCTGTTGCTGTCGGTGCAGCGCTCCTAATTGGTATCACAATCTTGGGCCCAATCTCAGGTGCTCACCTAAACCCAGCGGTCACAGTAGCGATGCTTGCTAACAAGGCAATCAGCGCTAAGGACGCGGCCATGTACATCTTGTTCCAGCTTGCTGGCGGTTTCGTAGGTGCTGTAACCGCGAACCTGATGTACGAGAAGGCAGTTGTTTCTGCTAACGACACCGTCCGTGCGGGCATGGGTCAGCTGACCGGCGAGTTTGTAGCAACCATGGGTCTTGTATTCACGGTGCTAGTTCTTGTTCACATCAAGCAGGGCATGTGGATCGCGCCATCGGTAGCCGTCTGGGTTATCGGCGGTCACTTCTTCACCTCATCAACCTCGTTTGCAAACCCAGCCGTAACCTTCGGCCGTGGGTTCTCAGATGCCCTAACCGGTATCGAGTGGGCATCAGTTCCAGCTTTCGTAGTAGTTCAATTGGTTGCCGGCCTGGCAGCTCTTGCGCTATTCAAAGTTCTATACCCAACCAAGTAATAACGAAGGATCAGAATGACCAACCCGATCGCCTCCGTAATGTTCGTCTGCATTCACAATGCAGGTAGAAGCCAGATGGCTGCTGCTTATCTGCAGCACCTTGCTGGCGATCGGGTTGAGGTCCGCTCTTCCGGAACGGCCCCAGCTGACACCGTCAACCCGGCTGTGGTTGAGGCCATGCTGGAAGAAGGTATTGATATCTCGGGCAACACTCCAAAGATTTTGACCGACGAGGCCGTTCTAGCCTCTGACTACGTGATCACCATGGGCTGTGGCGACAAGTGCCCTTACTACCCAGGCAAGAAGTACCTGGACTGGAAGCTTGCAGATCCAGCCGGCCAAGGTGTCGACTTTGTTCGCCCGATTCGCGACGAGATCAAGGGCATGGTCGAAGGCCTAATTGCTGAGATTGACGCTAAGAACGCGTAACTAAGCGTTTAGAAGGCATTTACCCGCTGAGCACCTGAAGGCCATGTTGCAAACTTAGGTTTGCCGCATGGTTCAAAGGGTGGCGATAGTTACGGAGTCGTTTCTGCCTCAGGTAAACGGCGTCACTAATTCAGTCGTGCGAGTACTCGAAACCCTGAAACAAAATGAGATAGATGCGATCGTGATCGCACCAACCTCTCAGAGCGAGCTTCACTTAGGTTTTCGAGTTCACACCACCAATTCTGTTTCGCTCATGCAGTTTCCGGTGGCGATGCCGGGCCTTGCCATCTCGAGACTGCTTGACGACTTTAAACCAGACGTGATTCACGTTGCCGCCCCTTTCATGCTCGGGGCTCAAGCCATCGCTTGGGGCCAGCGAAACAACGTTCCCACTGTCGCGATTTATCAGACCGATGTTGCCGGCTATCTCGAGCGTTACAACCTGGCTTTTGCAAAGCCGGTCATGGAAAGAATTGTTGGGGCGATTCACTCAAGTGCCACATTGAACTTGGCACCCACACAAGAGACTGCCGACTACCTAAAGTCGATCGGTGGTGGCAGAACCAAAGTTTGGGGTAGAGGGGTCGACCTAGATCTTTTTACACCGAAGAACCGGGACGATGCCGAGACCCAGGACATTAGGTCTCGCATCGCTTCCTCGGGTGAGATAGTGATTGGTTTTGTTGGGCGTCTAGCCGCTGAAAAGCAAGTCGATCGAATGGCTGAGCTATTTGGTTTACCGAACGTGAGATTCGTAGTTGTGGGGGATGGTCCTGAGCGAGAGAGGCTAGAGGGCCTCTTTGCGCGGCATCCCGTCACCTTTACAGGAGCGCTGAGTGGTTTGGAGCTTGCGAGAACCTACGCAGCGATGGACATATTTGTTCATTTCGGTACTGAAGAGACATTTGGGCAGACAATTCAAGAGGCGCTCGCTACCGGCTTAGTCGTGATTGCACCAAATGCCGGTGGTCCGAAGCACTTGATCGAAAATGGCGTCAGCGGGCTCTTGGTAGATCCAGCGAGACCAAACGGGTATCGAAATGCGGTGCAGGCGGTGATCGAAGATAAGAATTTGCGCACCAATCTTTCGCAGGCGGCTATCTACTCAGTAGCTGGCAGGTCATGGTCAGCAAATAACGCTAAGCTCTTGCAGTATTACCGGGATGCCCAACTTGCAGTGCGGGGTCTAAGAGTGGAGCAAATTGAACTGGCTTGATGCCCAAGAAATCATCAATAACTTTGGTGACTGGGCCGCAATAGCCGTAACCTTCATCATCTTCTTTGAAACTGCCTTTATCTTTACTTCTTTTCTTCCCGGCGACTCACTGCTTTTCCTTACGGGTCTGATGTTGGCAACGAGCCAGTCTTGGCTTCCCGATTGGCTTGGCTTCTTTTTGATCTGGCTCGCCGCATTACTTGGCACCCAGACTGGTTATTGGATTGGTCACAGAATTGGCCCACCACTCTTCCATCGCTATAACAACTGGATTATCAACCCCAAGGTTCTAAGAAGAACCCACGATTTCTTTGAGCACTACGGTCCTAGGGCGGTGATTCTCGCTCGCTTCATACCAATTCTCAGGGCTCTGATTCCGATGCTTGCGGGTATGAGCGATATGGAAACCAGAAAATTCTCAAAGTACAACTTCTGGGGTGCGACTATCTGGACCATGGTGTTTGTAGCCGGTGGCTACTTCCTTGGTCAAATACCCCTGATCAAACAGCACCTCGAGACCACAGTAATCATCATCATCGTGGTCACATCACTGATTTTGCCATTCGAGCTGTTGCGCGAGCGCATCCAACGCAATAGGCGAGCTAGGCAGTAATTAGTTCCCAGCTTGGGTGATTTTGGCTTGGCTGATATGGCACCAGTTTGAGGTGTTTTGGATCCATACCGTCGCCCGAGGTAACGCCTCTGAGCCTTCGTTCAAAAAATGGAATAACGTCTCTTGCCACCCATTTCGCAGTCTCAAAAGCTCCCCTTCGAGAGTTGGTGGGCAGAGTGTCAAGTGGCATCTGGTAGCGGTAGTTCAATCCCAAAATATCGGCAGCCCGATTGGCTATCTCGATATGCCCAAAACCTGAGAAGTGAACCATGTCTTCTGCCCAGTAGGCCAGATTCTCGAAGTCTTGGATCCCATGCACGTCAAGCAACGGAACCTCAAACTCATCTGCAACGGTCTCGATCAAGGTCGAGAATAAATCTGCCTTACCTCGAAGCGGCTTGAACACTTTGAGGTGTAGTGGGTTGATGGTGTTAGCCATGACCACATCGCACCCTGCGGCAATCAGCTGCTGAATGCCATCTTGCAACGTTGCGCGCAGCCCCGGTAACCGCTGAATCTTGGACATCAAGTCGTTTGATCCGGCCATCACTGTTACAAGGTCTGGCTGTAGCCGAAGGGCTGCTTGCAGCTGACCCTCCATGATCTTTTCCAGTTTCGAACCCCTTAGAGCAAGATTTGCGTAGTGAAATTCATATTTCGAATCATCAGCTTCTTTTGCCAGGATGGCTGCTAAACGATCGGTCCAGCCATTGTGATTTCGATCTTGCGAAAATGTGAAGTCGCCTAGGCCTTCGGATAGAGAATCTCCGATTGCAACGTATGAACGATAAGGCTTACCAATCACACAATCATGAAACGTTCAATCCTTGAATCAAAGGCAAAATCAACGTGAACCAAACCTGACAATAATCCAAATACTCACAAGGTGGCCTTTGGTAACTTGACATCTCTGTGGATAGCCTGCAAACTTCTACCCAATGTCTACTCGAGCAATTTCCATCGCGCAGGTCGCTGACCGCGCCATGATGTCCTGCTCGATGTGCATGTGCATGCTCTCGTGCCGCTAATCGAACCAGCTATTTCGATTTAGCCAAAGGCACCAGCACCCCAACAAACGCACGTGATTCGTGCACTCAATCTCTCGCACAGACACAAGGACTAAATCAAATGACCACCATCACCAAGACTCAGACCGAGGCCAAGGGCTTCGCACTATACGTCGGCATCTCAGAGGCCGAGGCGCAGGAGGCAGGCCTTAGCCTCGCCGAGATCGCAACCGCGCTAAGAAACACAATTGCCGAGCTCGTGCCAGCAAAGGCAAACGAAACATACGCCGCACTTGCAATCGCTCCGCAAGATGCACCGGGTCGCAACCTGGACTTAACTCGTCTTGCACTCAAGGAACCACGTGCCACAAAGCAGCCAGCTCCGAAGGAGCAACAGGCTGCTAAAGGTATCGTGCTGGATCTAAACCGCAGGCGCTTGTTTGTCGATGGCAGAAACGCCAACCTAACCTGCAAGGAGTTTGAGCTACTTGCATTCTTGGTTGAGAACGAGGGCCGTACGGTATCTCGTCAGGAGATCGCCTCTATCGCAGAGCGCTGCGGAGAACCTACCCCAAATGCCAGAACCATCGACGTTCACGTTCGCAGATTGCGCTCTAAGGTCGCAGGTTACGAAGACATCGTTCGCACAGCCAGGGGCAAGGGCTACCGATTCGATAAGCACCCAGACGTGCTAATCGAGGAGCTCTAAACTGACCGAATGCAGAATTTCCACCAGGGCCTAGATGCCATAACCAAGCAGGTACTGGCCCTGGTGGAAGAAAACTTCTACTTGCGACCTAAGAGCTCCAGCTCAAGGTATGGGGTCATTAGCAGGTTGTAGGTTCCAGTCATGTGGTTTGAATCCCTGTAAACCCGGACTCCACCAATTGCCATAGGGCACATTTCGTTCTTGCAGAAGTACTTCTCAAAATCAAGTACCCGCAAACCGAGCTCTTGAGCCGCTGCTGAGCTGTTGTCGTAGTTCGCATTTATGCTCGCGAGCGTGACATCACAGCGATTCATTTCATCGGCATTGGCAACCACGCAGTTCCATGCATCTTCACCGATAAACGGGGTGTCTTTTATAACTACGACCTCTGCACCGGTTTCAATCATTGGCTGCCACATCTCTTTGTAGCCAGCAATAGCGGCATCGTGCCTGGCACCGTATTCTCCAGCGCCAGTGAACCGTGAGCCTGAGAAGTTTGAGATAACGATCATTTCGAGATTAGGTTCTGCCTTTACCCAGGTTTTCATTTCCTCAATCCAGGAGAAACAGCCCCGAACGTGATCTCCATTAGCTTCTCTGGCCAAAGTATTTGCCGGGCAACCCGCCCTTGCAACAAAGTGCAATTCCAGGTCGTTGTTTTCGGCCACTTTGGCGAACGCAGGAAGCCAGTGGTAGGCATGAGAGTCTCCAATCACGGCAATCTTCTTACCGCCCTTGACTCCGTAGATGCACTCGATCATTGAGTAGTCATCGCCCCAGGCGAGGCAACCCTTTTCAGAGCCAATGCGCTCTATTGGCACCACGTTGTGTGCGGTCTCTTCTTTTACTGCCACCGCAGGGACAACTGTTTGCCAAGTAAAAGAAGCGCACTCAGGTTCGACCATGAACGCCGGACCCATGCAGCTGATTTCGTCCCAGACCGGCAACTCTTCCTCGTCACTCACAGCCTCTTTCTCTGCCACGCTTTTCGCGATTTCGGCCTCGATGGCGGCAGATTCAAGTCTTCGCTGTTCAATATCGTTTGCCACCCAAGCACTAGCGGCCTGGGATGAACCAACGATGATTGCCATCGTGGTGGCGACTCCTATGAAAACCGGAGCAGGTTTGAGCGAGGTCTTGAGTTTTCCAAATCGGAATGGGTTCTCTATAAATCTCATGCTCAAGGCTGAGATAGCGATTGTGGCCAAGAAAATAATTACCAAGACTCTGCCCGGAATGTTGGTGTAGTAAAAACCAACAACTGTGAGTATTGGCCAGTGCCATAGGTAGATGCTGTAACTGGCATCGCCAATGAATTGAATTGGCTTGAAATGCAGAATTGGTGCAGCCGACCATTTCCCTTGCGGATCACCGGAGCCGATGATGAGCAAGGTTGCCAGCACCGGCACCACTGCGTATAAACCTGGGAAGCCAGCCGTCGCCTCGAAGAAGTAAAGGTAGGCAGCAAGGCCCAGCCAACCTACCCAGGATGCGGCAACATCAAACCTTCTACCGAAGAGGCTCTCACGCTTCTGCATCGCTAGGGCAAGCAAAGCACCAGCGCCAAACTCCCAAGCCCTAGAGAAGGTTGAGAAGTAGGCAATTGGGTTATTGTCCAAAACCAAAAGAGTCGAGTGAATAAGCGATAAAGCAGTAATCGCAGTTAGAAGTAAGCCAAAGGCCTTGAAGCCATGCTTAGCCTTGCCGGCGATCAACCATGCGATGGTCAAAAGAATTGGCCATGCGATGTAGAGCTGCTCCTCAACACCTAGAGACCAGAAGTGTTGAACCACTGAAGCTGAGTTGTCAGCAGCCAAGTAGTCAACCGAGTCAAAGGCGAACACCCAGTTTGCAACATAGACAGCAGCTGCGGAGATGTCTCGGAAGTAGCGCTCTTGCAGCGCCTGCGGAGCTAAGTACCAAACCGCTATTGCCGTTGCAACTAGAACCGTCAGGCTTGCAGGTAAGAGTCTCTTTGCTCTTCGTGACCAGAATTTACTCAAGCTGAGTTTTCCCGTGGCCGCAAATTCGCTGAAAAGGTGTGAGGAAATCAGAAAGCCTGAAAGAACGAAAAAGACATCGACGCCAATAAATCCGCCCGTGAGGTAATTAGGTCTCATGTGGTAAACAAATACCGCCAACACGGCTAGAGCCCTAAGGGCTTGTATGTCTTTTCTGATAACTAAAAACTCCCCCCGAGTGAGACGTAGAAACAATACCAGTAGGTTATTTGAGTGATTAATTTAGACGGTGGCCTGGCTCACCTCGAGCAATTCCTCTTGCGGTCAATGGACGCCGGGCGTCAGCCAATCGTCATAATCGATGGACGTGCTGGCTCTGGCAAGACCAGACTGGCTCTCGAGTTGCAGGGTCGCATTTTTGAGGCTGAACGAGTTGCGCCTAGAGTTCTTCACATGGATGATCTTTACTCAGGTTGGGAAGGCCTGGCTGCTGGATCGAGATATCTTGTAACCAACATTCTCCAGCCATTCACGACAAACAGAAAAGCCAGCTGGCAAATTTGGAACTGGAGCAAATCTGAGCGCGGATCTGAGTCGGAGCCCGGTAATGGTTGGCGAGAGTTTGAAGGCGGGGTTCCGCTGATAATCGAAGGGTGTGGATCACTATCTAGGGCAAGCAGGGAAATGAGCGATTTCTCAGTTTGGGTTGAGTCTGAAGTCCCGACAAGGCGGGAAAGACTGAGAGTAAGAGACGGCAGTAAATTCGACGAATTTTGGCCAACCTGGGCAATTCAGGAGGATGAGTTCTACCAAGCCGAGAAATCTCAACAATTAGCCGATCTAGTTATTTCTAACTAGCTCGGTTTGCTTTCCAGGTTCTGTACCCGGCGATGATGCTCATGAATATCACAACAAGAGCAATGACGTATACGAATGACCTCACCCATGGAATTGAGTAAGTGAAGTAACCGGCTGTTGTCAGACCCATGCCCCAAAGCGCTGCACCAACAAAGTTGGCGGTGAAGAACTGGTAGTAGTTCATTCGGCCAATGCCGGCTAGCGCTGGAATGATCACACGACCCCAGGGTATAAACCTTGCAACTACAACTGACCACCAGCCGTAGCGATCGTAGAACTGCTCAGAGCGCGTAATCGCCTTCTTGAGCCAATTGCCTTGTCGTTTATCGAGGTATGGTCGACCAAAATGTCTGCCAAGTGTGTAGCCCACCTGGTCGCCTAGCCAAGCTGCTATGCCGACGCCTATAACCATTACCCAGATGTTGACGACATCCTGGTGAGCTGCTGCAATAAGACCTGCGGCAAACACCAATGAGTCACCTGTGATAAATGGAATAAAGGCGCCGACAAATAAACCGGTGCCGGCAAAAACCAAGCCGAATACAGCTAGATAAAAAAGAATTGGCCCGATCTGGTCAAACCATCCGACGATATCTTCAGTAACTGAGGTACGAATGGAAGCTAGGAGCACAGACCGAGTTTACCTTGCCTTGTGTCGCAAGCTAAATCACAATGAATCGCTCCTACACTTGGGAAAATGCAAACTGGATCCAAGCTCCCAATTTTTGCCCTTCTAGCTGCCTTGACGCTTTCAGGCTGTTCCTCGGAACCGGCACCGGTCGAGAGCGCAACTCCTACCCAGAGTGCAACACAGACTCCAACGGAAGAGCCAACCCCAGAACCAGTATTCGTTGCAGCTCCCCTAACGGGAGTCATGTATGAAGAGGGCACAAACCCGAATCTAGAGATGCCTGCAGTTAGCGCCAAGATCGATAACACCTACAACGGTCGACCTCAGCTTGCCCTGAATGATGCAGACGTTGTCTATGTGACCCGAGTTGAGGTTGGCCTTACTCGATTGCTGCCTGTTTGGCATTCGAGAATGCCAGAGAGCATTGGACCGGTTCGATCGGTTCGCCCAGTAGACGCCACGATCATCGACCCATACGACGGAGTGTTCGTTTACTCAGGTGGCCAGACCCCGTTCAAGAGCGCTGCTAAGCAGACCGGCCTTGTCATGAGTGACGAGGATACCGAAATGAACAACGACACTTACTACCGTGAGAAGTCTCGCGTAGCACCGTGGAATCTGTATTTCAGGGCTCAGAAGTTGCAGGCTTCTCACACCGAGCAGCCAGCACCTCTACCGTCATTTGAATTTGCTGCAGTCCCAACTGCAGTCGCGCAAGGCATCCCAGTAACAGCCCTTGAAGTCAAGTATCCACAGCTTCGCTCTACCTGGGATTTGGGTGAAGCCACCTTCGCTTGGTCAACAGCTGCCGAGCCCGCATGGCTTCGCACCATGGACAAAACTCCTCACCTTCAAGACGGTGGCGATCAGGTTGTCGCAAAGAACGTTGTGGTCATGGAAGTAGCCCACGACCTAAGCTTCGTTGACCCTAAATACGGCGCTATTCCAAAGGCAAAGATTGTTGACAATGAAGGCATCGCGCACATCTTCTCGGATGGCTACTACATCACCGGTAAGTGGTCAAAGGGTGCAATCGATCAGCCGATTCTTCTTTACACCGAGACCGGCGAGGCAATCAAGTTGGCAGTGGGTAACACCTGGATTGAGATGATGGACCTACCAAAGTCTTCACTTTCTATAACCCAAGCTGAGTAATCCGTGAAGCGGGTAGAGAAGGCAAATCTGCCCTCTAAGACTTGCGAACGTTGTGGTCGGCACATGGTTTGGCGCAAAAAGTGGGAGAAAACCTGGGATCAGGTTAAGTACTGCTCAGAGAAGTGCAGACGAACTAAAGCCCTTTAGAGAATTCCTTTAGCCAGGCTTTTAGATCTGTACCTATGTCTTCACGATCAATGCCAATGCGCAAGGTTGCCTTTATGAAATCGAGCTTGTCACCAGTGTCATAGCGACGACCAGTGAAAACAACGCCCCTAACCCCGCCAGCGACCTTCGGGTGCTCGACCGCATACTCAAGAGCATCAGTAAGCTGAATTTCGCCACCTCGACCCGGATCTGTCCTCTCTAGAATTTCAAAAATCTCTGGGCGCAAAACATAGCGACCGATGACTGCCAAGTTTGAAGGTGCATCCTCGGTCGCTGGTTTCTCGACCAAGCCATTGACTTGGACCACATCGTCTTCGTCAGTTGCGTCAACAGAGGCGCAACCGTAGAGGTGGATCTGGTCTTTAGGCACGACCATTAGTGCGATTACGTTATCGCCAGTCTGCTCGTGAACCTCAAGCATTCGAGGCAAAATCGGGTCCCTGGTATCAATAACGTCGTCACCGAGTAACACCGCGAAGCTGTGCTCACCAACATGTGACTTGGCTCTTAGAACAGCGTGCCCTAGGCCCCTTGGGTCACCCTGGCGGGTGTAGTGGATGTCTGCCAGCTGGGAGCTTTCGCGCACTGCAAATAGGCGCTTCTCGTCACCCTTGGTCTGAAGCACTTGCTCCAGTTCGGCAACGCGGTCGAAGTGGTTCTCTAGAGCGTTCTTGTTGCGACCCGTGATCATTAGCAAATCACTTAGGCCCGCGGTAACAGCCTCTTCAACCACGTACTGAATCACAGGCTTGTCAACGATAGGAAGCATCTCTTTGGGCATTGCCTTGGTGGCAGGGAGGAACCTAGTACCTAGGCCAGCGACGGGAATAACCGCCTTGCCCACCTTGTAGCGCGACTCAGTCATGGGTAAAGCCTAGACTCAACTATCAGGAAATGTTCACTTGACCGACCTACACTTTTTGCTCGGTCAAGCCAAAGGGGAGAACTTGCTGAAGCGTATTTTTTCGATAGTCGTATCGGCATTTGTAGTTGCCGTAAGCGCAAGCCTTCCAGCATCTGCTCAGGTGAACGAACCGGCTTACAACGCCGTGAATGCAATCGCATCTTGGAGCAAGGGCTACTTTGGCCAGGGCGTAACGGTCGCAATGATCGATCAAGGTGTGAACCTACGTCACGAGTACTTCGATGGGCAAATCATCGATGGCTTCTGCATTTATCAACCAACAACAGCAGCGCTTTGCCCAAACGGCAGCCGCTACCAAACCGGTGTAGAGGCCGCTTCTCAGAGAAGCATCAATGGCTGGTTGGTTGAGGAGGAATCACACGGCAACATGGTTGCCGGAATTGTGGCCGGTAAACCAAATTCAGTGGCCCCTGGAGGGCTCGCCCCGCAGGCAAAGATTTTGATGGCAAACACGGACATGCAACCTGAATCGGTAGTTGCGGCCCTGAATTACATCTACGACAATCATGCGAAGTACAACATTGTGGCCGTGTCAATGAGCTTTGGAATTCTTGGCCTCAGTTCAAGACAAGATCTCTTGAACTGCAACACCAATCCGGTTTATGCCGGGGTTCGTGCAGCACTTAAGCGATTGAGAGATGTTGGTGTTGTGCCATTCGCGGCGGCAGGCAATGGCTACTACCTGAACTCTGCAGAATCTTGGGCCCCAACCTGTTTGGACGAAGCTGTATCGGTGGGCTCTATTGACACAACCGGAAATGTTGCCATCTACAACACGATGTCGACCAAAGTTGAGCTCCTGGCGCCTGACTATGCAATGAGTGCTACAACCTACGGCTATGCTAGGGCCTCTGGAACTTCAGCTGCAGCCCCAACGGTAGCTGCGAGTTTTGCGCTGCTGCGTCAACAGTTTCCAAAACACTCCTCGCAGGCAATTTTGGATGCCATGAAAATCTCGGGCAAGAAAATTGATGATGTGATCCTGAAGCAGATTCCAATGGTTGATTTGCAAGCCGCACAAACTTTGCTGAACAACACCGCGATTGACGCTGCCCCAACCTCACCGGTCGTCCAGCAGAAGATCACTGTAGGTGCCTATAACGGCTATGTAGCCATCTACACCCAAGGTTACGAAGGCCGCAAGATGACTGCAAAAGTCGCTGGCAAATGGCTGGTTGTTGACCCAATCACGCTAGTACCAGGTAAGACCTACAGCCTCACCAAGAGATTTACCGGGGCTGGTTACCAGATCGCAGTGGACGTATACATCGACGGTGTCTTGCTCAAAAAAGTCAGCGTTCTGACCAAGTAGTCACATACCGACAGTAAACAGAAGTAGGTTCTTTATTGAGCCAAGTTCTTTCAGTCTGCGCATTCCAAAAGGCAGTCTCACGAGTGGCGCAAAGACGCCAAATACTCTTGTGAAGATGATCGCTCTTGCCCTGCGATCAGCGGGGGAACCCCAGCGTGATCCAGAGGACTCGGTTGGATGCATGGCGATAGTAATTGGCGCAAAGACTGCTTTGCCCCCAGCCTTGATCAGATCAACTATGAAGATGTATTCATCACCCAGGTAATTCGTAGCACCGGCGCCAAAGTTTTCATCAAACTGCACGCCTAGTTGCCTGACAGCATCAACGCGAATGATCATTTCGTAAGTTGCAGCCCTAGCGCTGTTGAATTTACCAAGCCTCGTCACCGACGTCGGATAGCGCTTTCGAAGTGCACCGGTCTCATCAACTGCCTGTGCAAGTAGAAGTGAATATTTCGGGTTGGCATCGAGGTAGCTCAACGCTGCTTCTAGCCCGGCTGCATCGAATGTGACGTCATCATCACTAAAGATCAGGTATTCACCCCTAGCCAGCCAGATTGCTCGGTTGCGACTCTTGGCAACACCTTTAGTGTCAAGGAGCTCCAATGAAACGTCTGGGCGACCGAGAATCATGGTTGCGCGCTCACCCTGCCATTCGATCTGGTTGGGGTTCTGGATAATCAGAATGCTCTCCCACTTCTCGTGAAGGAGAGGTTCAACCATATTCTCTACTCGCTCGGCAAGCGTTGAGTAGCCAAGGGTTAGCTTGATCATTAGAAG
>CAYOXP010000007.1:0-17698 GCA_964407995.1 uncultured Aquiluna sp.
CAGAGATCAGTACCGCGGGAAGTGAAACGAGGGTAACTCCCGCCTGGTGTTGATCGGCATTCATTACCCCTGAAATTTGCTCGAGAATATCGGTAACAGCCTGATTTTCGACCCAGTCATAAGTCAAAGTCACTAAGGCTGAATAAACAACGACCATAGCCGCAAAGACGCCAAGGACCTTGGTCAACCGCCCGTATCCGGCGATGAATAGAGAAGCTAGGGCTATTGCCGGCACGAGATTAAGCCAGCCGGCAAGTTCTCCCCCGGTGAGTTGTTGGTTGCTGCCGACTTCAACCCAAGCGACGTTTATGCTGATCCACCAGGCCGCAATCAGGATTGCCGCCAGCCCCAACCTAGTCTTCACTTGCCATCGCATTCGCCGCTGCAACGGCACGTAACACAACCGCAGCCTTTGCCTCAGTCTCGGCATATTCGGACTCGGGTTTTGAATCCAACACTATGCCTGCACCTGCTTGAACGTGAGCAACTCCGTCTCTAATCAAAGCTGTGCGAATAGCAATTGCAAGATCAGAATTACCCTCAAAGTCAAAGTAACCAACCACTCCACCAAATAGCCCGCGATACGCCGGTTCTAGGTCGTGAATGATTTCAAGTGCACGTGGTTTTGGTGCCCCCGATAAAGTTCCCGCCGGGAAAGTAGCGAGCATGGCTTGCACAGGCGATTGGCCGGCGCGCAATTTGCCTTCAACGGTTGAAACCAGGTGCATGATGTGGCTAAAGCGGTGAATCTGCATGAATTCGGTTACCTGGAGGGATTGCGGTTCGCAAACCTTTAGGAGGTCATTCCGAGCGAGATCCACCAACATCAAGTGTTCGCTCTGCTCCTTGGCATCAGCCAGAAGTTCCTCAGCAAGGGCTAAGTCGGTCGCTGCATCCTCACCACGTGGCCTTGAACCAGCAATTGGGTGGGTTATTGCCCTGCCCTCGGTGACTTTTACAAGTGCCTCTGGGCTTGAGCCGACAATGGCGAATTCCCCAGACTGATCTTCCCAGCGCGTCAGATACATATAAGGCGAAGGGTTCACAGCCCTGAGTGCACGGTATACCTCACTAGCATCAGCTGTGATTTTTTGATCGAAGCGCTGTGAGATGACAACCTGAAATACGTCACCTAGGCGAACGTGGTGCTTCGCTTTCTCTACTTGGTCAAGAAAATCTTGTCTCGGCGTTCGCTTTTCAAAGCTTGGTGCCGGCCAATTTGGTTCAGAAATTAGAGCATTAGTCGGTTTACGCAGCTGATCCTCGAGATGAGTCAAATCCGCAAGCGCATTTTCGTAAGAGACTGAAAGGTCGGTGCCGTCAACGAAGATGACGCTGACCAAGATAAGTTCGGCGCTCTTGTGGTCCATCACAATAAGTTCGCGGAATTGGTTAAAGCCGTAGAGCGGCACCTGGTAGTCCTCAGATTTCGGTGGCGGCAGTTTCTCAATTAGGTTTACCGCTCCCCAACTGACAAAGCCGACCAATCCTGAGGAAAGTGGGAATCCAGCAGGTGCTGAATGCCAGGCTGACTGCAGTTGTTCAAGGGCGGCCATAGGTTCCGATGCCAGATCACCTTCAGGCAAAGCAGAGAATTCAGAAATCCAAGTTGCCTTCTCCTCATCGGCGATGAGTTGACCGCGAGAACTTGCGCCAATGAATGAATAACGACCCCAAACACCTTGTTCGGCAGATTCAAGTAAGAAAGTATTGGGGCGCTTTTCACACAGCTTTTGGTAAATCCCGAGCGGAGTCTCGGTGCCCGAAAACAACCGCTTCGTGACGGGAATAACGTTGTAGGTTTTGGCCAACTCTTTTACATCATCAAGGCTTAGCATTAGGCCTCCTCGAAGCATGTTGTGGTGCCATTGTGACAAGCAGGTCCTTGTGGCATGACTTTCGCCAGAACGGTGTCACCATCGCAGTCCAGGGCTAATGAGACAACCTTTTGAAAATTGCCCGAGGTGGCCCCCTTGTGCCAACGCTCGCCCCTGGACCTGGAGAAGTAAACCATCTCGCCAAGCTTTATGGTCTCTGCGAGAGTCTCTTGATTGCAGTAGGCCATCATCAAGACTGCATTGGTCTGCGCGTCCTGCACGATAACCGGCACTAAACCTGCGGCATCGAATCGGACGCTAGAAATATCTAAATGCCTCATCGAACCTCCAATCCGGCTTTGTGCAATTCTGCCTTAACCTGGGCAACACTGAGGATCGACTCGTGGAAGACGCTTGCCGCCAGCAGGGCATCGGCTCCAGCCTGCGCGGCTTCAACGAAGTGCATTGGGGTTCCCGCGCCACCAGACGCGATCACCGGCACCGAAGAAATCGCCTTTATTTTTTGAATCAGCTCGAGGTCAAAACCATCCCTGGTTCCATCGGCATCAATGCTGTTGACCAACAGTTCACCGGCACCAAGCTCCTGAACCTTGGTCACCCACTCCATTGCGTCAAGCTCTGTCAGCTTGCGGCCCCCATGGCTTGTGACACCAAAACCACTTTTAGTCTCAGCACGCTTGAGATCAAGCGAAATCACTAAAACCTGATCGCCGTGCTCCTTGGCGATTTCAGCCAAAAGTCCTGGATTGGCAATGCCAGCAGAGCCGACCGAAACCTTATCGGCTCCCGAGGCGAGCAGCTTGCTTACATCGGATAGCTCTCGAATCCCACCACCCACGGTCAGAGGTATAAAAACCTGCTCGGCACATGAGGTAACTACGTCATACATTGTGCTGCGGTTGTCAACGGTTGCCGCGACATCCAAGAATGTGATTTCGTCAGCACCTTGCTCGTAGTATCTCGATGCAAGCTCAACTGGATCGCCAGAATCTCTAAGGTTTTCGAAGTTCACACCCTTGACCACGCGACCATTAGCCACGTCAAGACATGGAATAACCCTGATTGATGGCACTAGATTCTCGCGGCGTGAATTGCACTCACCAAGATCGCCCTGGCACCAAGGTCATATAGCTGATCCATAATCTGATTGGTGTCTGAAGACTTAACTAAAGCCCTAACGGCAACCCAGTCTTCTTCAGCTAGCGGTGAGATGGTTGGTGACTCAATTCCGGGAGTTAGCTTGGTTGCCTCAGCTACAAGCGACTTAGGGCAGTCGTAATCGAAGATGACGTATTCACGAGCGACGATTACGCCTTGAAGGCGGCGTAGCAGCTTTGCGGAAGCGTCTGCTTTGCCAGGTGCTGCGATTAGGCGAGCGGTTGACTTCAGAATTACTGGCCCGAAGATTGCCAATCCGGCTTTGCGAAGCGTGTTTCCGGTAGAAACCACGTCTGCAACTGCATCTGCAACACCAAGTTTGACGGCCGACTCAACTGCACCGTCAAGCTTGATGATTTCAGCGCTCACTCCGCTTTGAGCTAGGAACTCCTCCATTAATGATGGGTAAGCAGTAGCAAGTCGCTTGCCCTGTAAGTCCTTGACGTCCTTGAATCCAGCTTCAGCAGGAGCTGCAAATCGGAAGGTGGATCCTCCAAAACCTAGATCCGCAACTTCTTGCGCAGTGGATTTCGAATCCTTAAGTAGATCAAGTCCAGTGAGACCAACATCAAGCGAACCCGAACCCACGTAGGTGGCGATGTCCCTAGGTCTTAGGTAGAAGAATTCGATCTGATTCTCATCGTCAACCAGGTGCAACTCCTGGGAGTCACGCCTTACGGCGTAGCCAGCCTCTTTGAGCATTGAGATCGCGGAATCCGAAAGAATTCCCTTGTTAGGCACTGCAACACGCAACATTAGAGCTTCTCCTCAACCTGTTTTAGGGAGATGCCCCTTGAAATCAAAATTAGCTGCAAGTGGTAGATCAACTGAGATGCCTCAAGCGCCAGCTGGTCGTCAGACTCGTGTTCGGCAGCCATCCAAACTTCAGCGGCCTCCTCAACTACCTTCTTGCCAATTGCATGAACTCCCAATTCCAGCAATTCGGTTGAACGCGAACCGGCTGGGCGCTCGATATTGCGGAGCGCAAGCTCATCGAAGAGCTGATCAAAGGATTTCATGCGTATAGGTTACTGGCAGGCTGCTAGTGAGCGCTAGAAAGCTCGCGAAGCCTGGCAATCTGTAGCTCACGATTGTCGTGATTGAAAACGGCAGAACCGGCCACAAAACAATCAGCCCCCAGCTCGGCAAGTTGTGAAATGTTTGACTCGGTGACTCCCCCATCAACCTGTAGGGCGATTCGAAGGTCTCGTTCTCTTAAGTACCTTCTGGCCTCAGAGATTTTTTCAAGGGTTTCAGGTATTAGCTTTTGGCCACCGAAGCCTGGCTCCACCGTCATTACTAAAAGCATGTCGATCTCTGGAAGTAGGTCAACAACCTGCCCAACTGGGGTATTCGGCTTGATTGCAATCGCGGCCTTGCAGCCGATGTCTCTAATTCGGCGGGCGGTGTGGAGCGGATCTCTTGCTGCCTCAAGATGGAAAGTAACCGAATCAACTCCAATCTCGGCATATGTAGGAGCCCAGCGATCCGGGTCTTCAATCATCAGGTGAACATCGAGCGGAATTTTGGAAACTTCTTGCAGTCTGGCGACTATGGGTAGGCCAAGTGTGAGATTTGGAACAAAGTGTCCATCCATCACATCAACATGTGCCGCATCAGCCGATGCGATGGTTGCTAACTCCGCTTCAAGATTTGCGAAGTCTGCGCTCAGGATCGACGGGTGGATACTCACCGAATCAGCCTAACTTCTTGCGCATGATTGCTAGAAACATTGCATCCGTGCCGTGCAGATGAGTCCACAGCTGTGCGGTCTTGCGACTGGTGTTCATTTTTAGATCTGGGTTTACTCTGTTAAGAACTTCGTTGGCGTTTAGCAGTTCAACCTCTGGATGCCTATCCAGGGCCGCCGCTATTTGCGTATTTGTCTCCTGTACCACTGGGGTGCAAGTTGAGTAGGCAAGGTAGCCACCTGGTTTCAAGGCAGCTATGCCCGCATCAAGCAGCTCCTCCTGAATCTTTCCCAATCCACTGAGCTGTGATGGTTGCTTGCGCCAACGTGACTCTGGCTTTCTTCTCAGCGAGCCAAGGCCGCTGCATGGAGCATCAAGCAGCACGGCATCGTAAGAATTTGGCTTCGCCTCTTGACCGTAAGCGACCACCACCTTGCCCGGAAGCTTTGGGTTCAGCGCCTTGCGTACTAGCTCTGCACGATGTTCGGCCGGCTCCAGACAATCGAGGAAGCCCGTGCCATCGGCAATGCCAGCCTGAATCAAGGCACTCTTCCCGCCCGGGCCCGAGCACATGTCGAGCCAAGCCCCGTCGTGGTCGCCAAGTTCTAGCAGGGCGAGTGTAAGAAGCTGAGAACCTTGATCCTGAACCCTCACACCTTCAGTTTTGAGCAGTGGCTCCGGGTTGCCTTGCGCCAGATAGCCGATTGGAGATGCGCCTCCGTGCTCGAGACCTTGCTGCTGGAGGTAATCGGCGGCGTCGGTATTGGGTAAAGCTGCGAGGTTGATGGTTGGAGTTTCATTATTGGAAGCCAGTAGCTGTTCGATTTCAGCGGCTCTACCATCTAATTCGAGAGCGCTGGTCAATGCGTTTACCACCCAAGTTGGATGTGAATACTTGATGGCAAGTTGAGCCGCTCCCGCTTTACCTCGCAGGCAGTCAGCGAGTAGCTTCTCAAAGCCAGCTCGATCAGCATTTCTAAGCACCGCATTGGCTAACCCAGCAGCATTCTTCTCAAAAAGCTTGGTTAGCTCCACGGTCTCATGAATGGCTGCATGAGGCGGGATGCGCATTCGAAAAAGCTGATGCATGCCTAATCGGAGCACCGTGCGAAGCTTTGGTGAAAGTGTCTTGCCCGGTGTCAAAAGGTCAATAAAGCTGTCATATTGCAGCTGCCAGCGCAGCGCCCCATAACTGAGCTCCTGCACTAATCCACGATCGTTTTCTGGCAGGTCTGACTTTGCAAGTACTGACGGCAAAAGCAAGTTGATGTAACTATCGGATTCCTGCACTCGCATCAGAAGATCGAGCGCGACCAGTCTCGGGTTAGCCAAAAAACACCTCTTTGTTGACCCCTCTGTACCAATCCCCCGCAGCCATTACGTTCTTGCCAGCTGGCTGAATTTTGCGAATCTCTAGTTGTGTCCCTTCGCCACATTCGAGAAGTACTTTGTCGCCACTCAGACTGACTCTTCCGGGTTGATGGTTACCTGGATTCCAGTCAGTATTACCTAGGCTGCGACTCTCGAGGATCCTGATTGGATTCCCTTCAAAATCACACCAAGCCATAGGCTCTGGATTAAAAGCAAGAATCGCACGATGCACCTGATCAGCTTTTTGCGTCAGATCGAGTTTGGCGTCGGTGCGTTGAAGTTTTGGTGCGTAGCTCGGTACACCAACCTGTGGCATGAGTGCCGGTTTGGCATGAACTGCAGTGTTGAACAAGTCGATACCGATGGCAGTGAACCTAGGGAGCGCATCCGCCGTTGATTCGTTATCGCCGAGTGCAATTTCTCGGGCTGCTACAACTTCACCCGTGTCTAAGCCCTGATCGAGTTCAAACAGGGTGATTCCGGCTGTCGTGCCTTGCAAAATCGAATGCTGCAGCGGTGTTGCTCCGCGCCACATTGGCAGCAAACTGAAATGCAAGTTCCACCAAGGAAGAAGTTTCAGTGCCGCCTCAGGCACCATCGCGCCATAAGCAATTACCAAAGCGAGTTCAGCGCCACAGGCCTCGATGACCTTGATTTCATTCGCACCTAGTTTTGATGCCTTCAGAACGGGCAATTCGAGTTCACTTGCTTTTTGAGCTACCGCTGATGGAGTGAGAATTC
Organism: uncultured Aquiluna sp.; assembly: GCA_964407995.1. Classification (GTDB taxonomy): domain Bacteria; phylum Actinomycetota; class Actinomycetes; order Actinomycetales; family Microbacteriaceae; genus Aquiluna. The sequence goes on from CAYOXP010000007.1 coordinate 6,800, forward strand.
TTTTTCGCCCCACTTCGGCATCTTCGCGTGTGATCACGAGAACGACATCATGTTCTTTAGCAACCGCTTCGAGCCCAAGTGCTGCATTGGCAGGTGTGCCAGCAAAAATAATCTTCATTCTCGTCACAACCTATAGGGCAATGGGGTCGTCCATCACGATTCGAAGGCCGCGTCGCTTATTGCCACCAACCAATCTGGCATTTGTTTTCAAAGCTAAGGCTTTGAGTGTGCTGGCTACCTGTGGGCCGGCGGAGTAGCTAAAACGCAATAGCGCGCTAGCTTCCGCCGATAGATCACTTCTGAGAAGTACAGCACCAATCGAGGTGAGTTGTTCGATGGCACTTGAAATGGTTTGGCTGTCCGACTCGATTCTCACCACTCGAGTGCTGGGCGGTAGCTGCAATTTACCTAATTCACTCAGCGCTTGCGAAGCTAGTGCTTTGTGCTGCCAAAGAGAGATTGCTTGACCTAATCCTCGGTCTAGATTCGACAGATGCGCTCGACCATCATCACTGAGCAGCTCGATAGCCTCCATCCAGTCTCGGATTGCATTTTGCTCTGCTCGAATAAGTGGCACGGCCAGCCAAACATCGGTGTCGAGAACAATTAGAGCGCTATACCCATTTTGCAAGCGAGGAGCGGACCCTGGCGTGGCGACGACAATGTGGTTCTTGTTTCTAATCCGCCCCGGCTTTTTATCGGCCGTTGCTTCGGATACATAAACGCCGGGGAACGCCTTCCCAATTTCGGCGACCGTTCTAGTTGAACCGGTGCGGCCTCGCCTGGTTTGCGAGGAACCGCATTGACTGCAGCTGAAGGCAAATGATTGACATAGTCGACACTGATACTTGCCGCTGGTTGGCTCCCACATCGGCCCCGAGCACTTCACGCACTTCAGTCGGCTATCGCACCCGGCGCAGTAGATCGCTGCTGACTCCCCTTTTCGCGGCAACAGTATGAGCACCGGCCCTTTAGAAAGAGAATCTCGAATTAGCTTGAAGCTTGCGGAATCAACCCGAGCACCAGGTTCGCTAAATGAAATTCGAGGAGGTGCGATGGCAACTTCAGAGTCGGTTAGGTATCCAATCTCGACAAGTCGCTGAACTTCTAATGAGCGATAGTTGGCTGCGATTAGTAATTCGGAATTCTTTCCAGCTCGCATCATTGCGAGGTCCCTGGCATGGGTGAATGGAGAACCCTGATCTCGGTAGGAATCATCGGCGTCATCGAAAAGCGCTATCAAGCCGAGATTTTGCACTGGGGCGTAAATCGCACTCCTGGTGCCGACTACTATCAAGGGCTTTGCATCAAGCGTCTGCCTGAAGGCTATGAAGCGATCTGACTTCTTAGCGTTTGGAATGTACTTGACTACGTTCTGTGCCAAGTCGAGATGGCTGAGCAGTTCAAATAATTGATTTACTTGATCAACCTCAGGGACCAGCAGAATCGCAGACTTGCCCCTGGCAAGTTGACCATACGCTTGTTGCACAAATAGCCAACACCAGTCGGACGCACGAATACCTTGATGGCTGATCGATCTAGCGCTGGTTAGTACAGCTGTTCGTTGCGCTAGCTCGGGAAGTTGGTCCGGGAATTCAACCATAGGCAGTGCAGCAAAAGCACGTTCAGGAACCTGTATTCGAGGCATGTGATCGGGAATTGCTGTTTGCAGAAGTTCTCCGGTAGCAACACACTGCCTGGCCGCAACTTGCTTGCATAGGTCGTAGACGTCGCCCAGGAGCACCGAGGTCTCATCGACTATTTCGATGAGCTCACTTGTGGCGAAGTTGCTCGACTCGGTGATCTGGGTAATGAATCCAGTTTGGGGCTTCTTGGTGCGACCAAGAGGAAACTTGACCCTTTGCCCCACAGCGATTTTCAAAGCTAATGCGTCGGGGATAATGAAATCGAACTCACGATCTAATTGAACTAAGTCCGATTCCACAATCACCCGCGCGTAGCGGCTCATTTAGCGACCTGCAACCTCGCGTAGCGCATCAGCTCGGTCAGTTCGCTCCCAAGTAAATTCAGATAGCTCACGACCAAAGTGACCGTATGCAGCGGTCTTTGCATAAATTGGGCGACGAAGATCTAGCTCACGAATGATGGCTGCTGGACGTAGGTCGAATACCTCATGAATTGCCTTTTCGATTTGAGAAGTCTCAACCTTTTCGGTTCCAAAAGTCTCAACGAAAACCGCTACCGGCTTAGCGACACCAATAGCGTAGGCAACTTGAATTTCGGCACGATCTGCAAGGCCTGCCGCAACCACGTTCTTGGCAACCCAGCGCATTGCATATGCAGCTGAACGGTCGACCTTCGAAGGGTCTTTTCCGCTGAAAGCCCCGCCACCGTGGCGAGCCATGCCGCCATAGGTATCAACGATGATTTTGCGACCAGTAAGACCAGCGTCACCCTGTGGGCCTCCGATTACGAATCGGCCAGAGGGGTTTATGAAGTACTTGGTGTCGCCGATGTCAAGCTTGCTCTCCTGCAATACAGGTGTAATTACTCGCTCAAGAACTAGCTGAGCCAATTCATCTTGCGCGATGTCACCGTGATGTTGAGTAGATAGAACGACCGTGTCAATCGCTACTGGCTTGTCTCCGTCGTAGTTGACAGACACCTGAGCCTTGCCGTCAGGTCTAAGGATGCCATTGTTGAGCTCGCGCCTTACTTGGCTAAGGCGCTCGGTGATGCGGTGTGAAAGCAAAATTGGGGTCGGCATGAGAACGTCGGTCTCATTAGTTGCGTATCCAAACATCATTCCTTGGTCACCAGCTCCGAGCTGGCTGTCGGCATCTGCAGAACCGGAACGAATCTCGAGGGCGCTGTCTACGCCCGAGGCAATGTCAGGCGACTGGGCACCGATCGAAACTGAAACACCACAGGAATTGCCATCAAAGCCAATCTCTGAGGAGTTGTAGCCAATGTCCAAAATGCGCTGGCGAACAAGCTGTGGGATTTCAACGTAACCGCTGGTGGTGACCTCACCGGCAACGTGTACCAAGCCGGTGGTTACTAGGGTCTCAATTGCGACGCGCGCTTGAGGATCTTGCTCAAGCATTGCATCCAGGATGGTATCTGAGATTTGATCACAGATTTTGTCTGGGTGGCCTTCAGTGACCGATTCTGATGTAAATGTGCGTAGCGTCATAAGGCAAAAGTTTACCCAAGTTGTTTCTAAAGCAGCTGCGCGACTTTCGCGATGATGGCGGCGCTAACCTCTTGCTTTGACCCCGCTATGGCTTGCGCATCGTTCGAAGTGACAAATTGCACTTCGGTATCGGAGTTCCCCAGTGCCTCAAATGAGTTTCCGATCACTACATCGACACCCTTGTCCCAGAGCTTTTGGCGAGCAATCTCGATTAGTGCAGTATCTGATTCTTCGGCAAGAGCAAATGCCACCTTGACACCACTCTGGTGCTTCGCGCAGTAGCTGGCAATTAGGTCTTTAGTAGCGGTCAATTCTAGGTTCAGGGATCCAGAGCGCTTTAGCTTGCCCTTATGAGGCTTAGCTACTCGAAAATCGGATACTGCAGCGGCCATAATCACAACATCAACTGATTTGTCCATTGCAAGTTCGAGCTCGTCAACGTTTCCAACTCGAATAACATTTAGGCCATTCGGTATTGGCAATTCGATGTTGCACGCAATCAAAGTCACATTGGCGCCGGCATCCCTAGCGGCTTTAGCCAGCTCAATGCCCATGCGACCGGACGATGAGTTTCCGATGTAGCGCACGGCATCGATTTGTTCGCGGGTGCCTCCAGCAGTGACAATCACGGTTTTTCCAGAAAGAATTCCCTGCGAGAGGGCAAACGCGGCTATAGCCTCAGGTTCAGGCATTCGTCCTGGCCCGGAATCATTCCCGGTTAGGCGCCCAGCCTCTGGTTCCATAACTCTCACGCCACGTTCGCGAAGGGTGGCGATGTTTGCCTGTGTAGCAAGGTTTTGCCACATCTCAGTGTGCATTGCAGGTGCCACAACAATCGGCGCCTTAGACGCCAAGATGGCATTGAGAAGCAAATCGTCTGCGATTCCAGAGGAAAGTCTGGCTAAAAATGAAGCGGTTGCAGGGGCAACGACAATGAGATCAGCCTGCTGCCCCAGTTCAACGTGGCGAACTTGCTCGACATCCTTATACATGTCGGTCTCGATGGCGTGACCAGAGAGCGCTTCAAGTGTGGGCTTGCCAATAAAGCGCAGCGCGTTGTCGGTCGGTACCACGCTTACGGTATGACCAGCCTCCGAGAACTCACGGATTAGGTTTGCAGCCTTGTAGGCAGCGATTCCGCCGGTGATGCCAAGCAGAATGCGCATAGAGAGTTAGTTAGCGCTCTTTTTGACGAGCTTGCTCTCGTGAATCTCGTGCAGAGCGATGCTCAGTGGCTTGTCATCGATTGAAGAGTCAACAAGTGGGCCAACGTAGTTGAAAAGGCTTCCCTCGTGAAGGGCCGCGTAGTACTCATTGATCTGGCGAGCGCGCTTGGAAGCGAAGATAACCAACTCGTAGTTAGAGCCAACCTTGGCAAGTAGTTCGTCGATTGGTGGGTTTACGATGCCCTCAAGCTTGTCGCTCATGATCCTCTTTCGTGGTTTCTGACCAAGTCTACGACCTCACGTGCGCACGTTTCTAGGTCGAGATTGGTCAATTGGTATTGAAACTCCCCCGCGCTAGCTAGTTCTGCGCGAGCTGTAGTAAGTCTAGTTTGAATTTGCTCTTCTGTCTCGGTCGCGCGGAATCTAAGCCTGCGTTCTAGCTCTTCGAAGCTGGGTGGGTTTATGAATATCGTGATTGCATTCGGGATGCGGTCTACCACTTGCCTGGCTCCCTGGAGATCAATTTCCAAGAGAAGATGCTTGTCTTCCGCCTCTGCCCTGGTCAACTCATTCAACATGGTTCCGTAGTAGTTGTCGCCATGCACCTGAGCCCATTCAAGCATTTGATTTTCTGAGATCAAGGTCTCAAAATCGCTTTTCGACACGAACTGGTAGTGCACCCCGTCAACTTCGCCCGGTCTAGGAGATCTGGTAGTTGCTGACACCGAAAGTGTGAAATCGGCGTTGTTGTCAAGAATCCATCTAACGATGGTCCCCTTGCCGACGCCCGCAGGACCTGCGAGGACTACTAAGCTCACAGTTTGGCCTTCGCCTTATCTAGATTGCTTGCAACCTTTTGGGGTCCACCTTTGGTCATTTCACGAGACAGTGAAGCAATAACGCGGTGGTGACTTGCTCCGAATAGCTGCTCCATGTCTTCAAGTTTGGCACCCTGTGCTCCAAAACCAGGAGCCAAAATTGGAATACCGATGTCTTCCGACTTTACAAATTCGATTCCAAAGTCTTCAAGCTTTTGAGTTGCACCGATAACCACACCAACCTCGCCGTGACCAAACTCCCTGGCAAGCTCGATGGCGCGCGCTGAAACAGTCTTTCCATCGATTATGGCTTTTTGCAGCTCCCCAGCCTCCGGGTTCGAGGTTGCAGCTAGGAGAAACAGGCCGCCCTGAATATCCCTTGCATACTCGAGTGTGTCACTGAGCGAGCTCGGACCCAAGTAGCCAGACACCGTTAGGGCATCGGAGCGCAAAGGTGAATCATCTCCGAACCAAGCTTGGGCATAGCCCAGCATGGTGGTGCCAATATCGCCACGCTTGGCATCGGCGATAACCAATAACGACGCATCTCTTGCTGCGGTGATCACTTCTTCCAGCGCCTGATAGCCAAGTGAACCGAAACGCTCAAAGAACCCAACCTGAGGCTTCACGATCCCAACTCTGGTGGCAGCCGCATCGACGAGGTGTAGGCCGTATTCCCTAGCCCCAGCAGCAGAGTCCGGCAGGTCCCAGTTACTTAGTTCAGACTCAGAAGGGTCAATACCAAGACAAATCTGACCATGAGCCTCGAAGGCTCGCTCTAGACGCTTAGAGAATCTAGCCACCGATCAATGCCTTTCGATCCCTAGCGTGCTCCTGAAGTGGCTTCACTTTGAACTCGCCCTCGCGAATCGCTTCGAATGAGCCAATGGCAGCACTTAGCTGAGCGACGGTCGTGAAGATCGGCTTGTCGGCTGCAGTCGTTGCAGCGCGAATCTCGTACCCATCAACACGAGCGTCTGCACCACTTGGAGTGTTCACCACAACGTCAACCTCGCCATCGGTAATCATGTCGACGATCGATCTTTGGCTCTCTGTTGCCTGTGAATGTTTGATGACGCTCTCGGCCTTGATTCCGTGGCGGTGCAGCATGATGGCCGTGCCTTCGGTCGCCAGGATGCGGTAGCCAAGTTGCGCCAATCGTCGAACCGGTAGCAATAATTGCGGCTTGTCTCGATCAGCTACCGATACGAATACTGTGCCTGACTTCGGCAGCTTGGAGCCGGCTCCAGATTGCGATTTGGCGAATGCAGTTGGGAAGTCAACGTCAATACCCATTACCTCACCGGTTGATCGCATCTCAGGACCAAGAAGGGAATCAACAAAACGTCCATCCTTGGTTGCAAAGCGCTTGAATGGCAACACCGCCTCTTTGACAGAGATGGGTGTTCCCGGAGGCAGGCTCCTACCGTCGTGGGCAGGAAGCTCACCTTTTGCAATCAACTCTGAGATTGAGTTGCCGGCCATCACAAGCGAAGCCGCCTTAGCAAGCGTGATACCAAGAGCCTTGGAGACAAATGGAACCGTGCGAGAAGCTCGAGGGTTGGCCTCCAGTACATAGAGCACGTCTGATGCCAGAGCAAACTGCACGTTGATTAGCCCGCGCACGTTTAGCCCCTTTGCAATCGCTTCAGTTGCAGCTGCAACACGTTCAATCTGCTTTTCGCTCAGGGTGATAGGTGGCAGGGTGCAGCTTGAGTCACCCGAGTGAATACCGGCCTCCTCGATGTGCTCCATAACGCCACCTACATAGAGTTGCTCTCCGTCGTAAAGCGCGTCGATGTCGATTTCGATTGCATCGTCGAGGAATCTATCCACCAGCAATGGGTGCTCGGAGTCCACAAGGGCATGGGCCGCGATTCGATCGAAGTAACCGTGCAACGAAGGTTCGTCATAGACAATTTCCATGCCTCGGCCACCGAGAACAAATGAAGGGCGGACTAGAACTGGGTATCCGATTCGAGTTGCGACCGCGATGGCCTCATCGAGATTGGTTGCTATGCCGTTGGCAGGAGCCAAAAGTTGAGCCTCGTCCAGAATTTGCTGGAACTGACCTCGCTCTTCAGCCTGATCAATTGATTCAGGCGTTGTGCCAAGAATCTTGATGCCGGCTGCCTGTATGCCTTTGGCAAGGCCAAGCGCAGTCTGACCACCAAGTTGAACCATTACACCCAGCAGCTCACCAGATTGCGACTCCGCGTGAATAACCTCGAGAACATCCTCCAACGTCAGCGGCTCAAAGTAGAGGCGGTCAGAGGTGTCGTAGTCAGTCGAAACGGTCTCTGGGTTGCAGTTGATCATGATGGTTTCGTAACCGGCGTCGCGCAGGGCAAACGCGGCGTGCACGCAGCTGTAGTCAAACTCAACACCTTGGCCGATTCGGTTCGGGCCGCTACCTAGAATCACGACCTTCTTCTTATCCGAAGGGCGAACTTCAGTCATTTGTTCGTAAGAGCTGTAGTGATATGGGGTGAGGGCGGGGAACTCGCCAGCACAAGTGTCTACTGTCTTGTAAACCGGGCGAAGGTCTAGTGCGTGACGAAGGTTGCGAACCTCAGCCTCCTTCAAGCCTCTAAGTTGTGCGATTTGAGCATCTGAGAACCCGTGCTGCTTTGCTCGCTTAAGGCCGTCCCGATCAAGCTCAGGCAGATCCTTTATCCATTGCGCCACCTCGTTGATAAGTACGACCTGGTCAATGAACCAAGGGTCAATCTTGGTGGCTTCAAACGCCTGCTCAGCCGTGATTCCAAGGCGAAGCGCTTGCTGCAGCTGCACAACTCGCTCATCGGTTGGAGTCTTTATTCTCTCCAGAAGATCACTGGCCGAGAGTGGCTGTTCTCCCCAGTGGAAGGAGCTGCCGCGCTTCTCAAGAGAGCGAAGTGCCTTTTGAAGGGCTTGGGTGAAGGTTCTACCGATTGCCATCGCTTCGCCAACGCTCTTCATTGTTGTGGTCAGGGTTGGGTCTGCCGCAGGGAACTTCTCGAAGGCAAACCTAGGAGCCTTAACCACGATGTAGTCCAAGGTTGGCTCGAATGACGCTGGTGTTACTCCGGTGATGTCATTCGGAATCTCATCGAGGGTGTAACCAACCGCGAGCTTTGCTGCGATCTTCGCGATTGGGAACCCAGTTGCCTTGGATGCTAAAGCCGATGATCTTGAAACACGAGGGTTCATCTCAATGACGATGATGCGACCGTCAACTGGGTCAACCGCAAATTGAATGTTGCAGCCACCGGTGTCAACGCCTACCGCGCGAATAATCTCGATGCCGATGTCGCGAAGCTTCTGGTATTCGCGGTCGGTGAGTGTCATGGAAGGTGCAACAGTGATCGAGTCACCGGTGTGAACACCAACAGGGTCAAAGTTCTCGATTGAACAAACCACGACCGTGTTGTCGTGCTTGTCTCGCATTAGTTCAAGCTCGTACTCTTTCCAACCAAGGATCGACTCTTCTAGGAGTACCTCATTGGTTGGTGAAGCCTGCAGGCCGGCACCGGCAATTCGTCTTAGGTCGGCCTCGTTGTAGGCAAAACCAGAGCCAAGACCACCCATTGTGAAACTTGGGCGAACTACCATTGGGTAGCCAAGCTGATCTGCAGCAGCCAAGACCTCATCCATGGTGTGTGCGATGGCACTCTTTGCCACATCAGCACCAGCGTCTAGCACCAGCTGTTTGAAAGCCTGGCGATCTTCTCCAGCTTTAATTGCATCGACATTGGCGCCGATTAGCTCTACACCGTACTTCTCCAAAGATCCGCGCTCGGCAAGTGCCATTGCGGCGTTCAGGGCGGTTTGGCCACCGAGGGTTGGAAGGATTGCATCTGGCTTTTCCTTCTCAATGATTGCCTCAATGACTTCAGGTGTGATTGGCTCGACGTAAGTTGCGTCAGCAAAATCAGGATCGGTCATGATTGTGGCGGGGTTCGAGTTGATCAAGATCACTCGAATGCCTTCTTCGCGAAGGACGCGGCAGGCCTGGGTGCCTGAATAGTCAAACTCACAGGCTTGACCAATCACGATTGGGCCAGAGCCAATAACCAAAACGGAATTAATGTCTTTGCGCTTTGGCATTAGTTCTTCTCCTCAATCATGCGAACAAACTTGTCAAACAGGTAGTGCGAATCGTGTGGGCCAGCCGCGGCTTCAGGGTGGTACTGCACCGAGAACGCTGGAATGTCTTGGCATTCAAGGCCTTCGACCACTGAGTCATTCAGACCACGGTGGCTGACACGGACTTTGCCGAATCCCTCCGGGGAATCTGCCTCGTCGCCATCAATTTTTACTGCGAAACCGTGGTTGTGGGCAGTAACCTCGACCCTTCCGGTTTCAGCGTGCATGACAGGCTGATTGATACCGCGGTGGCCAAAGGCAAGCTTGTAAGTGTCAAACCCCAGCGCGCGACCCAAAAGCTGGTTACCAAAGCAAATACCAAAGAATGGCTTTCCTGCACGTAGAACCTCTCGCAACATCTCCACTTGTGCACCAGATGCTTGCGGGTCTCCTGGGCCGTTGGAGAAAAAGACCGCATCTGGATTCGTCGAAAGTAGGGTCGCTGCGTCAACGTTTGCAGGATGAACCTCAATCTCAAGTCCGCGCTCCGCGAGGTGCTCAATTGTCGAACGCTTGATGCCGAGATCCAAGATGGCAACCTTGCCCTTTCGGGCACCTACTGCGGGAACCGTGTAGGCCTTCGCAGTAGTTACCTGAGAACTCAGGCTCTGCCCCTTCATCTCAGGAGCGGCCTTGACGGCTGAAAGCATCTCGGCCTCAGAGGCAACCGCTGATCCCGAGAAAATTCCGGCACGCATTGCACCGGCATCACGAATGGCAAGGGTGATTGCACGGGTGTCGACGTTTGAGATGCCTACGATGCCCTGATCAACAAGGTCTGCAACCAGGTCACGCTCGGCTCGGAAGTTGCTCGAGATTCTAGATGGTTCGCGAACTACGTAACCTGCGACCCAGATGCGATTCGACTCTTCGTCTCGTTCGTTGGTTCCGACAATTCCAATGTGAGGCGCTGTCTGAACAACGATTTGCCCTGCGTAGGAAGGATCGGTGATCGTCTCTTGGTAACCGGTCATACCGGTTGCAAAGACCAATTCGCCAAGGGTCTGACCTTGGGCGCCGTAGGCCTCTCCTTCAAAAACCAATCCGTTTTCCAGGACCAGATACGCCTTATCCAACACTTACTCCAATCAACTTCTCTACGTCTGAAAGTATTTTTTTGCGATCTCGCACATTGGCTATGCGCAGCACCGTGGTGAGAGAGCTGTCACCCAATTGCCAATCAATAGCTAATAGGCCATTCTTCTCAACGCCTTTATCGATTGTCGCGCTTTGCAATCCAATAGCTACGATCTCCTGAGCTGGAATCAATAGCCCTTGCTCCCCCACTCTAGAAATTCCAACTCCAGCGGTGGTTACAGCGAGCTGACAGCGACCTCGAATCCCAAGGCCATATGCCCAAACACGGTCCAAGGGCTTGTCTGTGAAGACTGTGGAAACGTATAGTCCGGCCACTCCCGTACCAGCAAAGTCTGCTGGCTTAGTCAAAGTCGCCTCTTGTTGGTTACGAAGTCTTCTGTTCGACAGGAAGATCACTAGTGCAATAAGCGCGACTACACCTATGGCAAGCGAACCGATCAGCTCTTTAGTCACGATAGGTCCACTAGCTTCCCATCGCGAACAGTAAAGGTGCCGCGGTAGATGGTGTGAATCACTTTGCCAGGCAATGTGT
>CAYOXP010000007.1:17798-20574 GCA_964407995.1 uncultured Aquiluna sp.
CGAACAGTAAAGGTGCCGCGGTAGATGGTGTGAATCACTTTGCCAGGCAATGTGTAGCCTGCAAATGGGTTGTTAGAGCTCAGTGAGTGTGTCTGCGACTTGATGCCACGCTTGACCGAAGGGTCTATCAGCACGATGTTGGCATCAGATCCGACCTCCAGTACTCCCTGGCCGGTTAGTTGGCCAATCTCTGCAGGCTTAGAGCTGAGCACTTGCTGTAGACGTGACCAACCGGCGCTAGATGACTGAACCAATACTTCCTGTGCGACTGAGGCAGCGTTCTCCAGGCCAACCATTCCGAAGGCAGCATTCTCCCATTCGCAGTCCTTTTTCTCGACTGCGTGCGGAGCGTGATCAGTACCGATTACGTCAATGGTGCCGTCAATTAGAGCTTCGCGAAGCGCAACAGTGTCTTCAGCCTTTCGAAGTGGTGGGTTGACCTTGAAGGTAGGGTCGTAGCCGCGAACAAGTTCTTCTGTGAGCATTAGGTGATGCGGAGTAACTTCCGCCGTGATCGAGATGCCGCGCTTCTTTGCCCAGCGAACTACGTCAACTGCACCTGCAGTAGTGAGGTGGCAAACGTGGAGTCTTGAACCAGTCTGTTCCGCTAGAAGTGCGTCTCGAGCGATGATTGCCTCTTCTGCAACAGCCGGCCAGCCCTTGAGGCCGAGTTCGGTCGCAAGAGCACCTGCGTTCATCTGAGCACCCTCAGTCAACCTTGGTTCTTGCGAATGCTGTGCAATAACGCCGCCGAAGCCCTTCACGTATTCCAATGCCCGCTGCATGATCAGCGGATCGTGCACACACATTCCGTCATCGCTGAACATGCGAACTTTCGCTCTTGAATTGGCCATCGAGCCAAGTCCTGCTAACTCGACTCCAGCCAACCCTTTGGTGACAGCACCAATCGGCTGCACCTGAACGTAACCGGCTTTTAGGCCAAGTTCTAGAACTTGCTCCACTACTCCGGCGTTGTCAGCAACTGGCTCGGTGTTTGCCATCGCCATTACGGCGGTGTAGCCACCGGCGGCAGCCGACTTTGAACCTGTTAGAACGGTTTCGCTTGATTCGAACCCTGGTTGACGCAGGTGCGTGTGCACATCAACAAAGCCAGGCATCGCGATCAGACCAGCGCAGTCGACACCTGGCTGTGAGCTCTTTCCGATCTCGGTTACTCTGCCATCTGCGAATGTGATGTCGGCCTGTTCACCCGATGCGAGCTTTACATTCTTTAGAACGGTGGTGGTCATTAGTTCTCCCCACTTAGACATCTATGCAAAACGGCCATACGAACCGCAACGCCGTTAGAAACCTGACGCAACACTTGAGATCTGGGATCATCGGCAGCTTGGCTAGAAATCTCAAAACCTCTGTTCATCGGCCCCGGATGCAGAATTAGCGTCTGAGCACCTAGAGATTCGAATCTCGCTCCTGATAGCGACCACTTTGAGGTGTACTCCTTAGGTGATGGGAAGAAGCTTCCCTGCATGCGCTCTCGTTGAACCCTTAGCATCATCACGGCATCTGGCTTTTTGGCAAGTGAGTCCTCAAACGAGTGGGACACGCTTGCGCCTAGTCGCTCTATGCCCTCTGGCATCAAGGTCGTGGGTCCAGCAAGCTCAACCTCCGCGCCAAGGAGCGTTAGAAGCAGCAAGTTTGATCGTGCGACACGTGAGTGGAGAATGTCCCCAACGATCAACACCTTCACACCCTTTAGATCACTTTCGAGGTGGAGGGCTTGCCTAATGGTTAGCGCATCTAAAAGAGCCTGGGTTGGGTGCTCGTGGGAGCCGTCACCGGCATTGACAACGCTTGCCGAAATCCAGCCCCTATGGGCAAGTGTGTGAGCTGCTCCGCTCATTGGGTGGCGCACCACAATCGCATCTGCGCCTAGAGCTTCTAGAGTCTGCGCCGTGTCTTTGAGAGACTCGCCTTTGCTTAGAGACGATGTTGCAGCAGAGAAGTTGATTACGTCTGCACTCAGTCGCTTGGCTGCGACTTCGAAGCTAATTCGAGTTCGAGTACTGTTCTCAAAAAACAGATTGACAACAGTTTTGCCGCGGAGAGTTGGCAGCTTCTTGACCTCTCGGTCTTGCACCTGAGCTAACTGCTGGGCGTTGTCAAGCAAGGAGATCGCAGATTCTGCCGTTAGGTCGGAAATCGAAGTTAGATGTTTCACTGGGCAATCACCACCTGATCAATTTGATCGGTTTCAATAATTTGAACCCTAACCCGCTCGGTAAGCGCCGTTGGCAAATTCTTGCCAACAAAGTCAGGTCTGATTGGGAGCTCCCTGTGGCCGCGATCAACCAAGACCGCTAGCTTTACTTGCTTTGGTCGGCCAAGATCCGTGATTGCATCTAGTGCGGCACGGACCGTCCTGCCAGAAAAAAGAACGTCATCGACTAAGACAATGGTCTTACCTTCGATACCGCCGGCTGGTATTTCAGTAGCGTGTATTTGCCGCTCTGCACTCGCAGTGTCGTCTCGGTACATCGTGATGTCCAAAACACCAACAGCGCCTGAAAACTCGGAGTCGATTGAGTGCAAAAGTTGACCGATTCGCTTTGCCAGGTGAGCACCACGGGTTGGTATGCCTAGGAGAACTAGATTTTGAGCGCCTTCGTTGGCCTCAAGAATCTCATGAGAAATGCGTTTTAAAGCCCGGTCGATGTCGGGAGCATCAAGAACGATGCGTGTTTGCACGGTGCCATCCTTCTTCGCCTCACAGGACGAATTTAAAGGTGAATTTCCTAAAGCATAACAGGCTCTAGAG
>CAYOXP010000007.1:20674-24061 GCA_964407995.1 uncultured Aquiluna sp.
ATCAGCATCTCCGCGTAGTCGAAGATCGCCTGCTGGTTCTGACGATCAGTCACTTCAGCCTCAGTCGCCTTCAGGAGCTCAATGGCTTCCTGCTTGCGAACATCGGCTGCATAAAGCGCATCTAGTGCGCGTTTACGTGCTTTAGTTCTGGCGCTCAACTATTCGCTCACGCGACCTAGGTAGTCACCGGTGCGGGTGTCAACTTTAACCTTGGTGTTGTTCTCAATGAAAAGCGGTACCTGAATCTGGTGGCCAGTTTCTAGGGTTGCAGGCTTGGTACCACCAGTTGAACGGTCACCCTGAAGGCCTGGCTCGGTGTAGGTGATCTCAAGGACTACTGAAGGTGGTAGTTCAATGTAAAGCGGTGAACCCTCGTGAAGAGCAACGGTCGCTTCTTGGTTCTCCAGCATGTAGTTAGCTGCATCTCCAACAGTCTCGGTTGGGATGGTGATCTGGTCGTAGGTGGTCATGTCCATGAACACGAAGCCTGAACCATCGTTGTACAAGTACTGCATGTCGCGGCGATCCACGGTTGCAGTCTCAACCTTGACACCAGCGTTGAAGGTCCTTTCAACGACCTTGCCGCTTAGTACGTGACGCAACTTGGTGCGCACGAAAGCAGGGCCCTTGCCTGGCTTGACGTGCTGGAATTCGATAACAGACCAAAGCTGGCCTTCAATGTTCAGCACCATGCCGTTTTTTAGATCGTTTGAGGTTGCCATGTTTCTCCTTGATAAACCTGAAAGAGTCTAGTTGCCAGTTAGCTGCTTGAGAGCCAAGCGGTAGCTATCAATACCGAATCCTGCAATAACACCGGTAGCAACGCCTGAAATAACACTGGTGTGCCTGAACGTCTCTCTGGTGTGAGGGTTCGAGATGTGCACCTCAATTAGCTTGCTACCGACAGAATGCAGCATTGCACACGCATCCCTTAGTGCATAGCTGTAGTGAGTGAATGCGGCCGGGTTGAGAATTACATCGGCCTTTTCGGTGAATGCCTGATGAATCCAGCCAATTAGCTCATCTTCGCTATTGGTTTGGCCGAAAACCAGTTCGAAACCACTGGCCTGTGATTGCAAGGCCTGCTCAATGTCTGACAGTGTCTGGCTACCGTAAACCTCTGGCTCACGCGCACCGAGCATGTTTAGGTTAGGGCCGTTTAGAACGAAGATTTTTGCCATGGGTACACGCTACTCAATAATCGACTGGTAAGCGGTAAATAGCAGCTCCGGAGTTGGGGCATGAAGCATCGTCGGTTTGCCAATCGCATCCAGCACGACAAACCTTAGGGATCCAGCTCGAGACTTCTTGTCTCGCTGCATGCTTGCCAGTAGCTGCTCCCAGCGGTCCGCTCGATAAGTCATTGGAAGTCCCAGCTTGCCCAGAACCGTGCGGTGTCGAGTGGCATCTGCCTCGGACAACTTTCCTGACAGCAAAGAGAGTTCCGCGGCGAATACCATGCCGATTGAAATCGCCGCACCGTGACGCCACTTGTAGCGCTCAGCTAGTTCAATTGCGTGACCGAGGGTGTGACCGTAGTTTAGAAACTCGCGCTGCCCCGCCTCTTTGAAGTCTTCGGTTGTGATTCTTTCTTTTATTGCAACAGAGCGACAAATGATCTCTTCAAATGTGGCACTTGTACTATCGGTTGCAGACTCATCATTCTCAATAGCATCAAGAATCCACGGATCTTCAATAAACCCATACTTGGCAACTTCGGCCATACCGGCAAGCAGCTCGTTGCGTGGCAGAGTGGCCAATGTATCGAGGTCGATGATGACCCTATGCGGCATGTGGAACGCACCCACCAGGTTTTTACCTTCAGAAGTATTGATTCCTGTTTTGCCACCAATCGCAGCATCAACCATGCCCAACAGGGTTGTTGGGATCAGGATGCTTCGCACACCGCGAAGCCAAGTCGCTGCCACAAATCCCGCTAGGTCCGTGGTGGAACCGCCACCGAGGCCAATCACGGCATCATTGCGGTGGAAGTCACTCTGGCCCATGATTTGCCAGCAAAAACTGGCGACTTCAATGCGCTTTGCATCCTCAGAGTTCGGCACTTCCGCCACCAAAGCTTCAAAACCTTTAGATCGAAGATCCTCTTGAATTGCGGTGGCAGTCTCGGCCAAAGACTGAGGGTGAATAATCAGGACTTTCTTCACCCCATCAAGCGACTGCGACACCTCACCCAGCAGGGCACGCCCAATGATCGATGTCACTGTGAGATCAACTCCTTGAGTTCTTGTATCAGGGTCTTGATGGAACGACCTCCGGTGTAAACGGTAGCAGTGGCTACTGATTCATACAGCGGCTTTCGCTCGTTATAGATCTCTTCCCAGCGCTCGGGGTTGTCCTTTAGCAAGGGTCGTTTTGAAAGATTGATTTTCCCAAGCACATGCTCGCTGTCGGTGTCTAGAAAAACCACAACCTGCCCCTTCAATAGACCTCGATTCTCCTCGCGAATCACAATGCCACCACCTGTAGCGATAACTGCCGATCCGTCTAGTGAATCCCTTAGATATTGAGTCTCCAGGTTGCGAAAGTGCTCTTCGCCTTTCTCGGAGAAAATCTTTGTGATTGCGCCATGGTCCTTGGCGATCAATTTGTCAGTATCGACAAACTCGAGTTGAAGTTCTTTTGCAAGTCTCTTTCCAAGGGTGGTCTTTCCTGATCCCATTGGCCCAACTAGAACGATGCTGGCCATTAGGGCCTTGCGATGCGGGAGCGCAGGACCTCAGGCATAGCGGCTAGGTAGCTCTCAAGATTTCGCTTGGTCTCCGAAACAGAGTCGCCACCGAATTTCTCAAGTACCGAGTTTGCAATTACCAGCGCAACCATTGCTTCAACCACAACACCCGCAGCTGGAACGGCGCAGACATCAGACCGTTGGTGGTGTGCGGTTGCCGCATCTCCGGTCGAAGTATCAATGGTTTGCAACGCTCTAGGAACAGTGCTGATCGGCTTCATGCCGGCGCGGACGCGAATGATCTCACCGTTGGACATGCCACCTTCAATGCCGCCTGCACGATCGGTAAGCCTGTGGACCATTCCGTCTTCGCGAAGGATCTCGTCGTGAGCGACACTTCCACGACGCCTAGTGGTCTCGACACCATCGCCAATTTCGACTGACTTCATTGCCTGAATACCCATAACTGCTGCTGCGATTTGAGCATCTAGACGACGATCCCAGTGAACATAAGTTCCAAGTCCCGGAGGGCAGCCGTAAACCAAAGTCTCTGTAATGCCGCCAATTGTGTCACCAGAGGAGTGGCAATCATCAATCTCGGCAACCATCGCAGCACTCGCCTCTGCATTGAAGCAACGAACCGGGTCGGAATCGAGCTTTTCATTGTCCGATGGCTTTGGAAGCTCTAGCGAAGTGTT
>CAYOXP010000008.1:0-13274 GCA_964407995.1 uncultured Aquiluna sp.
ATCACACCACCGGTAGCACCGAGCGCCTTTTTCATACCCTCTCGAGTTCCAAGGTTTCTCGCCTCCTCTTGCGCCCTTGTCACCAAGAAGATGCTGTAGTCAACACCTAGGGCAACCAAGAACAAGAAGGCAAGAATAAATACCGTTAGGTCAAGAGCTGGGAAGCCAAATACGTACTGGAAAATTAGCCAACTCGCACCAACGGCGGAGAAGAACGATCCCACCACTGCAAGAAGCAGAAGCACAGGAGCAACCAGCGATCGCAACAAAAGAAGCAAAATGATAAACACTGAGATCAAAATCAGCGGCACAAGCAGCGCCTGGTCAGCTTGAGTGGCAACTTGCTCATCTAGGCTCGTGGCATCTTGGCCACCAACTAAGGCTGTGCCCGGGAGTTCGTCAAGGTCCACTCGCATCTGAGCGACGATGTCCAAGGCTTCCTGCGACTGGGCTTCAGCATTCAAAACAACGTCAAGTTGTGTGATGGACTCGTTGTTGGTGGTTGCGGTGACGCTATCAACGCCGTCTAGTGCAAGCAGAATCTCTGTTGCCCTATCGACGTTTGCGTTATCCACGAGAACCTGAGTTGGCGTTGCACTGCCAGCAGGGAAGGCATCCGCTAGGACCTCTTGACCTGCAACCGCTTCGGGCTTCTGCAAGAAAATTTCCGTCGCACTCAAACCGGTCTTAATGCCAAGACCTCCGGTCGCGAGTGCCGCAAGAAGGACTGCTCCGGTTCCCGCAATCAAGACTGGTCGCTTGGAAACCGAGCGACCAAGCTTGGCCCAAAGAGATTTCTCGTATGGGTTCTTGCCACCAACCTTTGGAACCAATGGCCAGAAGATTCCTCTAGGGAAAACCACCAAGGCTGCAGGCAAGATAAGCAAACCAGAGATCATTGCAACCACGATTCCAACAGCTGCCATCAAGCCAAGAACCTGTCGGCCTTCGATTTGCGCAAGGAGCAAGAGCCCCAGTGCAACCGCAACGGTTGATCCAGAAGCCAGAATTGCTGGCCCTGCTCCCCTAAGCGCAATGCGCATCGCTTCGCGTCGATCTTCGTGGGTTAACAGCTCCTCGCGATAACGAGAAATGAGCAGCAGGGCATAGTTGGTTCCAGCACCGAAGACCAGCACCGAGAGAATGCCCGTTACCGAAGCATCGGGAACGAACCCAAATAGCTCAGTGACTCGCTTAGCCAAGATGCCGGCCATTCCATCAGCAGTACCGACAACCACTAATGGCACAATCCATAGCACGGGAGATCGGTAGGTAATTAGAAGAAGCACTGCGACCACCGAGGCGGTTACCCCCAGTAGCACAAAGTCGGCGCCCGAGAAGATTGAGCCAACGTCATAGATGAATGCCTCAGGGCCAGTGACATAGACCTCAAGACCTGCCGGCATATCCTGCGGAGCGATTTCACGAATCTCCAGCACGCGGGCCTCAGTCTCATCAAAGTCTTCGGTGGCATCCAGCGGGATCGTGATTAGAGCTGTGGTCTTGTTCTCAGAGATAGTTGCCGGCGGAACAAAAGCTTGGCCCTGAATTTCTAAATTGGTGAACTCCAAGAACTTCTCATTGGCACCACCTGCAGGCATCTGAATCATTGGGTCGAACTTGCCCTGCAACCATTCGATTTGGCTGTCAGTCAGCTCGGTTTCGGATGCGTATACGACGAACACTGCACTGCCCTCGCGCTGCGGAAGGTCTTCCTGCAACTTGGCAACGATCATCGACTCTGCGGTTTCCGGCAAACCGGTTCCCGGAGTTGTTGAGGTCTCTTCAGTAGCCAATGGGCCAAAGGCCAAGCCCGCAAAGACAAGTCCAATTAGTAGGGTCACCCACGCGGTTTTCTTACCGGTTAGAAAATTCAGCAGCGAATTCATTTAGTCTCCAGACGTCCAAAAGGTCAACTCAGAAGTTATGAAAAAAAGTCCCATAAAGCAAAAACCCCCGATAACTCGGGGGTTTTGTGGCTAGTGAGGGATTCGAACCCCCGAAGGCTGAGCCGGCTGATTTACAGTCAGATCCCTTTGGCCGCTTGGGTAACTAGCCATTGCGCCTTAGGCACAAGGGAAAAGAATACCTGATTTTCCGTTTACAAACTAGCGGCAGTGACTGTAACGCTTTACAGTGGCTATTTATGGTTGGAATCATCGAAGTAGCAGAGCGAGCTGGAGTCTCGACGGCAACCGTTTCAAGGGCACTAAATAGCAAGAGTCACGTGTCTGCCAGAGCTCGCGAAAAGGTACTTAAAGCCGCTCAGGAACTGGGATATGTAGCTTCTTCCTCGGCCTACACACTGGCGACTGGTCGCTCCAAAAACATCGGTGTAGTCATGCCCTACATCGACCGATGGTTCTTCTCGGCGGTGTTGGATGGCGCAGTCAATGCGCTCGTCAGCCGAGGTTACGATGTAACGCTTTACAGTCTTTCTGGTGGCGAGGCCTCCAGGAAACGAGTATTTGAAGATTTAGTTTTGCGCAAACGCGTTGACGGCGTGCTTACGGTTGCAGTGAAACTTTCGGATACCGAGCTCAAAAGACTCAGTGAGCTCAAGAAGCCAATCATTGGAATTGGTGGCCCTATTCCAGGCGCCAGATCTCTCTCAATTGACGATGAGGGGGCTGGTCGTCTTGCAACGCAGCACCTGATCTCTCTCGGTCACACAAAGATCGGCCTGATCTCCGGAACGCCGGCTGCCGAAATGGATTTCCACCAGCCATACTTGCGTCGCACCGGTTACCAAGAGGCACTTTTGGATGCAAACCTGGACTTTGATCCAGCTTGGCTCGGAGAGGCTGACTTCACAGTCGGTGGTGGTTACAACGCCGCCAAGCAAATGCTCGGAGACCCACGAAGCGCCCCAACAGCTATTTACTGCGCATCCGACGAAATGGGATTTGGTGCAATCCAAGCAGCCCGCGACTTAGGTCTTCGCGTGCCCCAGGACATCAGCGTCATCGCAATGGACGGTCACCCAATGGGGGATTTCTACGGACTATCAACAATTGATCAGCAACCTCACGCGCAGGGTGCGAAAGGTGCTGAGCTTTTGGTTGACATCCTAGAATCGGGTGACGAAAAGAGGCTCGCGAACGTTGAGCAGTTAACCAACTGGGACATCGATTTGGTGGTGCGGTCATCGACCGCTCGCCAGGCGACTAACTAGACTTCTGTTTCATGGCTGATTCATCATTTGACGTAGTTTCCAAGGTAGACCGCCAAGAGGCGGACAACGCTCTAAACCAAGCATCCAAAGAAGTTGAGCAGCGCTATGACTTCAAAGGCACCGACGCCTCGATCGCCTGGAGTGGTGAGAAGGTTCTTATCAAGGCCAACAGCGAAGATCGCGTGAAGGCAGTGTTGGACGTATTCGAGTCAAAGCTGATCAAGCGTGGAATCTCCTTGAAGAGTCTTGAGTGCGGTGATCCATTCCCCTCAGGCAAGGAATATCGCATCGAATGCACCATGAAGAATGGCATCGACCAGGAGAACGCAAAGAAGATCTCTAAGTTGATCCGCGATGAGGGTCCAAAGAGCGTAAAAGCTCAGATTCAAGGTGACGAGCTACGTGTTTCTTCAAAGTCTCGCGATGACTTACAAGACACAATCGCACTTCTAAAAAATGCAGACGTTCCAGTAGATCTGCAGTTTACAAACTTCCGCTAACCAAGAGCTAGGAAGCCGGTTCCGCTTCCGGTTACCGAGAACAATCGGCTGTCCGCGATAAACGCAGCCTGACCTCTACCCACCTTCAGGGTTTCGTCTTTGCTGGTCGAAATCACGATCTCACCCTGTGTGCAAACGACGATTGCCGTGTTAGGTAGCTCCAAGTCCATTAGTAAATTGCTGGCACTTGGCTCGACTCGGTAAACGTTAAAGTCTTCGGCATCGGTTGGATATTCCCAGAGTCCCTTGGCTAGCTGCTTGACCTTAATCTTGGGTTCGCTAAGGGATTGGTAACTCAATACCTTCAGTAGCTCGCGAACATCTACCGGCTTCTTGGTGAGCCCTCCGCGCAGCACATTGTCACTGGATGCCATCACTTCGACGCCAAGACCCGAGAGATATGCGTGGATATTGCCGGCTGGTAAGTAGAGCGCTTCGTTTGGCTCCAAAGTGACCAAGTTCATCAGGATTGAAACCAAGATTCCCTTGTCTGCACCATGTAGCTCAAAAAGTTGCTCGATCAATCGAGCACGCTTGCGACCCAAAAGTGGAGCGTTAGCAACTATTTGTAAAACCGCTGACTCTTCGCTTTCAAATATCCACTGCATCGCTGCAGCAAACCCGGCCGCCTCAAACTGGGACTTTAGGTTCTTAAGGGATTCCGATGCTTCGGCTAGAGCACTCAAGTCCTCGAGAACATCAGTTCGATCCCTAAATCCGCACAATGCTCGAAACTCGGTGATGGCAATTATCAGCTCCGGTTTGTGGTTTGCGTCAGCGTAGGACTTGTGTCCAGCGGCAAATTGCTTGGCAGCATATTCCTTGCTTGGGTGAGCCTGGATAGATAGTGGCTTGGCCGCCGCAAGGAATTTGACCAGGTACCCAAGCTCCCCGTAGCGATCTGACAGGGTTGAGTTTTTGTCATCCAGAACCTGTGAAGGGGCGGTCGGGTGAGTGCCAAACCACTGCTCCGCAATCGGATGAGTTGGAGTTTCAATGCCAAGTAGGTCCGCAAGCAGCTCTGAATTACCCCAGGCATATTGCATCGGGGAATTGCCAAGTAAATAGAGCGTCACTCGCGCTCTTCTTCCAACACGATAATCGGCATAGGTGCGGTTGGAGGTGACACCGCATCGAGCTCTGCCTGCTTTGCCTTTTGAGCAAACTGGTGAGCGATCAGACCCGAACCGATGGCCAGTACGACTGGGAAAAAGAATGCGGTTGAAACACCCACGCCTTCTGATAGAGCACCCATCAAAGTCTTGGCAAGAACCGTTACCGATGAGCTCATGAGGGACATTCGGCTCACAGCCCAGGCGGTTGAAACACCTGGAACGTGTCCCGCAGCAGAGGTAAAGGTAGGCGCTCCGGGGGACAATCCGAGCCCGGCGACACTCCAAAGCAAGGTGGTGAGAATCAAGCCAAAGGTGCTTGATAACCCGCTGGCTAGCGGGGCAAAGAGTGCCACGGCAGCCAAAACTACTGCAGCTAGAAATGCACCGCGCGAGGCAATCAAATTTGGATGGTGCTTTTCAGCAAGCCTCGTCATGGATAGGCGCCCGATAATCATGCCCGCCATGAAGCCAGCGAATGGAATTGACCTGAGGGCAAGGTCAACATTTAGCACGTCCCTGGCGAATACTGCAGCCCAATCGATTACTGCCACCTCTGGGTAAACGATGCCGAACATACCTGCGGCCAACAAAACCAGTTGCGCTGGGAGTTGGTAGAACTTCCGCTTTACTACGTTTGCCTTCTCCTCGAGGTGACCATCCTCACTGGCTGAGAGCAACCAACGCAGCGAGAACTCAAACACCAGAATGGTGAGAATCGCAACGGCAATCAGGAAGTATTCGAGATCCAAGAACATGGTCGAAAGGCCGCCGGTCATGGCTGCTCCAACGGCACCTAGCGACCAACCGGCGTGAAAGCGGCCAATCACATTCTTCTTGATCTGCTTCTGCAACAAGACAGAGTGGGAGTTCACCGAGACGCCGGTGATAGACATGAAGAAGTTGAAGCCCATGTTGAATACGAACCAAATTGCAGGGTTGGTAGTCAAACCAAGCGAGACCAGCATGATGGCAGCTGCATAGTTAGAAAACCGAATTACGGTTCTAGGACCATATCGCATGATCAACCGCGAGACGAAAAATAGCGGAGTAATTGATCCCACAACACCAAAGCCAATGATGGTTCCCCACTGGGCAAAAGAGACGTCTAAGCGATCAATGAATTCTGGAACCCAAGCAACCGATGCGAGCGCCATATGACCCATAAATGTAAAGGTCAGTAGCATCGCAATCTGCGCTCTGCGCAGTCTTGGTCTTGGAAGGGGCTGCAAGTTAGTCTCGGTTCTTGGCTAGATCGAGCATCTGCTCACGATCAAATAACTTCTTGCGTTCACGACCCTCAGCTTCGCCAAGTTCGCGCTCCACTGAATCGAGCTTCAACCAATCAGCCCAATCGATAAATGGCACCGAACGCGAAGTCAGCAGCTCAACGATCTGTTCTTCACCTGGATTCTCTGGTTGCCACCAGCTTGCTTGATCGGCGATCACGTGGCCGATGGTCTCGATAGCATCTGCCTTGGTGTGGCCAATGAGCCCAACCGGACCTCGCTTAATCCAGCCCGTGCAGTAAACACCTGGGATGTGATTGCCTGATGCGTCAACAACTCGGCCCTCAGTATTTGAAATAACACCCTTGGCGGAATCGAATGGCACCTCTGGCAAAGCTGAGCCAAAGTAGCCAACAGCTCGGTAAACGGCCTGCACTGAGTAAGACTTGAATTCATCGACCGGCTTTACGTTTCCCGTTCCATCCAGCTCAGTGCGCTGGAATTTGATTCCAGAAACTTTTCCATCTTCTCCAGTCACCTCAACTGGGGTCTCGAAGAAGTGAAGGTGGAGTCTACGATCCTCTTGCGCCTGAGGGTTTTCACGAAGGTCTTCCAAGGTTTTAACCATCACACGAACCTGGTTGTTCGAGTCGATAGCAGCCTGTGAGCCCTCGTCATATTTGAAGTCTTCGTCGTAAACAATTGACTGAACACCCTCGACGTGCAGGGCTTCACGAAGTTCTAGAGGGCTGAATTTAACTTGCGCAGGCCCGCGTCTTCCGAATACGTGTACGTCAGTCACCGGTGAGGCCTTTAGGCCCTGATAAACGTGGTCTGGGATATCGGTTGACAGCAGGTCATCTGGGCGCTTGATGAGCATGCGTGCAACATCGAGTGCAACGTTTCCGTTTCCAATGACCGCAATTTCTTTGGCATTTAGTGGCCAGGTCATTGGGAAGTCTGGGTGCGCGTCATACCAGTTGACGAAATCGGCAGCTCCGTATGAGCCATCTAACTCAATGCCTGGAATATTCAAATCTGCATCGGCAATCGCACCCGTCGCAAAAATGACCGCGTTGTAGTGCTGCTTCAGATCTTCTAGCGTTAGGTCTTTGCCGTATTCAACATTTCCGAAGAATCGAATGTCGCCGCGGTCGAGCACTTCATAAAGAGCACGAATAATGCCTTTGATTCTTGGGTGATCCGGAGCTACTCCATAACGAACTAAGCCATAAGGCGCAGGCAACAAATCGAATAGATCGATCGATACCTCGAAGTCACGCTCGGCCTTCAAAATCAAGTCCGATGCATAAATACCAGCTGGTCCTGCCCCAACTACTGCAAGTCTTAGCTTTTGCAAGCTTCCCTCTTTCACTATCCCTTGCGATCCACTACCGCCTTGGCGAATGCGGTCAACGCCGCCTTTACGCTCGAGGTTGGTAGCGGATCTAAAGCTTCAATTGCACTCTGGGCCCAGCCCTGAGTAATCTCCATGGCCTCGGCCATAACATCGTGCCCACGAAGTTTTGCCAAGACTTCTGGCAGTTGGTCTTCGGTCACGTTCTCAATTTCAACCAGCAGTCTGGCTGATGATTCATCATCTCTATTGGCCAGTAGCAATACTGGCAAGGTTGGCACTCCTGCCAAAAGATCCGTGCCGGCAACTTTGCCGGACTGCTCTTTGGTGCTTTGGATATCGATGATGTCATCGATCAGCTGGAAGGCAATGCCGATCTTCTCGCCAAATTCTTTTAGTGGTTCTTGATAAGCGGAGTCAGCTCCGGATAGGAGTGCGCCCATTTGTGCAGAAAGGGCGATTAGGGAGCCGGTCTTATCTCGTAGAACTTGGATGTAGTGATCGATTGGTGCTTGACCAGGAGTCGGGCCAACTGTCTCATGCAATTGCCCCAAGACGAGTTGTTCAAAAACTTTAGCTTGAAGCTTCAAGGCGTCTACACCCAGCGAAGAAACGATGTTTGAAGCCCTAGCGAAAAGCAGGTCACCGGTCAAAATTGCAACATTGTTGTTCCAAACCAAATGCGCGGTGTCAACACCCCTTCGCTTTGCAGCTTGGTCCATGACGTCATCGTGATAAAGAGTTGCGAGGTGGGTAATCTCCATTACCACTGCAGCATCAATGACATCTTGGTTTTGCGACTCACCCAACCTGGAGGTTAGAAGCGTGAGCACGGGGCGAAGTCTCTTGCCTCCGGCCTTAGCCAGGTGAGAGGACATCGAGTTGATTAGTGGCTCGGTGTGGCTGGTAGCTTCCGCTATTGCAGCCTCGACTGCCTCCATGCGAGTTTCAAGGTCTGAGATTAATTCGCGGTCTGACACCAATCGAAGCTGTGATGGCAGGGAGATTTTCATTTCTTAACTCCCTGATGAATTGCGACAATGCCAAGCGAGAGGTTTCGGTATTTGACTTCGCTAAAGCCGGCCTGATGAATATCGTTCACTAGCTGAATCTGAGTCGGCCAAGCCTGAATCGATTCGGCTAAGTAGTCATAGGCCTCTGGGCTCTTTGAAAACAGTGCCGAGATCTTTGGCAAGAAATGTCTTAGGTAGAAGCGGTAGAGAACTCCGAATAGCCCTCTCACATGTGAGAACTCGCAAATAACTAGACGACCGCCAGGCTTGAGCACACGGTTGAACTCTTTGAGCGCCACCTTGTGATCTGCAACATTTCGAAGACCAAAGCTCATGGTCACGACATCAAACTCTTGATCCTTGAATGGCAAATTCATGGCGTCGGCAAATACGAACTCGAGCTGTGGGTAGCGCTTTCTGCCTTCGGCGAGCATCCCTTGCGAAAAGTCCGCTGCCACGACTTTTATGCCATCGCCGACAAATGCCATCGAGCTGGTGCCGGTTCCGGCGGCAATGTCGAGAATGGATTCTCCAGATTTAGCAGCTACAGCTTTTGCGACCTTGCCGCGCCAGAGCCTGGATTGACCAAAAGAAAGAAGGTCGTTGGTCTTGTCGTATGAGTGAGCAACTGAATCAAACATCGCCGAAACTGCTTCGGGTCTTTTGGATAGGTCGGCCTTGCTCACAGGCCAAGTCTAATCTTTATCGCTGCCGTTCGAACTGCGGGCGAGAGTGTAGATGACCAGAGACAACGAACCAATGCCGAGGGCTAGCGCCAAAGGAGTTGTCGCGTTCACAAATTTGTCTGCATCCGTCTGAGTCGTAATGACGATATCTTCGACTTTGATGGGTTCGGAGATATTGCTGTTGGCTTTTTCTTCAAGGGAAGAGGGCCCGATGACGTGTTCGTCATCCTCGTCTGCGAGCGCCGCCAGAGGTAGGGACAAAGCGGGTAGCAGCAGCAAGCTGGCCACAAACCTTCGCACCTAGACTCCTAATTAGACTTGTTCCAAGAATAAATAGTGCCCCAAAGAAGTTGCACTATTTGCTGAAATTTCTCAGATAACTAGTAGCAAGGGTGTGCGATGTCGCTTGAAGTGATAATTCGCCGCATCGCTCCATTTGCGCCAGAAAACTACGACTACCTGTTCACTCGTAAAGAGCGATCACTTTTTGGTATTGGAACGGCTGCACGGCTAAGTGCCAAAGGCCCAAAACGCATCGAAGAACTAAATCAAAAATGGACAGACCTGGTGTCGAGCGCATCGGTAATCAACGAAACGGGTTCAGAAAACATTTCCCTTACCGCCTTTGCCTCGATAACCTTCTCTCCCGACTCGGAAACCGAGAGCGTCCTTGTGATTCCAGCCAGACTAATCGTCGTAGATCAAGATCAAACGTTCGAGGTTGTCGTAAAAGCTGAATCGGAACAGGCTCGCCAAGTAAGAGTAAAACCAGGGGAATTTGCATCTGGGGCCAAGAGTGCGGAGAGCTTCAAGGCGAACGTTGCCAAAGCTATTGAACACATCAAATCTGGCAATTTAGAAAAGGTCGTTCTCTCTCGAGAACTGGTTATGGACCTAGCTGCCCAACCAGATCTGAGTGAGCCGCTTGCCAGGTTACGCAGGCGCTACCCGGACTGCTGGACATACAAGGTCGAAGGCGTATTCGGAGCCTCGCCAGAGTTGCTAATTCGAGGTGACAGAGGCGAGGTCTCAGCCAGAGTGTTGGCAGGAACCGCTGGACGCGGAACCGATCCAGATGTTGATCGAGCTATCTCATCTAGCCTTACCCACTCCAACAAAAACATCCATGAGCACGCATATGCCGTCAAATCGATGATCGATGAGCTAAGCCCATTCTGCGATTGGGTAGAGGCAGACAGCGAGCCATTCTCTCTTGCACTGCCTGACCTATGGCATTTAGCGACCGATGTAAGGGGCAAGCTCAAATCAGAGGTGACTCTGCTTGATGTGGTTGCAAGACTTCACCCGACGGCAGCAGTCGCTGGCACACCACGCGACCAAGCGAATGAATTGATTCACGAGCTAGAGCAATCTGACCGCGGCGGCTATGCCGGCCCGGTTGGCTGGATTGCGTCTGACGGCTCGGGTGAATTGGCAATTGCACTTCGCGGTGGGGTAATTGAAACGACTGAAACCGGCAGCCGAATTCGGGCTATAGCCGGCTGCGGCATTGTTGCCGAGTCAGATCCAGACGCTGAGCTCGCAGAGACCGAACTTAAGCTTCGCGCTGTTAGGTACGCGTTCGATTCCTAAAGTAGATACTCGATTAGCCAAGGGCCTTCGTTTGCCATGGCTTGCTCAAGATCTTTGACGTTTTCGACCCTGAGGTAGTTCCAACCGTAGGCCGCTGCTAGAGCATGCAGGTCAACCTGCTGTGGTGTCAGGAATAGTTTTTCTAGCTGACGCTCTGAGATGCTGGAGGCTACCTCTAGGTTGCGAAATATCGCGCCTCCATGATCGTTACCAACCACAAGCTGAACATCTAGGCGCCCTAAGCCCGTGAGATTCAAGGCCGATGCATCATGAAGCAAGGTGAGATCACCAAGCAAGACTCTGGTTTTTCTTCCAGATTGCGCCAGTCCAAGGGCAGTTGAAACAGTGCCGTCAATCCCCGCAAGACCTCGGTTAGCAAAAGCAATAATTTCCTTCGCAGGGAGTGAGGCCTCTGCATCACGAATGATTTGAGAGGCACCAAACAAAATTTGCTCACCTGGTGCCGTGGCATTCCAAACGGCTCGTGCCAGCTCGCCACGGCTTGAAAATGCAACTGCTTCACCACGCCATTTCTCTAACCAATCCGTGGGGGCACTGCCCAGAGGAATCAAACGGTCTGCAAAACCTTGGGCATTTTGAAAGACATTGAAAAGGCCATGCTGTCGGGATACCTCAACCCAAACCTCTGAGCCAGAAATCAATTTCTGAATCGCTCTTGAAAGAGTCGGTTTACCAAAAACAAATACCTGGTCTACTTCTTTAGCCAGTTCCGTCTTTAGCTTGGTCGGATAGTCGACCACCAGGTTCTCACTAAATCTTGCACCCGAGGTGGGCTCCCCAAAAAGCGGAAGATGGGCAGCCATAGCAAAATCTGCGGCCGCAGCTGTCGCGCCGCTTCCTGCCACAACTACCGCATGTGCTGAAACCTTTACCTCAAGTTCGGTAATCGATAACTCCAGGCTCGGCAGGATTGGAGTTTTTGCGAATTCCACTGCGCTGGGCTCGGCACTACTTAGGGGCTCCTGAAACTGGAGGTTGAGCTGCACTGGCCCAGGGCGTTCTGAATCTTTTGCGCCCATAGCAATTGCCACTGCTTGCTTTGCCAAATCCTCGGGATCAAATTCATTTTCCTCGGGCACAGAAACATCAAACATCGCCCTGAGCGCATCGGCAAAAATACCGACTTGGTTAGTGGTCTGATTGGCACCGAGCCCACGCAGTCTGGCTGGTCGATCAGCGGTCAGCAAGATGATTGGAACACCTGAGTGGTGAGCCTCCAAGACCGCAGGGTGAAGGTTTGCAACAGCTGTGCCGCTTGTTGTGATTACCGCCACTGGTAGCTTTTCGGCCAGTGATCTACCCAAAGCCATGAAGCCCATTGAGCGCTCATCAAGCCTGATTGTCAGATCCGACAAACCTGCCTCAGCTAGCTGATTGGCTGCGATCGCAAGGGCCTGGGATCTTGAGCCCGGGGCTAGGTAGAAGCTCTTTACGCCGTTGTTGTAAAGGGCGGCAATCAGCTTTGCGGCGAAGGTTTGAGAATGACTCACTTTTTGTCTTCGTCGTCTTTTCTCAGCTTGCGCTGCAGGTCACTGAGGAAGTTTGGGTCATCATCTGGGGCGATGATGCGAGAGCGTCCGCGACCTTGGGGCCCGCGACCAAGAGGTCTGCCAACCATCAGATAGAGCAATCCACCAAAGAACGGCACCAGCAGGCAGAGCAAAACCCAGACCCACTTTGGTAGCAGCCTGACTTCGTTTTTTTCGGCTGCAGCGGCGTAAACGGTGGTGAAAATCGT
The DNA here is from genome assembly GCA_964407995.1 of uncultured Aquiluna sp. Taxonomy (GTDB): domain Bacteria; phylum Actinomycetota; class Actinomycetes; order Actinomycetales; family Microbacteriaceae; genus Aquiluna. Next base: position 12,425 of record CAYOXP010000008.1, read on the forward strand.
AAAGATCACCAAAAAGGCAATTGAGGCGATGGCCAGTCTTGTCATATCTCAACCCTAGTTGTTACTCGCTTAGACTAAATGGGTGAAAAACCCTTGGCTTAGCTACACCCTGATTCGTTTGGGCATGTTTTTTGCCCTTTTCTGGATATTGCTTGCCGTCAATTTCAACCCATATTTCTCCGCAATTATTGCAGCGGTAGTCTCATTCGCCATTTCGCTTATCTTCCTAGATAAACAACGCAATGCACTTAGCGAGTCAGTCTCACGAAAGCTCTCGCGAGACCAAGAAGGTAGCTACAAAGACGAAGAGAGCGATTTAGAAAACCGAATTCTGGATTCAGAAACTAACCAAGACAAGTCCGAGACTGATAAGTAATCCATAGCCAAAACCAGCCAGGCTGGTCAGCTTCAAGGAAGTAATCAATTCTTTTGGACTCTTGCCTTTTACGCAGCTCAAGAATGCCGGGATCACAATCAGCAGATTGATTAGCCCCAGGATGGTAGCCGGATAAAGAAGAATCAAAAACAAATTGAATGCGACCGGCAGCCAGACCATTACCCCGAAAACTAGTTTTGATTTCTTCTCGCCCAGCTTCACCGCAATGGTGTTTTTGTTGGCTGCCTTATCGGTCTCGATATCCCGAATATTGTTTACCAGCAGAACCGCAGTGGCATACAGACCGAAGTTGATGCCGAGCAAAAGGCTCATGCCATCAAAGTGCAGGGTCTGGATGTAGGTGGTGCCGATAGTGGCGACCAGACCAAAAAAGACAAACACCACGACTTCACCAAGACCTGCATATCCATACGGGCGCTTACCACCTGTGTAATACCAAGCCGCGATGATCGA
>CAYOXP010000008.1:13374-22856 GCA_964407995.1 uncultured Aquiluna sp.
GTCAAATCAAATCGGTCAACCAAGTTAGCTGCGGCAGAGCCAAGAAAAATGGGTGCGATCGCAAGTGGCAAGGTTCTCACTCTTGCACCGGTGATCCAATTTTTTACGGCCATCCGAAAATGCTAAGCCCTAAACAAGTTGGCGATAGCAATCAGGTCGGGCTTGCCGGAGGTAAGCGAAGGCAACTTCTCCAGGTGAATCACCTTCACTGGTTTAGCCGCCTTGGAGATCTCCACCAGAGAATCAAAGCTCACCTCCGGTGAACCGGTGAAGACCAAGCCGACAGACTGGCCCCATTCTGAATCGATAGCGACAGCTGCGGCTTCAACGACACCGGCTACAGACCTGGCAGCCTCTTCAACAAGGTCTAGTGCAACTTTCAGGCCGCCAGAAACAATGACGCGATCTGCTCTACCAACAACCTCGAGCCTCCCTGAGACGTCAATACCTAAATCGTTGGTTTCGAACCAGTCACCCAAACCATTTGCCAAAGTCGGACCCGCTATTGATATCCGTTCATCATGCAGCTTCCAGCGAACCCCCTCGAGGGCATAGCCGTCATATATGCAGCCGCCTGCAGTTTCGGTCATGCCATAGCTTTCAACCAGATTTACGCCTTGATCTTTCAGCCTGGCAAAAACGTCTCGATCCGGCTTTTGACCGCCAACCAGAATTGCATCGAACCTTTTAAGCTGACCCATGAGATAGCCATCCGTCTCTATCGCTTTGGCCAACCTTGCTAGCTGCGCAGGGACCAATGAGGTGAATTTCTTTTCACCAGTAAGCATTGAAGCGGCTCTCGAAAACCCTTCGGCAGTGAAAGGCAATTGAGTGTTCATCATCACTGGCTGGGTGTCGGCAACCACAGATCGAACCAGCATGTTCATGCCCGCTATGTAGTTGATTGGCAACGTCAGCAGCCACTGCCCATGACCACCTAATGCCTTGGCCGATGAGGTTGCAGAAGCCAGTAAGGCATTTGCGGAAAGTTCTATTCTCTTTGGCGTTCCGGTTGACCCAGAACTCTCAACGATCAACGCGACCGAATCATCGACGTCATCGGCCAGGTTGTGAACCTCTGGCATCAGGCCGTTTACCTCAGGAGGGGTAATGAACAGCGCGTGCTTATTCTCAAGCATCTCAATGGTTGCCTGCAGTGCACCAAATGTGTCATTGGCAGCAACCAGTTTTAGTGGCTTCATTTAGAAGTGCCAGGGATAGTCAGACCAGTCAGGCTTGCGCTTCTCCAAGAATGCATTCTTGCCCTCGCTAGCCTCGTCGGTTCCGTAGGCCAAACGGGTTGCCTCGCCTGCGAATAGTTGCTGACCAACAAGACCGTCATCCACGGCATTGAATGCATATTTGAGCATGCGAATTGCAGTCGGGCTCTTAGCCAGAATATCTTCTGCCCACTCCAAGGCCGTGCTCTCCAACTCGGAATGCGGCACTACCGCGTTGACAACACCCATCTCATAAGCTCTCTGGGCGTCATATTCACGACCGAGGAAAAAGATCTCGCGGGCAAACTTCTGTCCGGTTTGCCTCGCCAGATAGGCGCTGCCGTAACCGGCATCAAACGAGCCAACATCGGCGTCGGTTTGCTTGAACATCGCATGCTCTTTTGATGCAATCGAAAGATCGCAAACCACGTTTAGCGAATGTCCGCCACCTGCGGCCCAGCCGGAAACAAGTGCAATGACGACCTTCGGCATAAACCTAATAAGTCGCTGAACCTCAAGAATGTGCAGCCTTCCGGCACCGCCATTGCCGTATTCGTAACCGGACTGACCGCGAACCCTCTGATCGCCACCTGAGCAAAATGCCCAACCGCCGTCTTTAGGGCTTGGGCCGTTTCCGGTTAGTAGAACCACTCCGACATCCGAAGACATTCGGGCATGATCTAGCGCTCGATAGAGCTCATCAACAGTCTGAGGTCGAAATGCGTTGCGTACCTCTGGTCTAGAAAAGCCAATTCTCACAACGCCCATAGAGACGTGGCGGTGATAGCTGACGTCGACCAAATCTTCAAAGCCTGCAACCTCGTTCCAGAGGTTTGCGTCAAAGGTCTCAGATACCGAATTTGCCATGCACTTAGACTAATCGGGTGTTCGGGGACCGGATAACGGAAATTAGCGTTGTGAGCATTCCAATGCGGGTAAATTTTCGCGGCCTGACCCATAGGGAAGCTCTTTTGTTCAAAGGAACAAAGAGATGGGCCGAATTCTCCCCATTTGTTGAGTACGAAGATGCCGAGGCAGCAAATTGGTTGAAAGCTGCCTTGAGTTTTGCCAATGACTCCCTGCCTCATCTATACAGATCTGCAGTGCCAATCAACGCTACGCTTCCTGCCGTCAGTATCGAATCAGTCGAGGGAGTACTGGCGAAATTTGGATCTTTCAGCACGGTCAAGATAAAGGTGGCAGAAGCTGGCCAGAGCGTAGAAGAAGATCTTCGTCGCATTCGCGAAGTGGCAAGGCTTTATCCCGAGGCGAAGATCCGCCTAGATGCAAATGGTGGTTACACCATCGAGGAAGTCTTAGAACTTGCTAAGCGCCTTGAGGCAATTGACATCGACTACCTAGAGCAGCCTGTTGCAACGATTACCGAGCTAGCTGAGCTGAAGAGGCGACTTACCCTTCTCGGTTTGGATTTCAAGATTGCGGCTGATGAATCAATACGAAAGAACTCCGATCCTCTTGAGGTGGCCAGGGCTAGGGCGGCAGACATTGCAGTTCTTAAGGTGCAACCGCTTGGAGGCATTTCTGAAGCCCTTCACGTTGCATCTGAGTCTGGGTTAGATGCGGTTGTGAGCTCGGCAGTTGAAACCTCAATTGGTATTTCTCAAGGCCTCTTTCTGGCCGGAGCGCTACCCACTTTGAACTACGACTGCGGGCTCGGAACCATCAGCCTGCTTGAGGGTGACATTTGCGCAGATTCACTTATTGCAAAAGATGGATCGATTGAAATCCGAGAAGTCGAGCCTGACCCTGATTTGCTTCTCAAATACGCAGCTAGCCCAGACAGAACCGCGTGGTGGCTAGCAAGACTAACTAGGTGCCTTCAGCTTCTAGAGGCCTGAGTAAACGTGAAGACCCTTGAAGTACATGTTCACAATTGTGAAGTTGAAGATCACGGCCAAGAATGCAACCAAACCTAGCCATGCTGCACGTTTACCATTCCAACCCCTGGTCGCCATGGCGTGAAGGTAACCGGCATAGAGGGTCCAAATGATGAACGTCCAAACCTCTTTAGTGTCCCAGCCCCAATAGCGATGCCAGGCACGCTCTGCCCAGATTGCACCTGCTATCAAGGTGAAGCTCCAAAGCACAAACCCAACGATGTTGAATCGGTAGGCCAATCGCTCCAAAGTCTCAAGCGCTGGGAAGAGCTCCATTAGACGCTTTGCAAACTTGCTGCTCTTCACCAGGTATGCAACATGCAGTCCCGCTGCAATTGCAAAGAATGCGGTAGCAAGAATCGCCACCACAACGTGAATCACAAGCCAATAGCTTTGCAGCGCTGGCATCAGGGTTTTTACCTCAACATAGAAAAGGGAGACTGCTGCAAACAAAACGATCAGTACAAATCCAGTAACGAATGTGGCAATGAATCTGACGTCTTTGATCTTTAGTGAGGTCAGATAGACCATGAGAATCAAGAACGAAGCGGTGATTGAAAATTCATACATGTTGGCCCATGGCACTCGCCCGGCTGCAATACCTCTCAGCACGACGCCCACTCCAAGAACCACTTCGGCCAAAATGGTTGCGCCAAAGCCCAGCTTTTCAAGCATGGATAGCTTGCTTCGCTCTTCGACAGACTGGCCAACCAGCTTCGAAAGTTGAAGCGAAAACAGGACCAGGGCAACTGCCACCAACCCCATCGCAGCCGATACGAAAAGCAGCGAGACTTGAGACAACGGCTCATTCAGCGCAACGGTCATTTACTTCCAACCTTGGTTTCTATTTTTGTTACTAATTCACTCAAGACCTCTTCAAGCCTTGGGTCATCGCCACGAGCCAGAGCAGCAAACTCAATTTTCCCATTCTCTAGCTCTTTTACCCAAACTCGGCGACGAGGTACTAGAAGCGAGATTGCCAGCGAAGCAAGTGCCAATAGCGCAAAGAGCAAAACCCAAACTCCACCTGGGTTATAGGCAACATCTAATGAGGCATACCTGACTAGCCCATCGAACCGAACCGATCCCAATCCTTCGGGCAGCTCCTTGATTTCACCAACCCTCAGCTCAACTGGATCATTAGGACCTTGCCTCGATGCAACGGTTTCCAAGGCGGAGGTGTCCAAAGCAAATACGCTTCGCGGGATTCCTGCGTCAAGACCAAGATCACCGGTATAGACATTCATCGTCAAAAGTGGATCGATTGGGTCTGGATAGATCGACGTGTAAGCCCCGGACTCCAATTTCTGGGCAGTCGGGTAAAAGAATGAAATTATGCCGATCTGCTTGGGCTCGGCATCCGGCACCTTGATCACGCCCAAGCTAGTCATGTTGGCATCTTGTGGGAGATAAACGGTTGGGCCCGAAAAGGCAATGTTGCCTTCGCCATCAAAGATGGTGATTACTGGGGCAAAGCCATTACCGGTTAGGTAGATGTTGCCTCGGTCTGTTTCTAGCGGATAGTTCACCCGAATTTGAGATTGTCCCTTTTCGGTTGTCACGTCAGCTATGAAGTCGACTGGTTGGCCAAGATTGTTCGAGTTATTGAGGTCATAGATCACATCGAAGTTATCGAGCGTCACGCTAAATGGCGCCAGCATCGACTCATCAAAAAAAGTGCCGGGTGAAAAAGAATCGTAGCTCGCAAGGTTATTCACAAAAGTGTCACCTTCAACCAATACGCGCTGACCATTGAAACTAAGACCGCCACCAACGCCTACCGCGATGAGAACACCGATTAGTGAGAGGTGGAAGACGAGATTGCCGGTTTCACGCAGGTAGCCCTTTTCGGCAGAAACGGAATCACCCTGCCGTTCAACTTTGTAACCGGAAGACTTCAAGACTTCGAAGCTTGCATCAAGCACGTCACCGGTGAGCTCTTTGGACTCAAAGGCTGGCATACGGCTGAGATTCTTGGGAGTCGAAACAGGCTTTGCTCTCAGGGCTTCAAAGTGCACCTTGGTTCTTGGTAACACGCAACCAACCAAAGAAATAAAGAGCAGCAGATAGATCGCCGAGAACCACACCGACGTGTAGACGTCGAAGAGCTGGATGCCATCCATCCACTTCGCTAGCTCAGGATTCTTATCGAAGAACTGACGTACGCCATTTGGGTCTGCAGAGCGCTGCGGGTAAACACTGCCGGGAACAGCTGCGATCGCCAACAACAAAAGAAGAAACAGTGCGGTACGCATTGATGTCAGCTGACGCCAGAACCACCTGGGCCAAAACATCAAATTAGAGAATGAGTTCATAGCCAGAAGTCACCTCCTGAATCAACCGCACAAATTGACCCCAGAGACCTGTGGCCAACAGCACTCCAATGACAACCAGCATCCATCCACCGATGAGGTTGAAAATCCTGATGTGGCGCTTCACAAAGCCAACGCTCTTGGCTGCCCAGCTGACACCGAGTGCGATCAAAATAAACGGGATTCCGATTCCGAGCGAATACACGGTGGCAAGTATTCCTCCGCGAACTGGGTCTCCAGAATTTGAAGCCAGCACCAAGACCGCCGAAAGCGTTGGCCCGATGCATGGAGTCCAGCCAAGCGCGAAGACCAAGCCAAGAAGTGGTGCTCCGGCCAGACCGACTCGCGGACTGAAATTGAACTTTAGGGTCTGCTGCAAGAATCGAAACTGGCCAATCATCGCTAGTCCCACAACAATCACCAGGACACCAAGCACCATCTGGATCCACTGGTTATTTGCGATAAACACCAGTCCAGCTGTCCCAGCAAGCACACCAAGCGTCACAAATACAAATGTGAAGCCTGCCACGAATAGCAGGGAGCCGATCAGTAGCTTGCCCTTGCTGTTGGCGCTGCCGGATACATATCCAAGGTAGCCCGGGACAAGAGGGAGCACGCAAGGAGACAGAAAGGTGAGAACTCCAGCCAGTAGAGCAATTGGTAGCGCAACTAGCAGCGAACCGTTGAGAACTAATTCCGCCGGGTTCACTCGGCTACCACCGTCTTAATTAGCGTTCGCAAAATTGAGGCATCGATGCGTCCAAGAATGCGAGAGGCCACCTGGCCGTTTTTATCAATCACAATCGTGGTTGGCACCGCCTGAGGGCTAACGACTCCCTGAAAAGCCAGTGAAACCGTGCCTGATTGGGCATCGATTATCGAAGGGAACGTGATCCCGAAGTTTCGATCAAAGGCCAGCGCGGTGGCCGCAGTGTCTCTGACGTTTACCCCGACAAATTGCACACCCTGATCTGCAAACTCCTCTGACAACGTCTGGAGATCTGGTGCCTCAGCTCTGCACGGAGCACATGCCGCGTACCACCAGTTCATGACCACAACCTGGCCTTCGAAGGCGTCACTTGAGAGCTGCATTCCACTTTCGGTCTCACCGGTGAATGGCAAAAAACTAGGGCGCTGATCAACTGCAAATTCAGTCACAGTTCCGTCACCAGCAATGTAGTTCTTGCTATCCCCAGAACGGAATTGATCGGCAAGTGGGTCTGAAGTACAACCTGCAAGGCTTAGAGCTAAGGAGCCAACGATAAAAATGACGATAGCGATAGCGATTGCTCTTTGAGTGTCGCGCTTCAAACCGCACCCCCGTCAATTGCTTGTGTGCTCAGCCGTTTCGCTAGCTCCTGCCCCGGCTCCCGATAGTCAACCTCAACCAACTTGCCTTCAACAACCTCAAACGAGGTGATTGAAGACAGCGAGCAGCGACGATCACTTGGATTGTGAGGCAGGCGCAGACCCTGCGCGGATCGGTAGAGCATCCAGATAGGTAGCTGATGGGAGACAATCACCACGTCACCAGACTCAGTTGAGTTCCAAGCATCCAAAGCAGCCGCTTGCATTCGAGCAGCGATCTGTTTGTAAGGCTCTCCCCAACTTGGTCGCAGCGGGTTGTAAAGATTCAGTGCAATTGAGGGTCTAACCAATAGAGCTCTGGGTCCAACCCTCAAACCAGCAAAGCGGTTCCAAGGTTCAATGACCCTCGGCTCTTCAGAGAGCTGTAGCCCGAACCGCTCTTCAATCGGCTTCGCAGATTCTTTGGTTCGTTGAAGTGGCGATGCAAAAACTTTGGAAATTTGGCGATTTTCCGACGCCAGTTGTTCGGCGGCGGCTCTCGCCATTTTGTGGCCAAGCTCACTAAGGCCGAAGCCCTCGATGCGCTCATAAAGCACACCATTTGGATTAAATACTTCGCCGTGGCGCACTAGATGAAGGCGGGAGGCAGGCATAACCAAAAGTCTACCTTCGCTAAACTTTATGCAACGCAGTTCTCAGCGCACTCTAAGAGGTAACTAAATGCTAAATCGCTCAACCATTGGCACGCTCGCAGCTAGCCAGGATGGCCCCGTAACTATTGGTGGCTGGGTCGAAACCCTTAGGGATCAAAAGCGCATTCAGTTCATCATCATCCGTGACGAGTCCGGCAGTGTGCAGGTAACTTACCCACGCCCAGCCGAGGAAGACGCACTTGCCGACCAGGTGAGCGCTCTAACTCACGGTTCTTTTGTTGAGATCACTGGAACGCTTAAGCACGATGAACGCGTCAAGCTCGGTGGCATCGAAATCCTTCTCGAGGGCCTAAAAGTCGTCTCATTGGCAAACCCAGACAGCCCAATCGCTGAAGACACTTCGATTGACAAGCGACTTGACTGGCGCTTTATTGACCTTCGTCGCCCAGAGCTAAACCTGATGATGCGGGTTCAGACTGAGATCGAGCGTGTTTGGCGAGAGGTGTGGCTAGAGAACGATTTCATTGAAATCCACTCACCTAAGTTGATGGCCTCCCCATCTGAATCTCACGCTGAGCTTTTCAAGATGGAGTACTTCGAAACTCACGCCTACCTTGCTCAGTCACCACAGTTCTACAAGCAGATGGCCATGGCAGCTGGTCTTGGAAAAGTCTTCGAAATTGGCCCGGTATTCCGCGCTGACCCTTCCTTCACCTCTCGTCACGCAACCGAATTCGTTTCGGTTGACATGGAGATGAGCTGGATCGACTCTCACGAAGACGTAATGCAGTTCCAAGAGCAACTCTTGGTTCGCGCAATCACTGCCGTGAAGGAAAAGTTCGGCGCAGAGATTGAGAAGCTTTACGGCTTTGAGGTCAAGATTCCAGCAACCCCATTCCCTCGCATCCCACTTGCTGAGGCTCACGCAATTGTTGAGGCTCGCGGCTACAAGGTTCCTCGTCTAGATGGTGACCTTGACCCTGAGGGTGAGCGTCAAATCGCAGCTCACGTTGCAGAGGCATTCGACCACGAATTCGTCTTCCTGACCGACTATCCAAAGAACATACGCCCGTTCTATCACATGCGTCACGAAGACAACGACAACCTAACCAAGAGCTATGACCTGATTTGGAAGGGTACCGAGATCACCACCGGTGCTCAGCGCGAGCACCGGATTGACGTTCTAGAGAAGCAGGTTTTGGATAAGGGCCTTGAGCTAGAGGGCTTGAACTTCTATCTCGACTTCTTCCGATACGGCGCTCCAGCACATGGTGGCTTTGGAATGGGTCTGACTCGTGTGGTCATGTTGCTACTTGACCTTCCGAACATTCGTGAGGCCAGCTTCCTATTCCGCGGACCTAACAGGTTGCAGCCGTAGCACTAACGCTGTAATTACGCCTATCTCAGCTTCTTTAGCTTTGCGTGGGCTTCCTTAGCCCATGGGTACTTCTTGGCCAGTGCGGCCAGAATCAAAAGAAGAATTGGGAACCAGAATTTCTTGAGGAGCCAGGTTATAAAGCCCTTCACACAAGGGCCTTTAGCTGCTCAAAGACGCGCTGTTCATCAATTCGCCAAAAAGCAATTTGTTCACCGTTTAGAAGCAAAACTGGAACTTCATCGGTAAACCTTTGGTAGTCAACCTGGTCAGAGATGTCAGTGACTCGAACGTGGTACTCGACTTCTGGATATTCGGCACTAAATCGTCCAAGCACTCGTGCCAAATCTGTCTCGGCTGCAACACAGAGGTGGCAACCAACCCTCACGATCAGGGTTAATTGAATTTGAACTGCCATGAACCCAGCTTAGGTCCCCTCAATTGCGGAATAAACTAGGGCGGTGCCAGAAACCGAAGAAAAACAGCCCAAGATTGAGGCAGCGTTTTTCGACGTAGACAATACCTTGGTCCGTGGGTCAACCTCGATTCTCTTTGGCAAGGTGGCATTCGCTGGCGGAACCCTTCGGCGCCGAGACATTTGGCGTTTCATGTTTGAGCAAATGATGTTTATTCGCCGCGGCGAAAAAAACTCGAAGATGTCTGATTTCAAGGACAAGGCGTTGCTGCTCACCAAAGGGCACCCCGTTGCCGAGCTA
>CAYOXP010000009.1:0-4781 GCA_964407995.1 uncultured Aquiluna sp.
CAGGCAAAACTCACCAGGTAAGTGAGGGAGCCGATGGATTCGGTCTTTTTGAAGACAAGACGGTAGTAGCTCTCAAAGTCAACGGCGAACTAAGAGACCTCAGCTACAAGCTCCAGGAGGGCGACAGCGTCGAGGCGGTCGACATTCAAAGTGCTGATGGCCTTAGCATTCTCCGCCACTCTGCTGCACATGTCATGGCGCAGGCAGTTCAGGAGATCTTCGATCCAGCAAAACTTGGCATCGGTCCTCCGATCAAGGACGGCTTCTACTTCGACTTCGACGTGGAAGAAGCATTTAAGCCCGAAGACCTCAAGCGCATTGAGAAGCGCATGAAGGAGCTAGTTGGTAAATCTCAGCGCTTTGTTCGTCGCGAAGTTTCTGACGCTGAGGCCAAAGAGCTCATGGCAAATGAGCCATACAAACTTGAGCTCATAGGCATTAAGTCGTCTGATGTCGGTGAGGCAGCCGCTGAGGTTGGTGCGGGTGGGCTCTCGGTTTACGAGAACGTGAATCCGGACGGCACGGTTGCCTGGCGAGATCTTTGTCGCGGACCGCACCTACCAAACACACGGATGATTGGTAAGGGATTCTCTCTAACCCGCAGCGCTGCAGCCTATTGGCGCGGCAATGAGAACAACCGCCAGCTTCAACGCATCTATGGCACAGCATGGCCAACTGTTGAGCAGCACGACGAGCATCTACAGCGCTTGGAAGAAGCTGCGAAGCGTGATCATCGCAAACTTGGCGTTGAGCTTGATCTATTTAGCTTCCCCGAAGAGGTCGGTTCAGGTCTCGCTGTATTCCACCCCAAGGGTGGCATCATGCGTCGCGTAATGGAGGACTACAGCCGCAAGCGTCACGAAGAGGCGGGCTACGAATTTGTTTATTCACCACACATAACCAAGAGCAACCTGTTTGAGACCTCTGGTCACCTTCAGTGGTATGCCGACGGCATGTTCCCCGCGATGAAACTGGATGCTGAGTTTGGCGAAGATGGAGCTTTGAAGCGACAGGGTCAGGACTACTACCTGAAGCCGATGAACTGCCCATTCCACATCCTTATCTTCCGCTCCAGAGCGCGAAGTTACCGCGAGTTGCCGCTGCGCATGTTCGAGTTTGGTTCGGTTTATCGTTACGAGAAATCCGGAGTGCTACACGGCCTCACCCGAGTCCGCGGAATGACTCAAGATGACGCTCACCTGTTTGTTACCGAAGAGCAAATGGAACAAGAACTAACTGATGTGTTGAAGTTCGTACTTGATCTTTTGCGCGATTACGGACTAAACGACTTCTACCTTGAGCTTTCAACAAGAGACCCGGAGAACCCAAAGTTCGTTGGCGATGACGCTCTCTGGGAGCGCGCTACGGCGACACTTTCTAAGGTGGCCGAAAACTCGGGTCTTACGCTAGTTCCAGATCCAGGTGGAGCCGCCTTCTACGGACCGAAGATCTCGGTTCAGGCGCGTGACGCAATCGGTCGAACCTGGCAGATGTCAACTATCCAGCTCGACTTCAACTTGCCAGAGCGGTTCGATCTTGAGTTTGTCGGCTCCGATGGCGAGCGACACCGACCAATCATGATTCACCGAGCGCTGTTTGGCTCAATTGAACGATTCTTCGGCGTGCTCACTGAGCACTATGCCGGTCACTTCCCACCTTGGTTGGCACCAGTTCAAGCAGTATGCGTGCCAATTGCTGACGAGTTCGGGGATTACCTCGAGGCTTTTGCTAGAGATTTGCGAAATGATTCCGTGCGTATCGAGGTTGATCACTCAGACAACCGCATGCAGAAGAAGATTCGCGATCACACAATGGCAAAAGTTCCTTTTATCATCCTCGCCGGAGGCAGGGATGTTGAGAATGGCACGGTCGCGTTCCGCTATCGAGATGGCTCACAAGAGAACGACATCTCGCTAGAGGATGCAAAGGCGAAAATCTTGACCGCCATAAACGAGAAGACTCAGGTCTAAGTGACGGAGTTTCTTGACAGCATGTCTGGAATGCAAGACGCGTTCCAGCGACTTTGGACTCCGCACCGTTTGGTATACCTACAAACCGGTCAACAACCGCCTGAGGATGCGTGCCCATTCTGCCTTGCCCCAGACAAGTCTGACGAAGAGGCTCTGATCGTTTATCGAGGCAAGACCTGCTTTGTGCTGTTGAACCTTTTCCCATACAACGCCGGGCACCTCTTAGTCTGTCCTTATCGTCATGTTGACACCTACGACAACGCCACCGATGAGGAAGTTGCCGAGATCGGACTACTTACTCAGCAGGCGATGCGCACCCTAAAAAAGTCCTCTGGCAACCACGGATTTAATATCGGTATGAACCAAGGTGAGGTTGCGGGAGCGGGTATCGCTGCACACCTGCACCAACACATCGTTCCAAGGTGGCTACACGACGCAAACTTCTTCCCGATCATTGCAAAGACCAAGGCCATGCCAAGGCTTCTAAGTGACGTTCGCGAAACAATTGCTAACAACTGGATTACGGATAAATAGGATTAACGTATGTCAAACAATGAAAATGCAACCCCACTAGTAAAGCGCGGCCTAGCAGAGATGCTCAAGGGTGGCGTCATCATGGACGTCGTAACCGCCGAGCAGGCCAAGATCGCAGAGGACGCCGGTGCAGTTGCCGTTATGGCCCTCGAGCGCGTTCCAGCGGACATTCGCGCGCAGGGTGGCGTCGCACGCATGAGCGATCCAGATCTGATCGATCAGATCATCAACACGGTTTCAATTCCTGTGATGGCCAAGGCGCGAATTGGTCACTTTGTTGAGGCTCAGGTTCTGCAGTCTCTAGAGGTTGACTACATAGATGAGTCTGAGGTGCTCTCACCTGCTGACTACGTGAACCACATTGACAAGTGGAAGTTTGAAGTTCCTTTTGTTTGCGGCGCTACCAATTTGGGTGAAGCGCTCCGCCGTATTACCGAGGGTGCTGCAATGATTCGCTCAAAGGGCGAGGCTGGCACTGGAGATGTATCAGAAGCCACCAAGCACATTCGCACCATTTCATCTGAAATTCGTGCCCTCGCTTCAAAAACGGAGGACGAGCTGTACGTTGCCGCTAAAGAGCTTCAGGCGCCATACGCTCTGGTCAAAGAAGTTGCACAAACCGGCAAGCTCCCTGTGGTACTTTTCGTGGCCGGTGGTGTTGCAACCCCTGCAGACGCAGCCATGATGATGCAGCTTGGCGCTGATGGCGTGTTCGTTGGTTCGGGAATTTTCAAGTCGGGTAACCCTGCGGCTCGTGCGGCAGCAATCGTAAAGGCAACCACCTTCTATGACGACCCAAAGGTCATCGCTGAGGTTAGCCGCGGTCTTGGTGAAGCCATGGTTGGCATTAACGTGAACGACCTGCCTGCTCCACACCGACTTGCGGAGCGTGGTTGGTAGTTGCTAGTCGGAGTTCTAGCGCTCCAAGGTGACTATCGCGAACACATCGCAACCCTGAAGTCACTTGGGGCCGATGCGATACCTGTTCGGACTGAATCAGATCTTGAGAAGGTCTCTGGCTTGGTTGTTCCTGGCGGGGAGTCAACTGCCATGAGCAACCTGGCAAAGACATTTGGTCTTTTTCCGGCCCTGAGAGATTTCTCACAATCAAAACCAGTACTTGGAACGTGTGCTGGGTTGATCATGCTTGCGAACGATGTTGTAGGTGCAATCGAAGGTCAAGAATTCATCGGCGGTCTTGATGTGAAAGTTTCAAGAAACGCATACGGTGGGCAGACTCATAGTTTCGAAGGTGTTGTTGATTTTGAGGGCGAAAAAGAGCGAGTCGCTTTCATCAGAGCCCCTAGAATTTTGGCGGTAGGTGACGCTGAGGTAATAGCCACTTTGGATAACGAACCGGTGGCTGTTAGACAGGGCAATCTAATCGGTGCAAGCTTCCACCCTGAAATTACTTCGGGCGTGCTACTGCACAAGAAGTTTTTGGAACTAGTTAATAAGGGATAGGGCAGTAAATGTCAGGCCACTCCAAATGGGCAACTACTAAACACAAGAAGGCTGCCAATGACGCGAAGCGTGCGAAGCTTTGGGCAAAGCTAATTCGAAACATTGAAGTTGCCGCGCGCAACGGTGGTGCAGACCTAGATGGCAACCCAACGCTTTACGACGCGGTCTACAAGGCCCGCAAGAACTCGGTCCCCGGTGACAACATCGACCGCGCTATCAAGCGCGGCTCTGGAGCCCTTGGTGATGGCGCTGATTACACCAACATCATGTATGAGGGCTATGGTCCAAACGGAATCGCGATCTTGATCGAGTGTCTGACAGACAACAAAAACCGAAGCGCAGCCGAGGTTCGCACTGCTGTGACGAAGAATGGTGGAACAGTTGCAGACCCTGGCTCAGTTTCATACCAGTTCGCCCGTAAGGGTGTCATCGTCGTTGCTCCAGGCGCCTCAGAAGACTCGATCCTCGAGGTAACTCTCGAGCACGACGTTGAGGACGTCTCGTCAAATGGGGACGGCTTCGTTGTCACCTGCGACCCATCAAGCATGGTTGCTGCGCGTGCCGCACTTCAAGACGCTGGCATTGACTACGAATCTGCTGACGTTGAGTTCGTATCTTCGATGAAGATCTCTGCTGACGCAGAGACCGCGCAGAAGGTGATTCGCCTTATGGATGCAATTGAAGACCTAGATGACGTGCAAAACGTATACACCAACATGGATGTAAGCGCCGAGGTGCTTGAACAGCTCGGTGAGTAATGGCAATTGTTCTTGGAGTTGACCCAGGTCTAACCCGATGTGGTTACGGGCTGAT
>CAYOXP010000009.1:4881-7305 GCA_964407995.1 uncultured Aquiluna sp.
GTGACCGGTAACGGTCGCGCGACTAAAGATCAAGTGGGTTTGATGGTCACCCGCATGCTCAAATTGGAAACGCAACCTAAGCCGGCCGACGTTGCCGACGCTCTAGCAGTAGCACTATGTGCCGCTAAGAGAGGGGTTGCCGTAGGAACTTCTGCACAGCAGAAGTGGGTCGCGGCAGCCAAAGCAGCGTCACGCCGATTAGGTTAGGTGCGTGATTGAACAACTCGAAGGCAAAGTAGTTGCTGTAAAAGCTGATGCTCTCACCATTTCGGTGGGTGGTGTCGGTTTCCGAGTTGCCGTCACCCCTAGGCATTCACTAAAGATTCGCACCGGTCAAACTGTTTCAATCTTCACACGCATGGTGGTTCGGGAAGACGACATTTCACTGTTTGGGTTTGAATCGGATGGTGACCAAGAAGTCTTTGATTTGCTGTGCTCTGTAAACGGGATTGGCCCCAAGTTAGCCATGACCGCATTGGCGGGCATGGATTCTCAAGAGATTAGAAATGCCGTAAATAGTCAGGACGATGCTGCCTTCCGATCGATCTCTGGCATTGGACCAAAGACTGCCAAACTGATAGTTATCTCATTA
Organism: uncultured Aquiluna sp.; assembly: GCA_964407995.1. GTDB lineage: Bacteria > Actinomycetota > Actinomycetes > Actinomycetales > Microbacteriaceae > Aquiluna. The sequence continues at coordinate 5,474 of CAYOXP010000009.1, forward strand.
GCCAACAAAGTGGGCCTGAGTGGCTCAGCAAGGCATTCACGCGTATTAGAAGCTCTTTTGCAGCTCGGCACTGAGGATGGGGTTGCCCGAAAGGTAGTTAATGAGCTCGATGAATCACTTGACGATTCGCAGGCCCTAAAGACGGCACTCGCAGCTTTAGCTAAGGGTAAGGTTCAGTAATGATCGAACCCGCAGCCGATGAACGCGAGGTTGAAGCAAAACTCCGACCTGGATCACTAGGGGAGTTCGTTGGCCAGAAAAAGGTAGTTGACCAGCTGAGCCTGGTTCTATCTGCTGCACGGCTTCACAACCGGGCGCCGGATCACGTTTTGCTTGCAGGACCACCGGGCCTAGGTAAGACGACCCTCGCGATGATCGTTGCTCACGAGTCGAATAAGACTCTCCGGCTAACTTCAGGGCCCGCAATTCAATCCTCAGGTGATTTGGCGTCTATCCTCTCGGCACTCGAAACTGGCGATGTGCTCTTTATCGATGAGATTCATCGCATGTCACGAAGCGCCGAGGAGATGCTTTATTTGGCGATGGAGGACTTCAGGGTTGACGTTATGGTCGGCAAGGGTCCTGGTGCTGCTTCAATCTCCTTAGACATCGCACCATTTACCCTGGTCGGCGCAACCACTAGAAGCGGCATGTTGCCGACACCGCTGCGTGACCGCTTCGGGTTTACCGCTTTCCTCGAGTTTTACGAGCCTGATGAATTAGTGAATGTGATTCAACGTTCAGCGGACAAACTTGGCATCGTTATCGACAAAGACGCTGCACACGCCTTGGCCCTTCGCTCGCGGGGCACGCCACGAATCGCTAACCGCCTACTGCGTAGAGTTCGAGACTTCGCAGCCGTAAATGAGCATTCGAATGTTGATTCGGCTTCCGTTGAGGGTGCCATGAACCTTTTTGAGATTGACGCCAGGGGATTGGATCGAGTTGACAGGCAGCTTCTTAAGTTGCTCGCCACCCAATTCAGCGCCAAGCCGGTAGGACTAAGCACCCTGGCCGTTGCCATTGGTGAGGAGCCAGACACTATTGAGGCGGTGATTGAACCGTATCTGATACGTATTGGATTTATTCAACGCACTCCACGCGGTCGCGAGATCACTGGTGCGGGTGTCAACCACTTAGCCACGTCTTAGCCCGAGCCTGACCGTTTGCGCCTATAATTTGCCGGGTACCTAATAGGTAAAGGAAAGCTCTTGGATTACATTCTGCTTGGCGTGCTCGCCGTAATGATTCTGCTTTTGGTTCAGCAAAACCGTAAGAGAAAAAAGGATGCGGAGAACCTTCTTAGCGCACTTGAGGTGGGCTCAGAGGTAATCATGCACTCTGGCATCAAGGGCACCATCACCGAGATTGACGGCGATGACCTAGTAATCGAGAGCACCCCTAAGACCAAACTTAGGGTTGTAAAGCAAGCTGTTCGTGGCATCGCGCCTAAGGCAGCCGAGGGGAAGTAAGTAAGTGGCGGAAAACACCACAGAAAAATCCGCACGCAACAAGCTTGGTTGGCTTGGCGGAATCGCGGCATTTTTTGCCGGAGTAATTATTTGGGGAGTGGCCTCGGGTCAGCCGGGAGCGGCTTACGCCCCTGAGTTGGCACTTGACCTTCAGGGTGGAACGCAGATTATTTTGACTCCAACCCTGGCTGACGGTCAGACCGTGGAGCAGGAGCAGCTGAACCAGGCAGTAAGTATCATCCGTCAGCGTATCGACGGATCCGGTGTGGGTGAAGCTCAGGTGAGCGTGCAGGGTGACCAGAACATTGTGGTCTCGATACCAGGAACTCCTGACGCAACCACCCTTCAGCTAATCAAAGC
>CAYOXP010000009.1:7405-10268 GCA_964407995.1 uncultured Aquiluna sp.
TTGTGGTCTCGATACCAGGAACTCCTGACGCAACCACCCTTCAGCTAATCAAAGCGAGCGCTTTGCTCGAGTTCCGTCCGGTGATTACGTATGCGGCAAGCACAGCGTCTTCAACCGAGTCTGCCGCGGTTGATTTCGAGTCACTAAACGACACTCCGGCTTCAACCCCTGTCAACGCATCCGATGCGGCTTGGGTTACTGAAAAGGTGCAGGCTCAGTTTGACGCGCTTGACTGCTCGACAACTTTCCGTTCACCAGGACAGGTTGACGACCCAACCAAGCCGCTTGTAACTTGTGATGACTTCTATCTCTATAAGTACATCCTTGGTCCGGTTGAGGTAAACGGTCTAAACATCTCAAACGCCTACGCTGGCACTGTTACCACCACAACTGGTGCAAACACAAACGACTGGGCTGTAAACCTAGAGTTCGATGCAACCGGTACAGAAGCTTTTGGGCAGGTAACTGCGCGTCTGTATGGGCTACCAACGCCACAGAACCAGTTCGCTATCACCTTGGATGGTCTAGTGATCACCGCTCCTTCGACCAACGCTGTTATCACCAATGGTCGGGCACAAATCACCGGTAGCTTTACGCAGGATTCTGCAACCGCTCTTGCGGATCAGCTGAAGTATGGTGCTCTTCCAATCGGATTCGAGGTTCAGTCTCAGGAGAACATCTCGGCAACCCTTGGTACCGAGTCGCTAAGAAGCGGATTGATTGCAGGCCTGATCGGTCTGATCATCGTGATCGTCTACATGACCTTCCAGTACCGCGGATTGGCAGTGGTTGTACTTGGTTCGCTGATTGCAGCTTCGCTTCTTGCCTACCTTGCCATTGCCTTCCTAAGCTGGCGCCAGGGCTACCGTCTATCACTTGCGGGTGTAGCGGGTCTAATCGTTGCCATTGGTATTACGGCAGACTCATTCATCGTTTATTTTGAGCGTATTCGTGACGAACTACGCGAAGGTAGAACCCTTGAGACCGCAATCGAAGCGGGCTGGAAGCGTGCTCTTAGAACCATCTTGGTCTCTGGTGCCGTTAGCTTCACAGCTGCAACCGTGCTTTACCTACTTACCTCAAGCGCCGTGCGCGGTTTCGCCTTCACGTTGGGTTTGATCACCCTGATCGACATTTTGGTTGTGACACTGTTCACTCACCCAATGCTGCAGTTGCTCTCTAGGAATAGCTTCTTTGCTTCTGGTCACAAGTGGTCCGGTTTCGACCTTTCTGCAGCCAAGGCCGCGTACAAGGGTCGCGGGCAGTTCCGTGTAAGCGAATCACTTGCTGAAGGCAAGGCCGCACAGGCTTCTAAGGAGGCCCGCAAGCGCCAAACAATTGCACAGCGCAAGGCCGAGGAGGCAGCTAATGACTAACTTGAAGACCATTGGTAACCAGCTCTACTCAGGTGAGCGTTCTTTCGACTTCGTTGGTAAGCGCAAGATCTGGTACACGATTGCCGCTGTGGCAGTTTTGCTTTCGATTGCCCTTCCAGTGCTTAGAGGTGGATTCAACTTCGGTATCGAATTTCGAGGCGGCAGCGAATTCCGTCTAACAAACACCCAAGAACTACCACACTCACTTGCAGTGGACGCAATCCACGAAGTGGTTCCAGGGGCACAGGTTTCAGTTACCAACGTTGGAACTGCAGACATTCGCATTCAAACAGAGCAGCTTGAGGATGTTGAATCCGAGGCAGCTCGTCTTGCTCTCGCTAATGCATACAACGTCAACGACGCCGAGGTTGCTTCAAGCTTCATCGGTCCAAACTGGGGCGCTGACGTAACTCGCCAGGCGATCACCGGTTTGGTTATCTTCCTTGTGTTGGTATCACTTTTGATGTCGTTCTACTTCAGAAGCTGGAAGATGTCAGTCGCTGCGCTGATCGCTCTGGCTCACGACCTTGCCCTGACCGCAGGTGTTTATGCGGGAATTGGCTTTGAGGTCACACCGGCTGCTGTGATCGGATTCCTAACCATCCTGAGCTACTCGCTCTATGACACCGTGGTTGTGTTCGATAAGGTACGCGAAAACACTTTGGAGATCGAATACTCAGAGACCCGCACATTCGCAGAGATGGTAAACCTGGCTGTGAACCAGACCTTGGTTCGTTCAATCAACACCTCTGTTGTAGCGGTCTTGCCAGTAGCTTCGATTCTTTTCATCGGCTCACTCCTATTGGGTGCGGGCACATTACGAGACATTGCCTTGGCACTGTTTGTTGGAACGATCGTCGGTACCTACTCGTCAATCTTCCTTGCTGCACCGGTCTACGTTCACCTTCGTGAAAACGAGGAGAAACTCAAGGCTGCCGCAGCCAAGGTTGCCGCTAACCGCGAATAGACTTCTCACTACCTAACTAAGGAGTGAGGCATGACCGACAGCATTGCATCATCGCTGCGGTCTCGATTGCCGAGAATTTTCACTCGCAGTTCGACAGCGTATGGAACCGATCTCAGCGAACTCATTCGAATAGTTAGGTTGAACCACCCTCGTTCCGATTACGCCGTAATAGAGCGGGCCTACAAGACCGCTGAACACCACCACCAAGGTCAGAAGCGTAAATCGGGCGAGGATTACATCACGCACCCTCTAGCGGTCGCCAGAATTCTGGCGGACTTAGGCTCGGGCCCGGCCACCATCGTTGCTGCCCTGCTCCACGACACTGTCGAAGACACCGAATACTCCCTAGAGCAGCTGCGCAAGGACTTCGGTGACGAAGTAGCTCTGTTGGTTGACGGAGTCACCAAGCTTGACAAGGTGAAGTTTGGCGACTCGGCGCAGGCTGAAACCATGCGCAAGATGGTGGTTGCCATGAGCAAAGATGTTCGGGTGCTGGTCATCAAACTCGCTGATCGCCTAC
>CAYOXP010000009.1:10368-20944 GCA_964407995.1 uncultured Aquiluna sp.
GTTGCCATGAGCAAAGATGTTCGGGTGCTGGTCATCAAACTCGCTGATCGCCTACACAATGCGCGTACCTGGGGATTCGTTAGCCAAGAATCGGCAAAGCGCAAGGCCCAGGAGACTCTAGAAATCTATGCTCCACTGGCACATCGTCTCGGTATTAGCGCCATCAAGGTAGAGCTTGAGGACATCAGCTTCGCAGTTCTCTACCCCAAGGTTTACGAGGAGATTGTCTCCTTAGTTACTCAACGTAACCCCTCACGAAGTGAATACACCGAAAAGGTCATTGAATCCATCGACTCAGAGCTGCGCGAAAACAAGGTGAAGTCAAAGATTTCCGGTCGTCCAAAGCAGTACTACAGCATCTATCAAAAGATGGTTTTGCGCGGACGCGAATTTGACGACATTTACGACCTCGTGGGCATCAGGGTGATAGTCGCTTCAGTGAGGGACTGCTATGCCGCCCTGGGGGCAATACACGCCAAGTGGTCGCCGCTACCAGGGCGATTCAAGGATTACATTGCTATGCCAAAATTCAACCTTTACCAGTCGCTGCACACCACAGTGGTAGGCCCTGAGGGTCGTGCAGTAGAGATTCAGATTCGAACTCAAGACATGCATCAACGAGCCGAGTACGGTGTCGCGGCGCACTGGAAGTACAAGGCTGCTGCCGGCAAGGATGGTGAGCAGGAAGTTGATTTTGCCTGGCTGAAGCAGCTCAGCGATTGGCAAGAAGAAACCAGTGACCCAGGTGAATTCCTAGACAACCTCCGCTTTGAAATTGGAGCAAAGGAGCTTTACGTCTTCACACCCAAAGGGAAGGTCGTTGGTCTGGCTGCCGGATCAACTCCTATTGATTTCGCCTATGCCGTGCACACCGAAGTCGGGCACAAGACAATCGGTGCAAAGGTAAATGGTCGCCTGGTTCCTCTTGAGACGAAGTTGCAGGCCGGTGACGTTATTGAAGTCCTCACATCGAAATCGGAGTCGGCTGGCCCAAGCAAAGACTGGCTGAACTTCACTGCCTCACCACGAGCCAGAGCCAAGATTAAACACTGGTTTACTCAAGAGCGTAAAGAGATTGCGACCGAAGAGGGTAAAGAATCGTTAGCCAAAGCGCTGAGGCGCCAAGGTTTACCTATTCAGTCGCTGATGAATTCGGAGACCTTGAACCAGGTTGCACAAGAGCTCCGACTAGGCGACATCCAGGGCCTGTTCACGGCGATTGGTCAAGGGCAAGTTTCTTCGATCAGCGTTATCGAACGCGTCAAGCAACTGCAGGGGATTGGCGACGAAGCCGACACCGAAGAGATTCCAATCCAGCAGGTGCCAAAGTCGCTACGTGGGCCAAGGCGTGGGGGACAGGGTGTACTTGTCAAAGGGTCGCCGGATGTACTCACGAAAATGGCCCGCTGCTGCACCCCGGTGCCCGGAGACGAAATCGTTGGCTTCATTACCCGTGGAGATGGTGTTTCAATCCACCGCGGTGATTGCAAGAACGTTTCCAGCCTCAATCCTGAACGCGTCGTTGAAGTGAGCTGGGCTGATGACTCGCGTGGCGTATTTATGGTGCAAATTCAAATCGAGGCATTGGACCGTTCAGGCTTGCTCTCTGACGTCACCAGAGTCCTGACAGAGAATCACGTAAACATCCTCAGTGCCGCAGTCTCTACCGGACGTGACAGAGTAGCGCTGTCTAAGTTTGTATTTGAAATGGCTGATCCATCGCACCTAGATCACCTATTGAATCAGGTACGCAGAATTGAAGCCGTCTACGACGTCTATCGTGTGAAGAGTTCTTAGTCGACAGCCTTGATTGCAGCCTCAAGCCAGGACTTGCGGGCATCGATCTGAGCCTGAATGTCCTTCTTCTTGGCCGCTGCCGCTCCCTTTAGCTCTGCCTCAAGTTCTGCGATTGCAGCCTCTAGCTGAGTTACAAGTGAGTTACTGCGAGCCTTAGCTGCAGGGTCGGAACGACGCCATTCCTCAGCCTGAGCATCAGAAACTGACTTCTCGATCTTGCGAAGTTGGTCTTCGATTTCGCGAACTTTGTCCTTGGCAACATGACCGATCTTTACCCAGCGGGCTTGGATGTCTGAAAGTGCCTTCTTGGCTGCCTCGAGATCCTTGGTGTCGATTTTCTTAGCTTCGGCAATCAACTCTTGCTTCAGCTTGAGGTTTGCAGCGTGCTCAACAGCAAGCTCTGAATCCTTTTCCTTCTTTGCAGCGAAGATCGCATCCCCAGCGGCACGGAAGCGAGTCCAAAGTGCATCCTCGGCCTTACCCGCACGAGGGGCCGCCTTCCAGTCGTCCTGCAACTTGCGGTAGTCGCTAGCTGCATCGCCACCCTTTGCAACAAGGGCTTCAGCCTTTTCTACTAGAGCGGACTTAGCGCCCTTTGCCTCTTTGAACTTAGAGTCCAAGGTGGAGAAGTAAGCGCGGCGACCGGCCTCAAACTTTGCACGAGCCTGCGAGAAGCGCTTCCAAATCGGATCGGTCTTAGCCTTTGCAATCTTTGGAGAATCCTTCTGAATCTGCTGCCACTTTGTGAACAGCTGATTCATCTCTTCGGCCGACTTCTTCCAGTTGATTCCGCCAAGGTTCGCTGTGATTGCCTCCGCACGGGCAGCAATCTCTTCCTTTTGAGTCATAGCAGCCTCGATGGCAGCATCACGCTCAGCAGCGATCTTCGCCGCAGCCTCTTCGATCTGTGGAGCTACCTTTGCAACTCGATCGCGTAGACCCTGGATGTTACCGACCGCCTTGGGCTCTTTGAGCTCTTCGGTGATGTGGTCGAAGGTGGTTTTGAGGCTCTTGGCGTCGGTAATACCTGATGCTAAACGCTGCTCCAAGATGCGTACCTGGGCCTCAAGATCTTCGTATTTACGAACGAAGTAAGCCAAAGCCTCATCTGGAGTGACGTTTGGGTATTGGCCAACTAGTCTTTCGACGCCTGCTTCGATAACGAATACGTTGTTCTCGCCATCGACGCGGCCGAATTCAGTGCTGGTCACGGGAATCTCCTATTAGGTGTGAAGTCTTACTCTACCGAAATACCAGAGAGGTAAACCGGGTTCAGTGGGCTGCCATCGCTGCCACCATCTGAGGTACCAGCATCGGCAATAGCGGTCACCGCTTCAAGGCCGGAAGTTATCTTGCCGAATACTGTGTAGCCACCGGCTAGATCAGAAGGAATCATGCTGTCTTCATAGACGATAAAGAACTGTGATCCCATGGACTCGCCATTGCCACCCTGCCGCGCCATTGCGAGAGTTCCGGCGACATAGTTGTCGTCAACAGGAGCATTTTCGATTGGCCCAAAGCTATACCCCGGACCGCCGGTTCCATCACCGCTTGGGTCACCACACTGCAATACGTAGATGCCAGCGGTGGTTAAACGGTGGCAGGTAAGGCCTTCGAAATAGCCGCTCTGCGCAAGGCTGATGAAATTGGCCGTTGCTTGAGGTGCCAAATCGCCATAAAGCTCGAGTCCAAGCGCCTGATCATTCAAGTTCATGGCACCGCTCCAGGTTCGACCCTCAGCAATTGCTGGGTCTGGTATCAGGGAGTCGGCAGGGGCTGTTGTCTCGGTTGCAACCGTTTCTTCGGTGACTGGCTCAAATTTTCCAGGGCCAAAATTGAAATAAATCAGCTGCCCACCGAGTGCAATAAGAACCGCTGCGGCAGAGGCAATGATGGCGATCCGATTGTCATTCTTGCGAATTCCTTCTCGATCATTCTTGAGCTGCTGCTTGGCCTGGTAGTTGGCGAGCTTGTCGTTGCTTTTCATAACACCTGCTTCTTTCCGCAAGCAGTAATTCTAGGTCCTGCCTACAATCGTCACGTGCGTGTTCCACTAGCTTCCAGACTTAGGCCTACATCAATAAGCGATGTTGTTGGTCAGTCGAAATTATTGAAGCCAGGCACGGCACTCAATCGCATGATTACTGGGGAATCAAACGGAGCACTTAGTTCGGTCATCCTGTTTGGGCCTCCGGGTAGCGGCAAAACCACAATCGCCAGACTCATTTCACAGGCCGCGAATACCGATTTCGTTGAACTAAGTGCGGTATCTGCGTCAGTGGCCAACGTTCGTGAGGTCATCGAAAGCGCCAAGAAGCAGCGTGAGATTTTCGATCGGCCCACAATCTTGTTTCTAGATGAGATACACCGATTCTCGAAGTCTCAACAGGACTCTTTGCTCGCTGCAGTCGAATCCGGCGTTGTGACCCTAATTGCTGCTACAACAGAGAACCCGTCTTTTTCGGTCATAAAGCCGCTCATCTCTAGATGCCTGGTGATCAAACTAGAACCACTGAGCGACAAAGACGTCGAGGTGCTTCTGCAGCGAGCACAGAACAGTGCCGATGGGATAACTGCCAAAGTGACCCCAGATGCAATCAGCTATCTCGCGCAGGTGGCGAATGGAGACGCTAGACGCGCACTTACCCTGCTCGAGGCGGCTGCGGCCAATGCTTCCGGTGAGGTGACGCTGGAAATTGCCAAGGAAGCGAGCGAGCGAGCGATTGCTTACGACGCAGCGGGAGATGTTCACTACGACACCATCAGCGCATTTATAAAGTCTGTGCGTGGTTCCGACGCGGATGCCGCTATTCACTACCTCGCCAGAATGATTTCTGGGGGAGAGGATCCACGATTCATCGCAAGGAGGCTGATGATTCTGGCAGCCGAGGACATAGGCCTTGCGGACCCCAGTGCGTTGACCATTGCTTCGGCATGCGCCCAGGTCGTAGAGCGTATAGGCATGCCAGAGGGCAGGATCCCGCTTGCTGAGGCCACGATTTATCTGGCGACAGCCCCAAAATCTAATCGGGCATACCTAGCAATAAATAAGGCATTAGAGGACATTGAGTCCGGCAATTTACCCGCCATACCTGCTCACCTGCGATCTACAGGGGCTGTCGGATACCAGTATCCGCACGATGCACCAAATGGAATACTGAAACAGCAATACGCGGATCTAACGAGCCGCTATTACGAACCGTCCGGACACGGCTTCGAAAAGACGATCGCGGAACGCCTCAAGAGTATTCGCGAAATCCTCGACAGATAGTGACATAGAAAGCCTCAACTGCTAAGCTTTCAAAGTTGCTCTGCTCCAGCGGCTGGGATATGTAGGGCAAATTCCAACCAAAGAAATTTTGAAAGGTACCTTTTTGTCAAAGACAACTAGAACCCGCAGCAAGACACGTCTATCTCGTGCCTTGGGTATCGCATTGACCCCAAAGGCTGCAAAGTACATGGAAAAGCGCCCGTATGCACCGGGACAGCATGGCCGCACCAAGCGCAAGTCAGACTCTGACTTCGCCGTTCGTCTTCGCGAGAAGCAGCGCCTAAGGGCTCAGTACGGCATTCGCGAGGCTCAGCTTCGCAAGACCTTCCAGGAAGCAAAGCGCACTGAGGGCCTAACCGGTGAGAACCTTGTTGAGCTACTAGAAATGCGTCTAGACGCCCTAGTTCTACGCTCAGGCTTTGCTCGCACCATGGCACAGGCTCGTCAGATGGTTGTTCACCGCCACATCCTTGTTGATGGCGAGCGTGTAGACCGCCCATCATTCCGCGTGAAGCCTGGACAGATGATCCACGTTCACGTAAAGAGTGAGAAGACCGAGCCATTCCAGGTAGCTGCAGCAGGCGGCCACTCTGACGTTTTGGCTAAGACCCCTGAGTACCTATCTGTTGACCTAGACAAGTTGCAGTCAACTCTGGTTCGCCGTCCAAAGCGTGCCGAGGTTCCTGTGACCTGTGAAGTTCAGCTCGTGGTTGAGTACTACGCAGCGAGGTAACAACTTATGAGCGGCGGCGAAGTTGTCGGCATCATTTTTGCCAGCAGCTTCGCCCTGCTCGTTTTATTTATCGGCTTTCCGCTTCTGAAGCTAGGAAAGCTCATTGACGAGGCCTCCAGAACCGTTAAATCTGTCAACACAGAATTAGAGCCCATCTTGAATGAGGCTCGTATCACGTTGGGCGAAGCAAATCGCCAGCTGAAGCGAATCGACTCCATTACTGAGGACGTTGAGCAAGTCACGGAGAACATCAACTCTCTGGTTGCAGTTTTCACTACTTCGCTTGGTGGCCCACTAACTAAGCTTTTTGGTGTAACCAAAGGCCTCTTCACGGTCTTGGGAAAGCGGAGGTAATCATGTCTAAATTCGGTTGGTTTGTTGCCGGTATCGGCCTAGGAGCGCTTGCTGTTATTCAGTTGCGCGACAACCCAAAGGCTCAGGCTGCCCTAGACGAGGCGATTACTGCTGCAAAAGACTTCGGCAACGCGGTTGCTGCCGGCTACGTTGAGCGCGAGGCAGAGCTTGCTGCACCTGCACCAAAGCCAACTGCAAAGCCAGCCGTGAAGCGCCCCGCTGCAAAGAAACCTGCAGCTACTCGCCCTGCCAACAAGAAATAACAAATGAAGACTGCCGAAATCAAACGGCGGTGGCTTGACTACTTCGAAAAGAAGGGTCACACCGTTGTACCAAGCGCCCCGCTAATTAGCCAGGATCCGACTCTAATGTTTGTGGTCGCGGGCATGGTCCCATTCATCCCCTACATGACGGGTGTTTTGCCCGCTCCATACTCACGCGCCACCAGCGTTCAGAAGTGCGTGAGAACTCTTGATATTGATGAGGTTGGCAAGACCACTCGTCACGGCACTTTCTTCCAGATGAATGGAAACTTTTCGTTTGGCGACTACTTCAAAAAAGAAGCCATTGGCTTCGCGTGGGAGCTACTCACCAATTCACTTGAAGAGGGCGGTCTTGGATTTGATCCAGAGAAGCTCTGGGTGACCGTCTACAACGACGACGATGAGGCCATCAACTACTGGCTTGAGCAGACCTCGATCCCGATGGAACGAATCCAGCGTCGCGGGATGCGCGACAACTACTGGTCAACTGGTCAACGTGGTCCCGCAGGCCCTTGCTCCGAGATCTACTTCGATCGTGGCCCTGCGTACGGCGTTGAAGGGGGCCCGGAGGCAGATGAGGATCGCTACATCGAGATCTGGAACCTCGTCTTCATGCAGTACGAACGTGCTGATGGTGGCACAAAGGATCACTTCGAGATTCTCGGTGAGCTTCCAAAGAAGAACATCGACACCGGTATGGGCCTTGAGCGAGTTGCTTTCATCCTGCAGGGCGTTGAGAACATCTATGAAATTGACCAGGTTCGCCCACTTATCGACGTCGCATCCAAGCTGAGCGGCAAGAAGTACGGTGCGAACGAAGATGACGATGTTCGCATGCGAGTAATTGCAGATCACATCAGAAGTGCACTGATGCTGATGTCAGACGGAGTATCGCCTTCCAATGAGGGTCGCGGCTATGTTCTTAGACGACTTCTACGCAGATCGGTAAGAGCACTTCGCCTACTTGGTGTCTCAAAGCCGGCATTTGAGCTGCTCTTTACAACCAGCAAAGACGCCATGGTTGAGGCATATCCTGAGCTTGAAGAGAGTTTCGCTCGAGTTCTTCGTTCGGCTATTGCTGAAGAGACTGGCTTCGCCAGGACCCTAGACACCGGATTGCAGGTCCTTTCTGAGGCGATTGCCGAGAGTGACAAGGTGCTATCTGGTGATGTGGCTTTCTTGCTTCACGACACCTATGGCTTCCCAATTGACCTTACGGTCGAGATTGCGGAAGAGAACGGTCTTTCGGTAGATCGAGATGGCTTCAATGCTCTGATGAAGGAGCAGAAGGAGCGCGCGAAACTTGACGCCAAGGCCAAGAAGGTCGGTGCTGCCGGCGTGCAGGTTTACAGCGAGTTCCGCGCCCAGGGCGAAACTGAATTCCTCGGCTACGAATCCCTCAAGACCAGTGCCAAGGTGCTCGGTATGCTGCATGACGCCGACAGCGTGGCGTCGCTAACCGAGGGTCAGCTTGGCGAAGTTTTCCTTGACCGTACGACTCTGTATGCCGAATCTGGCGGTCAGGCAGCGGATGCCGGCTGGATCGTTGGAGATGGTTTTGAACTAGAAGTTCTCGACGTCCAGAAGCCAGTGAAGGGCTTGTTCGCTCACAAGGTTCGCGTAGCTCTTGGTGAAATCACCGTCGGCGCTACCGCTCAGACAGTTGTTGATCCTCAGTGGCGACTCGGTGCCGCACAAGCCCACTCTGCTACTCACGTGGTCCACGCAGCACTACGACAGGTGCTTGGCCCAGAGGCTTTGCAGTCCGGTTCGTTCAACCGACCTGGTTACATGAGACTCGATTTCAGCTGGGCACAAGCGCTCAGTGATGAGACGAAGAGCGAAATCGAAGAGGTATCGAATCTAGCAATTCGTTCCGACCTAGCGGTTAGTGCTCAATTCATGTCTCTGCCTGAGGCCAAAGACTGGGGCGCAATCGCACTATTTGGCGAAACCTACGACGAACAGGTTCGTGTCGTTCAGGTTGGTGGGCCTTGGTCACGCGAGCTTTGTGGTGGAACACACGTCTCACGTTCTTCTCAAATCGGCCTAGTTTCAATCAGTTCAGAGTCTTCCGTCGGCTCAGGCTCAAGACGCATCGAGGCATTGGTTGGAATCGACGCCTTCAACGCCCTTGCTCAAGAGCGCGACTTGGTACGCAGGCTTGCAGGTACCATAAAGGCACCAGCCGCCGAGCTTGAATCGCGAATTGCCGATTCACTGGAGCAATTGCGTGCTGCTCAAAAGCGAATCGCTGAACTAGAGGCTGGTCAGGCGCTTGCAATGGTGCCATCTCTGGCAGCAGCTTCCAAGAAGGTTGCAGGTCTTGATGTTGTATCGGTTTCCCTTGATCAAGCACTCTCTGCAGATCAGCTTCGCAGCCTAACCTCTGCGGTTCGCGAGAACCTTGGCGAGGCTGCCGTGGCGATTCTGGCTACCGTTGCAGACGGCCGACCGCTGGTAATGGTCTCCTCTGGGTCCAAGGCTCAGCAGCAAGGGGTTCGTGCAGGTGACCTTGCAAAGATTGCTGCAACCGTTCTCGGTGGTGGTGGAGGCGGAAAGGCCGACTTCGCCCAGGGTGGCGGAAGCGACGCCAGCAAGATTGATGCGGCTATGCAGCAGGCTGTTGCGGCAATCGGCTAATGACCAAGGTTGGCTTGGATGTTGGTCAAGCAAGAATTGGACTTGCTGTAAGCCAGGGCGAATTGGTTCTCCCGATCGAGTCCTTCAACAACACCGAATTAGGCCTCGCGCAGCTCATGGATGAACTTCGTTTTAGATCGCCAGAAGTTATCTATGTTGGGCTGCCGCTGAACCTAAGAGGTGAATCAACCCAATCCACCAAGAACGCAATCGACTTCGCTCAAGTCTTGGCTGATTCTGGTTTTGAAGTTCGTCTAATTGACGAAAGGCTAACCACCAAGACAGCACAAGCCAAAATTCACGCTGCTGGCAAAAATGTCAAGCAATCACGTGGCTACATCGATGCGCAGGCGGCTGCGACTATTTTGGAGTTTGCTCTCAGCTCAGAGAGCGATACTTATGCCGGTAAAGCGCTTGAGGAGCTAGATGTTTGATCTCGAAGAGTCGAACTCTGCAAAGCCAAATCGAAAGCGCAATTTTTTAGTCGGCATAACTAGCGTTTTCGTTGTACTTGGCTTGGTTGGAACCGGTGGTTTTCTTGCCTTTGATTCGGTTTCAAGTTTCTTATCAAGGTTCCAGGTAGAGGACTACACCGGCGTTGGTGGCCCCGAGGTAACGATTGTTATCGAAGCCGGTGATGATGGCGCTGCTGTTGCTCGAAAAATGGTTGAGGCAGACATCATAAAAAGTTTTGATGCCATCTACCGTGACATGCTGAGAACTGACTTTGTTATTTACCCAGGAACGTACACGTTCCCTTCCCAGATTCCTGGATCAAAAGCTCTGGAGCTATTGATCGCGGGGGAGAACCGCGTCACACTTTCAACCACAATCCCCGAAGGTTACCGAGTAACTCAGATTGTTGAGAAGTTGGTTGCAGACCTAGGACTAGAGGAGAAGGACGTGCTGGCCGCCATTGAAGGCAGCATGGAACGCCTCCCCTCTGAAGCCATAAATGCAGAAGGTTACCTTTTCCCAGCCACCTACACCTTCGATCCCGGGGTTACCGCACAGATGGCAATCGATGCAATGGTCGATCGAACTGAGAAGGCTCTTGCCAAGTTTGACGTTACTCTCAAAGCCTCTTTTGACATCATTACCCTGGCTGGTTTGATTCAGGTTGAGGCTGGACTTCGAGAAGACTTCTTCAAGGTCTCCAGAGTATTTCTAAACCGCCTAGACATTGGAATGCTCTTGCAGTCCGATGCGACCGTTAGCTATGGAACAGGTGGAGATACGGTCTACACCACCGATGCCCAAAGAGCCGATGACAATCCTTACAACACCTATCTGCACCCGGGTTTGCCTGGTGGTCCTATCTCGAATCCGGGAGAGCTGGCCATTGAGGCGGCTTTGCGCCCCGCTGATGGCGACTGGCTCTACTTTGTGACGATTGACCTTTCAACCGGCGAAACTGTTTTCAGTGAGACCCTTGCCGAACATGAAGCCGCGGCCCAACTCTTGTACGCGTGGTGCCGAGCAAATGAGGGCTACTGTGACTAAACATTTCGCTGT
>CAYOXP010000010.1:0-15052 GCA_964407995.1 uncultured Aquiluna sp.
ACCAATAGGGTTCTGAGTCGATTAGGGTGCCGTCCATATCCCACAGCACGGCCTTAGGAAAGCTTGAATTGGACATTGGCCTAAAGTCTAGTTGCCATGGTGAATTAGAGTTTGTGATTATCACTTAGGAGCCACTTGCTAACTGGAAGAGTCTTACTGCTTGCCTTTGAGGGCTGGAACGATGCCACAGAAGGCGCCTCTGGCGCACTCAAGGCAATCGCCGAGCAGATCTCTGCACAGACCCTCGATGCTGTGGATCCAGAGGATTACTACGATTTTCAATTCTCACGCCCAGTGGTAGAGCTCGATGCTGATGGGAATCGAATAATCAGCTGGCCTGGAACTGAGTTCATGCAAGCGACACCAGATGAAATCGAAAAGAACCCTTCACTTGAGAGGCTCTATCTCCTGATCGGCACGGAGCCTTCGAGACGTTGGCTGAGCTTTGCGGCAGAGGTTTTGGAAATGGTTCAGGATCGAGAGATTGACCACGTGGTCATGCTTGGATCGATGCTGGCGGATGTTCCTCACACCAGGCCAATGCCAATCTTTAAATCTTCACAAAATCCAGCCTTGCAGGAGGCTTACCAGCTTGAGCCTTCTAGGTATGAGGGGCCAGTGGGCATTTTGAGCATTCTTTCTCAGGCGTTTGAGAGTGAGGGCATCCCGGTGTTGTCACTATGGGGTTCTGTGCCGCACTACGTGCACAACACCTCCAACCCCAAGGCCGCCCTGGGGTTCCTAAACGAATTGCAGTCACTTATTGGCATGGCGTTTGAAACTGGCACCTTAGCTGAGCAAGCGTTCGAGTGGGAGCGCTCAATCGATGATGTTGCCGAAGGTGACGAAGATATGACGAGCTACGTTGCCCAGTTGGAAAAACAGCGAGATGAATTAGACAGCGAACAGGCATCTGGCGATGCCCTCGCCAGAGAATTTGAAAAGTATCTAAAAGAGCGAAAAGACGGGGCTGGCGAAGGCTAGAGCACTCCGGCCGATAGGCCTACCAATAACAGCGAACCTACTGCGACCCGCCAAATCACAAAAGGCATGAATGAGCCCTTGGTGAGGTAGCGAAGTAGCCACGCGATTACTGCGTAACCAACCACAAAGCTCACTGCCGTAGCAGCAACTGTCGCTAACAGTAAATCCGCTGGCAGGTCGGAATAGGACTTGGCAAATTGATAAACACCCGATGCCAGCACAGCTGGAATGGCCAGCAGGAAGCTGTAGCGGGCTGCCGCTTCACGCGTGAAACCAAGCAGTAGGCCGACTGTAATGCTGCCGCCGGATCGAGAGACCCCAGGAATCAACGCAAGAGCTTGACCGAAGCCAAATGCCAAGCCAGATTTGATATCCAATGACTCAATCGGCCGAATCTTTTTGGCGAACCGGTCTGCAACGCCTAGTAGCAATCCAAAAACAATTAGAGTCACACCGATTATCCAGAGCTGTCTTAGTTGGTTTTCAATCAGATCCTGGAACCCTAGGCCAAGGATCACAATCGGCAGGGTGCCGATGATGATAAGCCAGCCCATTTTTGCCTCGGCGGGTTGGTTTGAAAACTTTTGAAACCCGGATGTGAAAAACGCCCTAAGCACTTCCCAAATGGTTTTGGCGAAATAGCTCACTACAGCCAGCTCGGTTCCGATTTGAATCGTCGCAATAAAAGCCGTTAGCTGAGGCTTTGAAAGCTGACTTAGGCCGAGTAGTTCTTGTGCGATTTGGACGTGAGCACTTGATGAGATTGGTAAAAATTCTGTTAGACCCTGGATTAGACCCAGAAGAATTGCTTCAAAAGGACTCATTCATCCTCGGCAACAATTGGCAAGTATTCGCCATAGCTTGATTCCAGCACGTCTTCATACTTTTCAAAGGCATCTGCAACCTGGTCGTAAGCCTCTTGAATCTCCTGATCAGAGCCGGAGCGCTTGGTGTTACAGGCATCCAAGTGACGCTCCAAGGCGGCCACTAACTGCCTAAGTGCAAGTGCTGAATCTTCATGCATAGTTTTACGCTACTGGGCATTGTGCCAATCGCCAAGCAACTTTGGAATGCTTTGGGCATTTAGTTCGTGGTAGATTTGCTCGTCGGTAATCAGCTAAGGCTGAAACCAATCTCAGGTCCGGGTGGCGGAATGGCAGACGCGCTAGCTTGAGGTGCTAGTCTCCGTATAGGAGGTAGGGGTTCAAGTCCCCTTCCGGACACTCAATAAATTGCCAGATTTCCCGAGCTAAAATTGCTTGGGTGAACCCTGAAATCTCCCCCGCGCTTCTTTATGGGGTTGAGCACGCTAAATCACTTTTGCAAGGTAAAAAAATTCTCACCCTTACCGGTGCAGGCATCTCAACCGATAGCGGTATCCCTGATTACCGAGGCGCCGGAAGAGTTGCTCGCCACCCGTTGACCTTTGATGAATTCATGGGGTCCAAACAGAATCAAGCGAGGTATTGGGCTCGTTCATACGTTGGTTGGTCCAGAGTTGCACTTGCGAAGCCAAATGCCGGGCACTTCGCAATCGCTAAGTCAAATGAAATTTTCTCTGTCATCACACAGAACGTCGACGGGTTGCATCAAAAGGCAGGCTCAGGTTCGGTTTTGGAGCTTCATGGCAGATTGGATCGAGTTCTCTGCACAGGTTGCGGTGACATTCTCTCGAGAGATGAGCTCGATGGCAGAATTGCAGCCCTAAACCCTGAGGTGGCAAGAAACCAAAACGTCGAGTTCACGCCTGATGGTGATGCCGAGGTAGAGGTTGGAAAGAACTTCAGGGTTCCTGTCTGTGGCAGTTGCGGTGCTCACTACAAGCCCGATGTGGTGTTTTTCGGTGAGCAGGTTCCAACTTCGAGGGTTGAGACTGCTGAAACCTGGATCAGCGAAGCGGGCGCCTTACTGGTTGCGGGAACTTCCCTAACTGTAAATTCGGGTCTGCGTCTTGTGAAACAAGCCCACAAGCGCTCTATCCCCATCGTTGTCGTGAACTTGGGTGAAACCAAGGGAGATTCCCTGGCGAGCGTGAAGCTGAATGCTTCAACCTCAGAAGTCCTGGAGGCAATTCTTGGTGAGTAACACAATCGTTGGTTTGCTACGCCATGGGCAGACTGACTGGAACATAGATTTGCGCCTGCAGGGCACAACCGACATACCGCTGAACCAAGTAGGCGTCGATCAGATCAAGCACGCTGCTAAGCACCTTAGTGATGAGTGGGATTTGATTCTCAGCTCCCCGCTCTCGAGGGCCAAAGATTCCGCAGAGATCGTTGCATCAGTTCTTGGTATTGATCAGGTTGTTGTTGAGCCGAAATTACTTGAGAGAAGTTTTGGTATCGGCGAGGGTATGACATACGCCGAGTGGCAAGAACAGTTTGCAGATCTTGATCACATCCCTGGTGCTGAGTCAAAGTCAGACATTGAGGCTAGAGCGCTAGAACTACTTCAGCACTTATCGGATACCTATAAAGGCATGCGAGTTCTAACGGTGTCTCACGGGGCGCTAATCAGATTCGTATTGAGTGAAGTAACAGCGGGGGCAATCCCACCTAAGGGTGAGAGGCTCCAGAATGCCTCTCTGCACGTAATCCGCCACCAGGGAACCTGGAGTCTTGATGCATGGTCTCCTGAGCCCTTAGGAAGCGATTCCACCAGCAATCTCTAGCAGCCTTTGAGCTGACTGCCTCCAGCTGAATTTCTTAGCTTGAGCAAGAGATAAATGGGAGTATTTGGTCCAGGTCTCTGGGTTTTCCAGCTTCATCACCTGATTGGCAAAGTCCTTTGGATTCATCGGTTCGAAACTGATTAGTGCATCTCCCCCGATTTCCTCGAAGATCTCTAGGTTTGATCCAACGACCGGTAAACCGCGCTCCATGGCTTCGATCACAGGAATGCCAAAGCCTTCGTCCAGCGATGCTGTTACCAGCGCCTGGGAATTTGTGAGCCAGTGGTGGTATTCGGTCTCAGTTACACCATTTTCGAATCTAACTTTGGCACCGAGTTCGGTAGCTAGGGCCTGTAACTGTTGGCGTCTTGATTCCGAGATACGGGATAGTAAGACCAAGGTGTGCTCGGGAAGTAGCGCAACACCCCGGATTAGCGTCTCTACGTTTTTGTAGCCGATGAAACTTCCCATGTAAACCAGATTGCGGTTGTCGGCTTGATTATTGGCAATCAAAGATTCGGGCTCATCAGCCGCGTTGTAAACCACCTCTATCGAACGCTTGGTTAGCTTGTGCTGAAGCATCTGACGCTTCGTGGTCTCTGAGACCGTAACTACAAGGTCTGCTTTGTTCAGAAGTAAGCGTTGAGGTAGGTAACTGAGGTGAAATAAGCGCCAGATGATTCGGATGAAGAAATTGAATTCCGCGGGTGGGGTTCTGTGTCGGTAGTAAATCAGATCGTGAAGAGTGAGGATTAGCTTGAAGCGTCGTGAGAACGAAGAGGTGGTCTGCATTGGGCTAAACACCAGTGAGAAGCCAAGCCTGTTTAGTCTTCGAGCGGTAAAAAACTCCAATGGGCTGGTTACCGGTGTCAGATTTATAGTTCGGACACTGGCGGGAAGTTTGTCGGCTACAGCTTGGTCTGAAACCAAGACCGTGAGCCTACACAAAGACGAGAGCTCTCGAATCAACCCAAGACTGAATCGAGAAATGCCATCTGGATGATCCGGTTTTATGTAACGGCCATCAAAGCAAAGATCTATCACAGGCGATCCAAGAATTTGTCTATCGCGGTGGCTATTTCCACCGGGGTCTCGTAGTGCGTTAGGTGCCCTACCTTGGGTATCACAACTAATTCGGCGCTCGCTAACTTCTGCTGAGCTAAGACTTGATTGCCCAGGGGTGCAATCGAGTCCTTCTCGCCTGCCATTATCAAAACCGGCTGTTTGAAGTACTCAACGAAGTCCATCACGTTAGAGGTCGATGCTGCTTGGTATCCCTCATAAGCCACTCGGTCTGAGCGGTAGTTGGAAAAAAAGCGATGGTGCTGATCGTGAATGAACGAGCGCAATCGCAAGTTTCTACTGGTAGTCATTGCTATCGACATAATTCGCACTACAACTGCACTTCGAAGCAAGGCAGAGCCGGTCTGCCCCAGGTTTGAGCAAACCCTGTAAAAACTGTCCGCCACCCAATTGGCGATGCTTTTTTGATCTGATGCTCTAGTTGTGATCGGGTTTTGCAGCAAAATTGCTCTGCATTTCATTCCCTTAGAGACGGCGTTCGCTACCACCAAAGAACCGAAGCTGTGCCCCAGAACGACCCAGTCCTCACCAAGCTTTGAAACAAGATCCTTCAGCCAGTTGCCGTAGGCATCTAGGTCATGGAGGCCAGCAAATTCTTTAGATTTTCCATAGCCAGGCAAGTCAGGGATTGCGATTTGATAATCGCTCAAGCAGCCGGTCTGCGCGCTTAGGCCAAGATGATTGCCCCGAAACCCGTGAACCATGAGGATTTTTGCCTTTGGCTTCTCGGCTGTGTAGTGCCAAATAGCCGTTGAACCAATATCTGACCGCTGTGCCCTGCGCGCTGCTGCCAAGACCAGATTTGGAGTGGAAGTTTTCAACAAGGGCATGTCTCAAGTCTATGAGCGTCGGTACCCGAGGCTATCCTGAGGCTGAGGTGAGCCTTGTTAGATTTTGATTTTGAACCAACTAGACCAGCGTGGTCTAAGCAATTGGCCGTGTTTGACCTTGAGACCACGGGGTTAGACCTGCGGGAGTCCCGCATCGTAACTGCCTGTCTTGCGGTAATCGATTCGAATGGTCAACAGACCCGGTTGCATGAGTGGCTATTGGATCCCGGCATTGAGATACCAGAGCAAGCGGCAGCCGTTCACGGCATAACCACCGAGATGGCCAGGGAAAATGGCACAGACCCCGCCGCAGGGGTTAGCGAATTGGTTGAACTGCTATCCCAATACAGCAAGGAAATGCCTCTGGTTGCCTTCAATGCTCCATACGACTTCACCATTTTGCAGTCCGAGGCCCTTAGGTATTCTTTGACCCCACTTGTGCCAGAGCCTGTGGTCGACCCACTTGTGCTGGACCGAGCGATGGTTAAAAAGCGCTTTGGCAAGAGAACTTTGGGGATCCTTTGCTCAGACTACGGAGTTGAGCTGGTCGATGCTCACAACTCCACTGCAGATGCGATAGCGGCTGGCAGGCTGGCGCAGCGACAGGCTGCGAGATTCCCCCAGTTAGATGTTGATGCCCACGAACTACATAGACTTCAGACCATTTGGTCAGATGAGCAGAGCAGAGATTTTGCAGCCTGGCTTAAAACACAAAACCGCCCGGATTTCCAGGCGGAATTGGGTTGGCCAATAAAAATTAGCTGAAGTTCTTGTAACGCTCGTTGAAGCGCTCTACGCGACCAGCAGAGTCCATGATGCGCTGCTTACCGGTGTAGAAAGGGTGGCTTGCTGAGCTGATTTCAACATCGTAAACCGGGTAGGTCTTACCGTCTTCCCACTCAATGGTCTTTGAGCTGGTGATGGTTGCGCGAGTTAGAAAGGCAACGCCAGATGCCAAATCGCGGAATACGATCGGCTCGTAGGTTGGGTGAATGTCAGCCTTCATGATGTCCTTCTTGGTGAATTCTTTTTGCTAAAGAGCAACAGCGGGAAAGCTTAGCAGCTAAACCGGGTGAAGTCTAGGCTGCAACAGCAGAGAATCTGCCGTTTTGGTAGCTAACCGTGAGCGGGAATCTAAATGCCTCTGAAATCGATGCACTGGTGATGGTCGCACCCATCTCTCCCCTAGCCAAGATTTTGCCATCTTGCAGCAGTAGGGCATGGGTAAATCCGGCTGGAATCTCCTCGAGATGATGAGTCACCATAGCCATAGCGGGGGCTTGTGGCGACTGAGCGTAACCACTTAGCAAACGCAGAGTCAGCTCTCTGGCAGCAAGGTCCAGGCTGGCAACTGGTTCATCTAGCAGCATCAACTCGGGGTCGGTCATTACGGAGCGGGCGATCTGAACTCGCTTTCGCTCGCCATCAGACAGAGTTCCAAATGGACGCTGAGCAAAATCTTCAAGCTGCCACTCTCGCAATACGCGCATGGCACGGCGCTCATCAATGTCGTCGTAATGTTCGTTCCAGCGGCCAGTGACTCCGTAGCTTGCGGTCATCACGGCATTGAGGACGGTTTCAGAGTTTGGGATTTGGTTCGCCAGCGCACTTGATGCGAAGCCGATTCTGGTTCTCAACTCGAATACGTTTACCTCACCAAGGCGTTGGTTAAGAATGCTGGCCTGACCTGAGGATGGGTGAATTTGTGCCGCACAGACTCGCAACATTGTGGTCTTGCCGGCACCATTAGCCCCCAGGATCACCCAGCGCTCATCTGAATTCGCGCTAAAGGTCACTGAATCAAGAATCGCCTTGCCGCCTCGGACAATGCTTACATTTTGTAGGTCAATTACGGTGGACATCGGCAACAGCCTAGCTTTCTAGGGCCGACTTATAGACCTCTAGTGTGCGAGTCGCAATGGATTCCCAACTGAAGTCATTTACAGCACGAGTTCTACCGGCCTGACCGAATTGCTCAAGCTTGCCTGACTCCAGTGCCCCGTTTAGAGCATTGGACCAGTCACCAACGAATTTAGCCTCGTCAACTGGAGTCCCCGATCCGTCTTGAACCTGCTCTACCTCGACCAGCCAACCGGTCTCTCCCTCAACTACGACCTCTGGAATGCCACCGGTTGCGGTTGCGACAACAGGAGCACCGCAAGCCATTGCTTCTAGATTCACGATCCCCAAGGGTTCGTAGATAGATGGACAAACAAAGGCGTCTGCGTTAGTTAGGAGTGCGGCCAACTTGGGTTGAGGAAGGTGTTCAGGAATCCAGACCACTCCCTCACGCTTGGATGCAAGTTCGGCTACTAGACCCTCGACCTCAGCCTTAATTTCTGGTGTGTCTGGCGCTCCCGCACACAGGATCAATTGCACATCGCTCGGTAGCTGACTGGCGGCCTTTAGGAAGTAAGGCAGGCCCTTCTGGCGGGTGATGCGACCAACAAAAATTACAGAGCGCTTATCTGGATTAACACCCAATGACCTCACGGTGTCGGGGTCATCAATTGGCTGCCACTTCTGGGAGTCGATGCCGTTGTAAACAACTTCAACTTTTGCTGGATCAAGATCCGGGTAAGCCTTGAGGATGTCACTGCGCATGCCGGACGAGACCGCAATCACGCGCTTGGCTTGCTCATAAGCGCTTTTTTCAATGAACGAGGAAACTGCGTATCCGCCACCTAACTGCTCAGCCTTCCAGGGGCGCAGGGGTTCTAGCGAGTGGGCAGTAATGACGTGAGGCATTCCGTGGAGCATCGAGCCAAGGTGTCCCGCGAAATTTGCATACCAAGTGTGACTGTGGACTATGTCAGCGCCTTTCAGCGCCTCAACTATTGATAAATCAACCGCCAGGGTTTGCAGAGAGCCGTTTGCGTTGATGTAGGCGTCGGGGGTTGGGTATCCATAAGTAAATGGCTCTTCAACTGGTGATCCAAAGGCATGAACTCTAGCTTCAATTCTTGATCTGAGTACCTTAACCAGCTCAGTGATATGAACGCCCGCTCCCCCGTAAATGTTTGGCGGATATTCTTTGGTAACAAAATCAACACGCATATCAAAATGCTAGTCCTCTGGCAACTTTCAACAACTAACATTTGGCTATGGGACGTACTCGTGTATTTGGAATGGTGCTCGCCGGGGGCGAGGGCAAGCGCCTAATGCCACTAACTGCAGATCGCGCAAAGCCTGCAGTGCCATTTGCAGGTAGCTACCGACTGATAGATTTCGCGCTTTCGAATCTGATTAACTCCGGCCTTCGCCGCATCGTGGTTTTGACCCAATACAAGTCACACTCGCTGGACCGTCACGTTTCGCAGACTTGGCGCATGTCGCCGCTACTCGGTGCCTACGTTGCTTCGGTCCCGGCGCAGCAGAGATTGGGTAAGCGCTGGTACACCGGTAGCGCAGATGCAATTCTGCAGTCAATGAACGCGCTAAGCGATGAAAAGCCCGACTACGTAGTTGTCGTTGGTGCCGACCACGTTTACCGTATGGACTTTGACCAGATGCTTCAGTCTCACATCGAGTCCGGCATGGAGGCCACCGTAGCCGCCATTCGCCAGCCGATTTCACTGGCAACTCAGTTCGGTGTGATTGAGGTGGACGAAAAGGACCCACGCAAGATTTCGGCATTTAGAGAGAAGCCATCCGATCCCCAGCCTGTGCCTGGCGACCCAACCCAGGCCTTGATCTCCATGGGTAACTACATTTTCAATGCTCAAAGCTTGATTGAGGCTATTGAGCGAGATGGTGAAAATCCAGACTCTTCTCACGACATGGGTGGAGACATCATCCCTTACTTTGTCAACAAAGGGTCAGCCGGTGCTTACGACTTCTCGTTCAATGAAATCCCTGGTGCGACAGACCGCGACAAGTACTACTGGCGCGATGTTGGTACCATCGACAGCTACTACGACGCACATATGGACCTAATTTCCACAATGCCGATCTTCAATCTCTACAACGCTGACTGGCCTGTCTACAACCAGCAGATCAATTTGCCACCTGCAAAGTTCATCCACGACTCTGAAGGTAACCAGGGTAGAACTCAAGACTCGATCGTAAGCCTTGGTGTTGTTGTCTCTGGAGGCGTAGTTGACCGCTCAGTGCTCAGCCCGAATGTTCGCGTATCTTCCAGGACTTTGATTACAGACTCTGTACTGCTTGACTCCGTTCAAGTCGGACGCGACTGCACTATTAGGCGCGCAATCTTGGACAAGGATGTTGTGGTTTCTGACGGCGCAAGTGTCGGTGTTAGCCGCGAACGGGACCTTGAACGTGGATTCACGGTCACCGAAAGCGGCATTACCGTAGTTGCTAAGGGGCGCCTGGTTACACCTTGACGAAGTTCCTAGTCGTATTTGATGTTGACTCAACCCTCATCAACGAAGAAGCCATTGAATTACTTGCTGAGCGCGCTGGCACTCGCGAGCAAGTCGCTGCTGTAACCGAAAGGGCAATGCGTGGCGAACTCGATTTTGCGCAGAGCCTGATCGAACGGGTGGCGACTCTGGCCGGCTTACCTGAATCCATCTTGAGTGAAGTGTCGCAAGAGCTGACTCCAACTAAAGGAGCCAAGGAGCTAATCGAAGCCATTCATGAACGCGGGGGTAAAGCAGTCGCAGTTTCCGGCGGATTCATTCAGCTTCTGGGTCCCGTCAAGGAAAAGCTCAGCTTTGACCTAGAGCGTGCCAACACGTTGGAGATCCAAGACGGCAAGCTGACCGGCAAGGTAGTTGGCAAAATTATCGATCGACAAGCGAAAGCCGACGCGTTGGTGGAATGGGCTCAAAATTTCGAGGTTGCCCTAAGCGACACTATTGCCGTGGGAGACGGTGCAAACGATCTTGGCATGATGGAGGTTGCTGGACTGTCGGTGGCGTTCTGTGCCAAACCGGTGGTTCAGGAGAAAGCAAAAATCGCGCTCAATGAGCGCGATCTTGCAAAGCTAATTGAACTCTTGCCGGCTTAGGCTCCGGTTGAGTGCAATCCACCATCGACGTGAATCATTTCACCGGTGGTAGCTGGGAACCAGTCGCTGAGTAGCGCAACCAGACCACGAGCGGCAGCTTCGGTGTCAGTCAGGTCCCAACCAAGAGGCGCTCTGTCGGTCCACAGCTCTTCCATGGTTGCAAAGCCTGGGATTCCCTTGGCAGCGGTGGTACGCAGCGGACCAGCGGAAACCAGGTTCACGCGAATTCCCTTGTCACCCAAGTATCGCGCTAGGTAGCGTGCGGTTGACTCGAATGCAGCCTTAGCAACACCCATCCAGTCGTATACCGGCCATGAAACAGTGGCGTCGAAGGTAAGACCGACAACCGAACTCGGGTTGTTCAGAACTGGGAGGCATGCGGTGGTGATTGACTTAAGTGAATAAGCAGATACTTCAACAGCAGTTGCGACATCTGACCATGGTGTCTCCATGAAGTTGCCACCAAGTGCAGTCTGAGGAGCAAAGGCGATTGCGTGGACCACGCCATCTAGTGATCCCAAGTGCTGCTTTACGTTATCCGCTAGTGCGTCTAGGTGCTCCTGGTTGGTTGCATCAAGTTCGATTACCTGCACTGGCTTTGGTAGTCGTTCAGCAATCTTCTGAGTGATTGGAAGCATTCGACCAAAGGAGCTAAGAAGAACCTCGGCACCTTCCTCTTGAGCAAGGCGAGCTGCCGTGAAGGCAATCGAAGCCTCGGTCAGTACGCCAGTTACCAGAATCTTCTTGCCTTCAAGAATTCCCACGTTTATCTCCTTGGTTGTTATGGAAAAAGTTACTACCTAATGGCCCATTCCAAGGCCACCATCGACCGG
Organism: uncultured Aquiluna sp.; assembly: GCA_964407995.1. Taxonomy (GTDB): domain Bacteria; phylum Actinomycetota; class Actinomycetes; order Actinomycetales; family Microbacteriaceae; genus Aquiluna. Next base: position 11,377 of record CAYOXP010000010.1, read on the forward strand.
AATTACTGCGCCAGAAATGTATGCGGCCTCGTCGGTTGCCAGCCAGCGCACTACTTTTGCCACCTCTGAAGGCGCTGCAAAGCGTCCAGCTGGAATCTGAGACTTGTACTTTGCCTGCAGCTCATCGCTTAGCTCTGCCGTCATATCGGTATCAATGAATCCAGGGGCAACCACATTGGCTGTGATGTTGCGGCCACCTAATTCTCTTGTGATGCTGCGTGCCATGCCAACCAGCGCACTCTTGGTGGCTGAGTAGTTGACCTGCCCTGCACTGCCAAGCAAGCCAACGACTGAACCAATGAGCACCACGCGACCAAACTTTTGCTTGATCATGCCCTTGGTAACTCGTCGCAGTACGCGGAAAACTCCATTTAGGTTCGTATTAACGACCTCTTCAAACTCTTCATCACTCATGCGCATTAGAAGCGTGTCGCGAGTAATCCCTGCGTTAGCCACCAGCACCTCGATTGGGCCAAGCTGGCTTTCTACTTCAGCAATAGCGCTGTCAAGGGATGCCGGGTCGGTTACATCGGCACGCACAGTGAGGGAGCCAGTCGGGCCATTTCCGCTTCGTGCGGTAACGGCAACTTTGAAACCGGAAGCAATGAATTCTTCAGCTATTGCATAACCAATTCCACGGTTTCCACCGGTTACTAGAACGGTTCTTGGATCGGTCATGATTGCTCCTTCGGGAATACCATTGACGTATTCGCGTTATGAATACCAAAGCCTAGCAATCGGCTGGGCGAAAGAGGCTTAGACACATGGCTACCAGACAGAGTGCCACTTCTCTAGAGATGTCTCCGGAGGAGGAGCGCAGAATTCGCATGCGCAAGTACACGATTGCCATGAGTGTTCGAATGGTTTGCATAGTTGCAGGCGTATTTACAACCGGCTGGTTGATGTGGTCATTTTTTGCCTTAGCAATCTTTCTGCCTTACTTTGCTGTGGTGGTAGCAAATGCTCACGGCCCCGCCCCAACTACAAAGCAGAGCACCATCACTGCGCCGAAGCTGAGCATTTCAGCCTCCTCAATTCGCGTGGTTGATAGTGAATAAGTGCTCACGAGCCGGCTGTGGCAACCCTGCTGAGTTATTGATTGATTGGCGAAATCCCAGGATTCACGCTCAAGACAGGGTCAAAACCTGGGCCAGCTGCCCTGGCTGTCGCGACTATCTGGTTGACTATCTCCAGACCCGAAGTTTTTATCTGGGAGTAAGAGATTTTGAAGCTGGAAACGATTAGACGCTGGGCTCCTTGGCTTGTCTTAGTAGTCGTTTTCGCCATTGCAACCACATTGCTCAGTTGGTGGCAGTTTTCTAGACGCGAAGAAAAAGTTCAGAAAATTGATCTTGTGATTGCCAACTACGACTCTAAAGCTGTTGATCTCGCCGAAATTGAGTGGTCGTTTGATGCTTCAGGAAATCCCTTAAACGAGTGGCGATCAGTCAAAGTGACCGGTCACTATCTATCAGACCAAACATTGCTGGTTAGAAATAGACCGCTTTCTGGCAGCGCCGGCTTTTTGCAGTTGGTGCCTTTTGAACTGTCCTCGGGTGAGATTTTGATAGTTGAGCGAGGCTGGTTGCGGGCTGGATCAGACATCACGAAACCTGAGTCAAACCCTTTGCCAGATCAAATCGGTCGCGACCTTGTGGTTCGCTTGCGCCCTTCGGAGCCTGACCTTGGGAAAGATGATGTGCCGGGGCAAGTGGCTTCGATAGATCTGAATGCTATTCGGGAAAAGGTCTCCCCCAATGTAATTTCGAGTTACTACGGTCGCTTGGTCACGGAAAACCCAGCTAGCAACGAGTTGCCTGTTGCTATGCCAAAGCCTTCTCTGGATGAAGGCAACCACCTTTCCTACGCGCTCCAGTGGCTACTGTTCGGCATCATGGCGTTCGCAGCTTTCATTTGGGCATATCGAAACGATCGTAGGATCCAGCTCGAGGCAAAAGGTCTTCTAAAACCTAAGCAAAAGCGCCAAACTCAGGCTGATTTGGACGCGGTATTTGAGGATCAAAACCAGTAGGATTACCTAAATTCATCAATCCAAAGGAATCGAATGACCATTGCAACTGCAACTCTGATTGACCGTGTTGTTCCTCGCTCTCGTGTAAATGACATTGCACTTGTTCTTGCAGGTGCGGCACTGACCGCTCTTGCCGCTCAGATTCAGATTCCAATGATTCCTGTGCCAATGACCCTTCAGACCTTCGCAGTGCTGCTTGTTGGGGCCGCACTTGGTGCTGGTCGTGGTTCGCTATCAATGGCTAGTTACCTAGCAATGGGTGCCGCAGGCCTTCCAGTATTCGCAGGTGCTAAGACCCTTACCGGCGTGCTTCCTACTGCCGGTTACCTAATTGGCTTTGTAGTTGCTGGTGCACTTATTGGATTAGCGGCTAACCGTGGCTGGACCAAGAACCCAATCAAACTTGCAGCTGCATTTGCAGCAGGAACCGTGGTTATCTATGCACTTGGCGTGAGTGGCCTAATGATCACCCTTGGTCTTACATTGCCTCAGGCGATTGCCGGCGGAGTTTTGCCATTCCTCATCGGTGACGCGGTAAAGGCTTTAGCCGCAGCTGCCCTTCTGCCAGTGGCCTGGAAGCTAATCAAGTAATTCTCTAACTAAGTAAAAAGACCCAGGGATTTATCTCTGGGTCTTTTTCTTTAGATTGAGAAGCCGATCGCTCTCATCATTTCTCGGCCATCCTCGGTAATTCGCTCAGGTCCCCATGGCGGCATCCAGACCCAGTTGATCCTGAATGCTTCAACCACACCATCAAGGGCGTCTGCAGTCTGCTCTTCGATCACATCAGTTAGTGGGCAGCCAGCACTGGTAAGGGTCATGTTGATAAGAAGAGCGCCGTCTTCGGACTCTTGAAGGCCATAGACCAGACCAAGGTCAACTATGTTAACCCCAATCTCAGGGTCAATGATGTTCTTCATCGCATCGATGACGCGATCGAATGCCTCCGCAGAAAGCTCTTTGGCTTCACTCATGCATTGACCTTTAGATAGCGGTCGTAGCCCTCTGCCTCTAGACGCTCGGCAAGCTCCGGGCCACCCTGCTCAGCCACTTTGCCAGCCACGAAAACGTGCACGAAGTCAGGCTTGATGTAGCGCAAGATTCGGGTGTAGTGAGTGATTAGCAGAACACCCAAGTCAGTGTTGTTCTTGGCGCGGTTTACGCCCTCAGAAACAATCTTCAGAGCATCTACGTCTAGACCCGAATCGGTCTCGTCGAGGATTGCAATCTTTGGCTTTAGAAGTTCTAGCTGCAAGATCTCATGACGCTTCTTCTCGCCACCAGAGAAGCCCTCGTTCACGTTTCTTTCGGTGAAGTCAGGATCCATTCTCAGGTTGCTCATTGCGGTCTTTAGGTCGCCAACCCACTCACGAAGCTTTGGGGCCTCGCCGCTGAGTGCAGTTTTTGCTGTTCTTAAGAAGTTTGAAACCGAAACTCCTGGAACCTCCACTGGGTATTGCATGGCAAGGAAAAGCCCTGCACGCGCACGCTCATCAACGCTCATCTCTAAAACGTCTTCACCATCAAGCAAGATCTCACCATCGGTGATTTCGTACTTTGGGTGACCAGCAATCGAGTAGGCAAGAGTTGACTTGCCAGAACCGTTAGGTCCCATGATCGCGTGAGTCTCCCCCGAGTTGATAA
>CAYOXP010000010.1:15152-19501 GCA_964407995.1 uncultured Aquiluna sp.
GACTTGCCAGAACCGTTAGGTCCCATGATCGCGTGAGTCTCCCCCGAGTTGATAACCAGGTCAACACCACGAAGAATCTGCTTCGGACCCTGGTCAGTTAGCACTGAAACGTGAAGGTTCTTGATTTCTAGCTTTGACATTTTTCTCTTTCCTAAATTCTTATTCTTCGATTTCCAAGAAGATGTCACCGTTCTCGATGATCACCTCATAAACGGCTACAGGCTCATAGGCGGGCAAGCTAAGGGGATTGCCGGTGTTTAGGTCAAACTTTGCCCCATGAGCCCAGCACTCAATGGTGCTGTCATCGACAAACCCCTCTGATAGCGAGATTTCGCCATGGGAGCACTTGTCGTTGATTGCCTTCACTTCTCCGGTGGAGGTGCGAACAATTGCGATCGCCTCATCCCCGATTTTTACGCGGATTGACTTACCTGGCTTGATATCTTCAACTGCACAGATTCGCATTGCCATTTAGGCACCTACTCTTTCAAGTTCAACCTCAACGGCTTTGACTAGACGCTCTTCAACTTCAGCAATTTCGATCTTCTGGATGACCTCTGAAAGGAAGCCGCGTACCACCAGCTTCTTGGCGGCAACCTCGTTGATACCGCGAGCCTGTAAATAGAACAACTGCTCATCGTCAAAGCGGCCAGAAGCTGAAGCGTGACCCGCACCCTCGATTTTGCCGGTTTCAATTTCAAGGTTTGGAACCGAATCGGCACGAGCGCCATCAGTCAGCAACAGGTTGCGGTTTAGCTCATAAGTGTCGGTGCCGGTTGCGCTCTCACGAATTAGAACGTCACCAACCCAGACTGTGTGAGCACCAGCTCCCTGCAAGGCACCCTTGTATGCAACATTTGATACGCAGTTCTCAGCGATGTGGTCAACGTATGGTCGGTGCTCAAAGTAGTTGCCGTTGTCCGCTAGGTAAACGCCGTACATGTTTACTTCGGCTCCTGGGGAGCTCAATGCAACCGACGGGGTAACGCGAACCAAATCGCCACCAAGAGAAACAACAGTGTGGCGAAGGTTGGCGTTTCGACCTAGCTTGGAGAACTGGCAAGAGATATGCGAAGACCCTTTGTCCCACTCTTGAATGGTTACGAAGTTGAGTTGCGCTTCATCCTCCAGCACAATCTCGACGTTTTCGCCAAGCACTCCTTGACCCACGTGATCGAGCACGATCGTAGCTTTAGCGTGACGACCTAGTCGAACAACAACGTGCAGTGCCGCTGCCTCATTTGAGTCTGGATTGATGGTCACAAAGCTTGGTTCTGAAATCTCAATCTCATTGGCTACCTCAACAACCAAAGCCTTCGATGCGTTAGTCCACGCAGCAGCCGACGCACGATCTTCTGGTAGACCAGCAGAGCCAACAATAGGGTCGGTTGCCTGAACCCATCGGCTGGTAACACCAGACGCAAGGTTTAGTTTGACGCTTTGTTCTGCAACTTCGCCCATCACTGGATCGCCTAAACCGCGAAGCTTCTCCGCAGGTAAATAGCGCCAGATCTCTTGAAGTTTGCTGATTTCTGGGAAATCAGAAACCGAAGTAGAGCGAGGTCGCTCAGACCTTGTTTGAATTGGAACGTTTCCGCCGTGGGAGTGTTCTTTGATGCCGTGTTGCGCCACTAGCCCACAGCCCCTTCCATCTGCATTTCAATAAGTTTGTTCAGCTCCAATGCGTACTCCATTGGCAGCTCTTTAGCGATTGGCTCGATGAAGCCGCGAACGATCATCGCCATCGCCTCGTCCTCTGGCATGCCACGGGACTGCAGATAGAACAGCTGCTCGGCTGAGATTTGTGAGACGGTTGCCTCGTGGCCCATTGACACATCATCTTCACGAATGTCGTTCGCTGGGTAGGTGTCTGAACGGGAGATTGTGTCAACCAAAAGCGCATCACAGCGAACGGTGTTTGCAGAGTGGTGGGCACCTGGATTCACTCGAATCTCCCCTCGGTAGGAGGTTCGTCCACCACCGCGTGCAATTGATTTTGAAACGATTGAGCTAGTGGTGTGCGGAGCGAGGTGAATCATCTTGGCACCAGCATCCTGGTGCTGCCCCTCCCCTGCGAATGCCACCGATAGAGTCTCACCACGGGCATGCTCACCGGCAAGAATGACTGCTGGGTACTTCATAGTGATCTTGGATCCGATGTTTCCATCGATCCACTCCATGGTCGCACCCTCGTGTGCAATGGCACGCTTGGTTACCAGGTTGTAAACGTTGTTCGACCAGTTCTGAATGGTTGTGTATCGAACGCGAGCATTCTTCTTCACAATGATTTCAACAACTGCAGAGTGCAGCGAGTCAGACTGGTAGATAGGTGCCGTGCAACCTTCGATGTAGTGCACGTATGAATCTTCGTCGGCAATGATTAGGGTTCTCTCGAACTGCCCCATGTTCTCAGTGTTGATTCGGAAGTAAGCCTGAAGTGGGATCTCCACTTTTACGCCCTTCGGGACGTAAACAAACGAGCCACCTGACCAGACTGCAGTGTTGAGTGCAGCAAATTTGTTGTCTCCAGCAGGAATAACGGTTCCGAAGTACTCCTGGAAAATCTCAGGATGCTCTTTTAGGGCGGTGTCGGTGTCTAGGAAGATCACACCCTGGGCTTCAAGATCTTCACGGATCTGGTGGTAAACCACTTCAGACTCGTACTGTGCTGCAACGCCCGCAACCAGTCGCTGGCGCTCTGCCTCTGGGATGCCCAGTCGTTCATAGGTTCGGCGAATGTCCTCCGGAAGGTCTTCCCAGCTCTGAGCCTGGCGTTCGGTTGAACGCACGAAGTACTTGATGTTGTCAAAATCGATACCGCTTAGGTCGGAGCCCCAAGATGGCATTGGCTTCTTACCGAAGAAATCAAACCCCTTCAGACGACGCTCTAGCATCCACTCCGGCTCATCTTTTTTACTTGAGATGTCGCGAACCACATCCTCGTTTATGCCGCGTCTGGCTGATGCGCCAGCGGCATCTGCGTCAGACCAACCAAACTCGTAGTTGCCGAGCTCATCTAGCTCTGGCCTGTCGATAATTTTTTCAGACATGCTTCTCCTGATAGTCAAAGAATTCAACCCACGAGACCGGTTGGTATTCCCGCGAATAAAGATGGTGGAAGAATTGTTTTGCTTGCCAAAAGGTTACCAGTTCACTTGGTTGGCAAATGGTTAGGTTTACCTAAGTTGGAGTTATCTTTGCAGTTTCTAAAGCATCTCTGGTTCGAGATTCTCACGAGCCCTAAGCGAGTCCGTTTGTATGTCTGGCTCTCCTTGGCAACGCAGATTTTGATCGTTGTCACTGGAGGAGCTGTGAGGCTTACTGCGTCAGGTTTAGGCTGCCCGACCTGGCCGAAGTGCACGCCAGAGTCTTTGGTGACTACTCAAGAGATGGGCTTTCACGGCATCATCGAGTTCGGTAACCGTCTTCTGACTTTTGTTTTGCTGATCATCGCACTATTTACTTTCGCAACTGTGTTCCGACGTCACCAGGCTAAAGACAGGCTTTTGTTCCCAACGCTTATCTTTTTTGCTGGCACCGTAATTCTCGTAATTGGCCTGATCCTTACTTCAACTCAAGGCCTGAATGCCTTGAGCCTCTCTGTGGCTGGCTTTGCAGGGATCGTGATGCTACTTTCTGCATCTGCACTGGTGATTTTCGCAAGAGCTGTTGAGTTGGGTGGATTGTTGACGCCGGCATTCCTACTTGGCGTTGGAATCATCGCGCAAGCTGTCGTTGGCGGAATCACCGTTCTGACCGGCCTTAACTCTTGGATCGTTGGTCTTCACTTCCTAATCTCCGCATTGCTAATTGCCATTGCTGCGATTTTGGTTTGGCGAGCACTTCCAAAGCCTCAGGGTCAGATTGCGGCACTAAATAAGGCGTTGGCTTGGCCGACCGTCCTTGTTGGCTTTGTGACTATTGCGGTGGGTGTGGTGGTAACAGGAGCTGGCCCACATGCAGGTGACATTGATACCCCGAGAAATGGCTTGGACCTAGAGATTTGGCAGCACTACCACTCATGGCCCGCTTACCTGATGCTCGCACTTCTACTAATTCAACTCGCGAGCCAGTACCGGGTCTCTAGAAATCTCTGGAATGACCTCGCTACTCGCATTCTGATGCTGACCGTCTTAGCCTCAATCGTGCAGGCTGTCATCGGCGTAGCGCAGGCGAGACTTGGGGTTCCTGCTCTGTTGGTCGCGCTACACATGCTTGGCGCAGCAAGCTTGAGCGGGCTAGTCACTTTCCAGTTGTTGTCTGCAAGAGGCATAAACCGATGACTGTCGGTTACTGGTTTCGCAGGGATCTTCGAACCCAAGACAACGAGGCGCTCTCTCACGCAGCTG
>CAYOXP010000011.1:0-7586 GCA_964407995.1 uncultured Aquiluna sp.
TCTTTGTATCGCCGAAGTAGTTTGATCCCCAAACACGGTCAATGATTTGACCACGAGTTAGCACGCGGTTCACGTTCTCCATCAAAAGCTCAAGTAGTTCGAATTCCTTCAGGGGCATCTGAACCTTTTCGTCATTCACGGTGACGACATGCTTCTCGATATCCATCGCGATTGGACCCGCTCGCAACACGCCCATTTCCGCCACTTGAGGTTCTGCACCACGGCGCAGAACAGCCTTCATTCGGGCCAGTAGTTCGCGAGTTGAGTATGGCTTGGTGACGTAGTCGTCGGCACCGATCTCAAGACCTACGACCTTATCGATTTCAGTGTCTTTGGCAGTAAGCATGATTACCGGAACCGAGCTTTCAGCTCGGATCGCCCGGCATACCTCGTTGCCTGATAGACCAGGGAGCATCAGATCCAGCAGGATCAAATCTGCTCCATGGGAGGCAAAAACCTCGAGGGCCGTGTTACCGTCTTCGGCCTCAATGACGTCATAGCCCTCTTTTTGAAGCAGGTAGACCAGTGGTTCCCTTAGGTTCTGCTCATCTTCGACTACGAGTACCCGAGTCATTGATCCTCCTGATTGATCACTGGGATTCGGAAGGTAAAGGTTGAACCAACTCCAACCTTTGAAAACAGGCGAACTTCGCCACCGTGATTCGCAGCAGTGTGCTTCACGATTGAAAGACCTAAGCCGGTTCCGCCGGTGTCACGCGAGCGAGACGGATCCACTCGATAAAAACGCTCAAAAATGCGATCTTGCTCAGCCTCTGGAATACCAATGCCAGAGTCGGTGACGGCAATCTCCGCAACTCCGTTTGACTCCTTCAAGCCGACACCGACCTGCGAGCCTTCACTCGAGTACACGATTGCATTTTCAATGAGATTGCGGACCGCGATCACGAGCATCTCGTGGTCGCCTCTGACCATGACCCCTGGCTGAGAAGAGGAGGCTAGCTTTACGTTGCGCTGTTCTGCCCTCATCTGGTTGCGCTCAACGGCTTCGCTGATTACGGCAGCAAGATCAACAGCCGTGGTGTTTTCACCGAGCTTTGCACCTTGCACCTTAGAAAGCTGAATTAGCTCTTGAACTAAATTGGCCAGGCGATTGGCTTCCTTCTGAACCGAGGTGGCAAATTTCTGAACCATCTCAGGGTCATCTGAGGAGGACATGATTGCCTCTGCCAATAGCCCGATAGCACCAATTGGCGTCTTGAGTTCGTGAGAAACATTGGCCACAAAGTCGCGCCTGGTGTCTTCGAGTTTCTTTGATTCGGTTCGATCCTCAACCAGAAGCATCACGTAGTTCTCACCGAACTTTGCTGCCCTGGCATCCACCCAAACTTGCTCACGACGAAGACCGGTCTCCAAAACCAAATCAGCCTGGACCGCGCCTGAGGCAGAGCGAGCCTGATCAGCTAGCTTCACCAAGCTGGCATGAATCAATCTGCGGTTCTGAACCAAGCCAAATTGAATTGCACCGGGTGATGCCCTAACGACTGAGTTGTACTGATCGAGCACCACTCCTGCGGTTGCGATTACGTCGACGACCTGCGAGGCAACAGCTTGAAAAGCCTGAAACTCCGATTCCGTCTGTTGAGCAATGCGCCGGGTCGAAATGAACCCCATGAGCACCTGCCTTCCAGTCTGAATTGTGTTTACTAGGTTAACTGTTTTCGCTTCTGCCTAGACTAGAAGTAATAGAGAACCGGACTCACCGAGTTAGTTTTGGGTTTGAATGAAGTTAACCTGAAGTTTGCGAAGTGCTGAAAAGCTCTCGCCCATTAGTCACAGAACGGGGAACACCATGCGCGCAGTATTCCAGCAAGAACTTACTGAGGTTCAGTCAAGGCTTGTGAGCCTGGCGGAGACCGCTGAGACGATTATGGACAAGGCTTCCCGTGCTTTTCTGAACTCAGATGTGACTCTGGCGGACGAGGCGTTGGCACTTGCTGAGGCAAATGAAGAGCGTGCACTTGACCTAGACGAATTGGTCATCAAGGTGCTGGCAACTCAGAGCCCAGTTGCGCGTGATCTACGTATTTTGGTTTCTGCACTTCGTATGTCAGCCTCGCTGGAGCGCATGGGATCGCTAGCTTCACACATCGCAGCGATCGCCCGCTACCGCTACCCAGGCAGCGCTATCCCAGATGCGCTTCGCAAGACTTTTGAAGACATGGCTCGCATTGACCTTGAGCTTGTAAGCAAAGCCGCCAAGCTACTAGGCAACACCGACCTTGATCTCGCGCGTGAGATCCAGGCTCAGGATGAGGCAGTTGACAGACTTCACCGCAAGGTATTCGATGTGGTTCTTGCGTCCGACTGGAAAGAGAACGCGATGTTCACCGTAGATGTGACGCTAGCTTCTCGCTATTTCGAGCGCTTTGCAGATCACGTCGTAGACATCTCCTCGAAGGTCAGCTTCTTGCAGACCGGCGAGTGGAACGAAAACTAAGTTCTACTTCTTACCCTGCGCTGCAACTGCAGCTGCTCCAGCTGCTGCTGCCTCTGGGTCTAGGTATTCTCCGCCAGCCACAATTGGCTTTAGGTTTGCATCAAGCTTGTAGTGAAGTGGGATTCCGGTAGGAATGTTCAGCTCCGCAATCTCTTCATCGCTAACGCCATCTAGGTGCTTCACGAGTGCACGAAGCGAGTTGCCGTGAGCGGTGACCAAAACAGTCTTCCCGGTTAGTACGGTCTTGGAAATCTCTGAGTCCCAGTAGGGCAACATTCGAACTAGCACGTCCTTGAGGCACTCAGTTCTTGGCAAATCACTGCCCAAATCTGCGTAACGCTCATCGTGCGCCTGTGAATACTGGTTGTCGTCTGCAATCTCTGGTGGTGGAACGTCATAGCTGCGACGCCAGGTTTGGAACTGCTCTGGTCCGTACTTCTCCAAGGTCTCGGCCTTATCAAGCCCCTGAAGTGAGCCGTAGTGACGCTCGTTTAGACGCCAAGAGCGGTGAGTTGGGATCCAGTTGCGATCGATTTGATCCAAGGCGATGTGTGCGGTGTTAATCGCACGCTTTAATACCGAGGTGTAAAGCACATCAGGCTTTAGCCCTGACTGACCTAGCAGTTCACCGGCACGCTTGGCTTCTTCGCGACCCTGGTCGCTTAGGTCAACATCCACCCATCCGGTGAATAGGTTTTTCTGGTTCCAAACGCTGTTTCCGTGGCGAAGCAAAATGAGGTTGTAGGTCATGCCCTAAAGCTTACTCAACCTTTGGTAGCAGCCGCCTTGCCTTTGCCCCATCCATACCAGAGGCAATGGCTAAGTCGATCGTCAAAGGTCGCAACTGCATCAAAAGCACCATTTCGGCTAACGAGAGCTTTGGTTCGAACAGCTTTGGATCAAGAGTGAGGATGAACTTTTCAAGGTATTTCTTGGCCTTCGCCCGCATCGAAAAGTCATCAATAGATTGCTCCAAAAGATCGGTTGCGATCAGAATTGTTGAGAAGAGGCCAGCAATTTTTTCGAGTGACTTGCCCTCTTGCAATATGAAGTCAGCCCTTCTCGTGATTACGCGAAGGTTTCTGGTCGCCAGGTCCATACCTTCAAGAAGTTGACGCTGCTGCGCTATCTCAAGCTGAGCCCACCGGTAAAAAGGCGAGATTTTTGAAATTGCAAGCGCGGACTCAAGTGAGCCATGCCAGTTATCGACCAAGGGCTGGGACTTGCGAATCCGAGCTAGAGCATCATCGGCAACTTCAGGATCGCCAGTGAGCGCGACCTGTCGCAAATCTGCCAAGGTCTTCTTCATCAAACTAAAGAGCTCTGCCGCATCTTTGCGGGCCAGCTTGATTGGATTTCTCGGCAACAGAGCCGTGAATGCGAGCGCAACTAGACCGCCTACAAGCCCATCAATCACCCGTGTAAACGGGCCTCCAGTCGGAGCAGTGAGCATCTGCACCAGAACCGCTTGGATTGTGACAGTGAGGGCGAAGGCTGGATTTTTTGAAAAGGCCCTGGCAAGAATCAGGGAAATAGCTATGGCAAGACTGAGTTGCAATGCTCCATGTCCGAGAGTTAGCAGCAAAATCTCACTAACAAGTACTCCGACCACCATCGCGATTGCCGTGGAGGCAACTCTGCCGGGACGAGTGTCTCTAGCAAAGCCAAGGGATGAGATTGCAACGGTTACAGCCAAAAGTGGCACCGGGTGACCCAAAACAAAATGTGCAAAAAGAAACGAGGTAAAGCTTGCAACTACCAGCTGCATGATCTGCCAAATCGAGTCCCTAACTCGAACTAGCGAGCCCCGGATCTCAAGAATCATTTTTTGCCGCTTAGCTTGAATGCACTCGGTCTTGGCAAGTTGGCTGCCTTGCCTGCATCGGCAGGAACCAATACCTGCTGGCTAGCACTGACTCCAGCTACCTTCAGATCTGTATAGGGTGTCACGCGACCCAGCAGTGCCAAAGCGAGCGAACCATTTTCGAAATGGAGGGCTGAGGCCAGCACGGTGCCGACCTCTCGTTCATTGTGGAGTACTGACTCGCCAGGCCGCGCAAGAACGTCACCCACCTCTAGGTTTAGAAGCGCCAAACGCCTGGGCGGGTGACCTAGATTGTGCACTTTGGCAACGGTCTCCTGGCCTCGGTAGCAACCTTTAGATAGGTGAACGCCGGAGGACAGCCAGTCAAATTCGTGAGGCAGTGCTCGCTCGTCGACATCAGTAATTTCTGGTCGACCAGCCGCAATGCGAAGCGCTGCGTACGCCATCAAACCAGCTTGCTGCAAAGTGATTTCAGAGATATTTCTAACTAGGTACTCGCGATAACCAAATGGTTGTGAAGTGGCTGCATAGCGAACGGAACCAACCGGCTCAGTTCCCCAAGGATCCAGCCAGCAAGGCGAGTCGATTTCTAGCTGCGTAAATAAACCAACAACATTTAGATCAGTTTTTTTGATTTCGACCCGAGTGCGAAATTTCATTTTTTCGAGCCAGGCAACCAGGTCGTCGACTCTCTCAGCTGACGTAACGACATAGGCACCGGAGCTAGTGGCAACCACCTTGAGCTGATGTTCGATGTGGCCATGAGGATCCAGAATCAGCGCCTCTGCTGACTCACCAAATTGAAGATTTACAAGATTCTGACTCGTGAGAGCGTGAAGCCACCTGAGACTTTCCTCGCCAACAAGTTCGATCGCCACCTCGTCGCTGCGGTGGACAAAAGCCTTGCCTTCTAATAGCTGCCTCTGCTCTAGAAGCGGATTACCGAAGTGGCTACTCATCTCGTTCTAGCCTCGCAGAGGCGTGTGATTTAAGCGGATTGCCAAATGCTGCCATGTCCCATGCCCAGAGCAGTGCGCCTTCAACGAGTCCAAAAATTCGCTGACCGGCGGAGTAATCCTTTGAATTTGGCGAACGCAAAACTGCATCAGTTGCAATATCGACTCGGGCACCTTTAATTTGCCCAAAGTAAAGTTCGGCAATCTGTGAGGGCTGGATGATCAATGCCTCGATATCAAATCCACCCTGCTCATTTCGCCACAACTCCAAGTCCTCGCGAACCGTGAGCAACGCGCTACCGGTTCCTGGCAAAAGGCCAGGGCCGGCATCCGATTGGGATGCGGGTCGAGCAATCGACCAAAAACCACGCTCTTGTGAAATTGGGGTGCCATCCATTGTTGTGACGTCAGACCTAAAGTCCAAACGAGACCCAAGCGGGGTGAAGCTCATTGTCTGCTTGAATTCGACTTCGCCCGGCTCCTCGCCAGCGACTGAATAACTGATTACCCCAGTACCGCGCCAGTTGCCGAGCAGGAAGGTAAATGGGGTTAGTTCGATTGGAAGGTCATCTGGGATGACAAACAAATTAGCGCTGTCCCTTGAATAGTTTGTAGAGCACCAGTGCAGAAACACCAGCGATGGCGATTGAGGTTAGAACCAAAAGGCCAGTGAAGAAAATTTCTAGTGTCAACAACATGCTTAAAGTCTAACTGGCTAAACCCAGCAAGGTAACGAGCGCCAGGATTACGAATGTTCCAGCCGAAACATAGACCTGCTGTCTTACCGTGTCTTTGGCCGTGGACGAGATCAGATGCTCGATGCTAACCAGCGCAATCGAAGCTGCCGCAATCGAAGAAAAGAATAAAAATTTGAGTTCACCCTCAACCAAGAAGTGAACTACCAGGCTGGAAATCAAAACCCCCAACCAGATTGCTGCAATCTGGGCCCACTGCTTAGTCACGCTAAAACTCTATCTGCTGGCTGCGATTCCTCGGTATCATTCTCAATAGCGAAGGGCGGAATCATGGCACTAATTCTCACGATTTCCGACTCGGGCGAGAACCCCCTTCCGCAGTTAGAAATTCTCGGGCATCAAGTTCATGCCGTTCGATTTGATCCAAGCCAAATTGCTAGCTCCGGCAGGCACGACATCACAGTTTTGGATTGTCGTTCCAACTTGGTAGGCGCTAAGGCAACCGCCCGCATCTTGCAGGCTGCCACCTGGCAAAAGCCTCTAATTCTCGTTGTTCCCGAGGCCATGCTCGCCGCAGTAAGTAACGAGTGGGGTCTTAGCGATTTCATTCTTGAGTCAGCGACCCTTGCTGAAATTGATGCTCGCATTCGAATTGCCGCCAACAAGGTTGAACTAACTCGAACCGTGGTCGAAAACAATTCAGGGTTGGTAATTGACGACTCCAGCTATGTGGCGAAAATCAATGGCAGAACACTAGATCTGACTTTCAAAGAATTTGAACTGTTGCGCTACTTAAACGAAAATCCAAATCGAGTCTTTAGCCGTGAGCAGCTCTTGAGCGAGGTTTGGGGCTACGACTATTTCGGCGGCACGAGAACTGTAGACGTGCACGTCAGGCGCCTAAGAGCCAAACTCGGTGAACACGAGTCACTGATCGGTACCGTGCGAAACGTTGGATACCGACTTGACCCAAGCGGCAATGCAAGCGAATAGTTAACCTGCCGATAACCCAAAGATGGGAATATAGCTTCCATGTCAGAAGAGACCACCGCGATATTTATCCCCGAGTCCCAGCCGGATTTGCCGGTTGATAGGTTCTTGGATCGCGAACTCAGCTGGTTGGACTTCAACAGACGCGTGCTTGAACTTGCCGAAGATCAATCACTGCCACTTCTTGAGCGAGTCAACTACCTGAGCATCTTTGCTTCAAACCTCGATGAATTCTTTATGGTTCGAGTCGCTTCACTCAAGCGCCGAATTGCCACTGGGATTGCAGTGAACTCAGCCTCAGGCCTGAGCCCCAAGGATGTCCTCGGCCAAATTTCCGAACATACTCGAGAGTTGCAGGCTCGTCATGCGCGGCTTTTTACAGAAACCCTTAGCCCTGAGCTAGGCCGTAACGGAATTCAAATTGAGCACTGGTCAGCGCTGTCCGATGATGAGAAATCTGGCCTTGAAGAGTACTTCAACTCCCAGGTTTTCCCGGTCTTGACTCCGCTCGCTGTTGACCCGGCCCACCCGTTCCCCTACATCTCGGGTCTTTCGCTGAATTTGGCAGTTGTATTGCGCAACCCTTCCAGCCGAGTCGAGCACTTCGCCAGAGTTAAAGTTCCGCCACTTCTACCAAGATTCGTCCAGGTTCCTGGTTCTGA
>CAYOXP010000011.1:7686-9043 GCA_964407995.1 uncultured Aquiluna sp.
CTGCTACAACGTGAGCTGGCAATTGAATCAAGCGACGTTTATCACCTGCCTGAGCCACTGGATCTGAAGAGCATGACCGCGTTCGCTTTCTTGCCAATTCCAGAACTTCACTTCGAGCCGCACCAAATTACGACAAACCGCTACCTGGAATCAGACCCAGATGAGGCTGCCGACATCTTTGCTGCACTTCGCGAACGCGAGGTTTTGGTGCATCACCCATATGAGTCATTTGCCACAAGCGTTCAGGCATTTTTGGAGCAGGCGGCAGCCGACCCACAGGTGTTAGCTATCAAACAAACCCTTTACCGCACATCCGGTGATTCACCAATCGTTGATGCTCTGATTGATGCCGCTGAAGCCGGCAAGCAGGTTCTTGCATTGGTTGAGATCAAAGCAAGATTCGATGAGCAAAACAACATTGGTTGGGCCAGAAAGCTTGAGGCTGCCGGTGTGCATGTGGTTTACGGAATCGTCGGCCTAAAGACCCACTGCAAGCTCTCCCTGGTCATCCGCCAAGAGGGTTCGACCCTCAAGCGTTATTGCCACGTTGGCACGGGTAACTACAACCCAAAGACCGCTCGCTTCTACGAAGACTTTGGTCTACTAACCTCTCGCAGCAACGTTGGCGAAGATCTGACCAAGTTGTTCAACCAGCTTTCTGGTCACACTGCAGCACCCGAATACAAAACCTTGTTGGTGTCACCAAACGGCGTCCGCCAAGGCCTTTCTGATCGCATTCACCGTGAGATCGAGCACCAGTTAGCTGGTCGCCCGGCAAGAATTCGATTCAAGATGAACTCGTTGGTTGACGAGCAAATCATTGACGAGCTCTACCGTGCATCCATGGCTGGTGTTCGGGTTGAAATCTTGGTACGCGGGATGTGTGCACTCCGCCCAGGGGTGCCGGGACTGTCAGACCACATCACCGTGCACTCAGTGCTTGGTCGATACCTAGAGCACAGCCGCATTTTCAGCTTCGACAATGGCGGGGATCCAGACATTTACATCGGCAGCGCCGACATGATGCACCGCAACCTAGATCGTCGAGTCGAGGCTTTGGTAAAAATCACCCAAACGGATCAGATACTTCAGCTGAATGAGATCTTTGATCTTGGAATGGGCACCTCGGTTTCCGTATGGGAGCTGAAGGCAAATGGCTCTTGGTCTAGAGAGACACACAACGTGCTGGGGGAAAAGCTTGAAGATATGCAGGATGTCCTAATGGCTCGCACCTTGGAAAGAAAGCGCAACCGGTAGTGACGATTTACGCAGCTGGAGTAGTTTGCTGGCGAGAAGAACAGGGCAAACTGCTGGTTGCACTTGTGCACCGCGAGAAGTACCAAGACTGGGGTTTCCC
>CAYOXP010000011.1:9143-16260 GCA_964407995.1 uncultured Aquiluna sp.
TGCACAAAAAAGGCGAGCTTGAGACTCGGGCACTTATCGTGCTGCGGCATGCAAAGGCAACTTTGCGTGCAGACTGGAAGGGCGAAGAAGCAAAACGCCCACTGCTTTCGGAGGGTAAGTCGCAGGCCAAACAGCTGGTTTCACTCCTAAGCGCCTTCAATCCAAAACGCTTGATCACGAGCCCTTGGAAAAGATGTTTTGACACCGTTGCCCCCTATGCAAAGATCACACAGCGAACCCTGATTGAGCGTCATCAATTGACAGAGCTGGGCAACCAAAAAAAGCCTTCCCGGACACTAGATGTCGTCATGGACATGTTGGGAACCTCAAAAACTGGGCTGCTCTGCAGTCACAGACCCGCCTTGCCTTCGGTCCTGAAGCCTTTTGCAGCTATAGCTAATGCTGAGGTAAAGGCCGAGATCGAGGCAGCCAGCACTCTAGCGCCTGCCGAATTTATCGTTCTGCGACTTTCCACCTCAGGAAAGCTTCGAGTGCTGGGAACCGAACGTTGGGGAATCTCCCAAGATTAGATTCACAGGACTTGTTAACCTGCTGTTAACTTGGTATCCACCCTGAGTTAGGTCTGGCTTTTTAGGGTCGAAAGCACCTAAAAGATTTTGAAAGGGTAAAAATGTCCAAATTCACCAAGCTAGCCGCTCTGGCTGGCGTGAGCGCACTAGTACTTACTGGTTGCGCCGCTAACGAAGCAGCGGTTGAGCAGACCTCTGCTGCAACCAGCGAGACTTCAACCGCGGTTGCACTTGCAGGAACCCTAAACGGTTCTGGTGCTTCTTCGATGGCTGCTGGTATGGAGGCATGGGTTGCCGCTTTCCAAACCGCAAACCCAGATGTGACCATAAACTACGACCCAACCGGCTCTGGTACCGGTCGTGCACAGTTCCAGGAGGGAGCAACCTTGTTCACCGGTAGCGACAGCTACTGGAAGGATGAGGAGCTAGCTGGTGCATTCCCAAGCTGTGCAGCTGGCACTTTGCCTTGGGAGTTCCCAATCTGGATTTCACCAATCGCAGTTATCTTCAACCTTGACGGCATCACCAGCCTGAACATGGATGGTGCAACCGTTGCCGGTATCTTCGCAGGTCAGATCACCAAGTGGAACGACCCAGCAATCGCAGCTACAAACCCAGGTGTTTCACTGCCTGACCTAGCTATCACCGCAGTTCACCGCTCAGACGAGTCTGGTACCTCAAAGAACTTCACCGACTACCTATCAAAGGTTGCCGAGGATGTTTGGACCGTAGGTGCTATCGAGGCTTGGCCAGCTGAGTACGGTGGCGAGGGTGCCCAGGGTACCTCAGGTGTTGTTTCAGCTGTTTCAGGCGGTAACGGAACCATCGGTTACGCAGACGCTTCTCGCGCCGGTGACCTTGGAACTGTTGCAGTGAAGGTCGGCGAGCAGTTCGTTGGCTACTCACCTGAGGCTGCAGCTGCAGTTGTAGACGCATCTCCTCTAGTAGAGGGTCGCGAGTCTTACGACCTTGCTTACAAGATCGACCGCAACACCACCGCTTCTGGTGCTTACCCAATCGTTCTAGTTTCATACCTAATGGGCTGCAACGACTACGCAGATGACTCTGTAGTTGACCTAGTGAAGGCATGGGCATCGTTCCTAGTGTCTGAAGAGGGTCAGAACGTGGCATCTGCATCAGCAGGTAACGCTCCAATCTCTGCATCACTTCGTGAAGCCGCTCAGGCGATCATCGATTCGATTCAGTAATTAGTTCCAAATGAAAAAGGCCCGGTTCGGATTCGCCGAGTCGGGCCTTTTTCACTAACTTGGTAACCAAGTAAACAAGCAAGCGGAAGTAGATCATGAGCCAAAGCAACAAGACGGTTCGTCGACTGGGTGATGTCGTCTTCTCAAATGCAGCGCTAATTGCCGGTGTGAGCATCCTCGCCACCCTTGCTGCAGTAGCTTTTTTCCTTCTTCTTCAATCTCTACCCGCATTCACCGGCGAGCCTATTGAGGCTGCCGAAAATGGTTTCTGGGCATATGTTTTCCCGTTCATTTTTGGAACGGTCTTTGCCTCCACAATTGCACTGGTAATTGCGACGCCGTTGGCGATTGGAATCGCCCTTTACATCTCACACTTTGCGAATCGCCGCTTCTCCCAAATTTTGGGCTACGCAGTTGATCTGCTAGCTGCAATCCCTTCGGTGGTTTACGGACTCTGGGGAATCTTGGTGTTAGCTCCGTTCCTATCCCCCACCTACACCTGGCTCAATGAGAACCTTGGCTTTATACCTTTGTTTGAGGGTCAGGTGTCTGCCACGGGTAGAACGATTCTTACGGTCGGAATTGTGCTTTCAATCATGATTTTGCCGATCATGGCAGCGCTGATTAGAGAGGTGTTCCTGCAGACGCCACGCCTTCACGAAGAAGCTGCATTGGCACTTGGTGCGACTCGCTGGGAAATGATCCGCATGGCTGTTTTGCCTTTCGGTCGCCCAGGCATCATTTCGGCAGCCATGCTGGGTCTTGGCCGCGCACTGGGAGAGACGATGGCGGTAGCTATGGTGCTTTCACCATCAACCGTCGTGTCATTCGCGCTTCTAACCTCAACCAACCCAAACACGATTGCAGCCAACATCGCGCTTCAATTCCCAGAGGCCGGCGGCAACTACGTGAACCTTTTGATCGCCACCGGTTTAGTGCTCTTCGCTATCACGATGTTTGTGAACATGGGTGCCAGGTGGATTATCAACCGACGAGCTGAATTCTCAGGAGCGAACTAATGACCACGTTCGACATTCCAACCTCAAACTTCCAGGGCACAAAGGATCTGCCAAGGTTTACCGCCCAGGCTGTTCTACTCGTCAGCTTCGTTTCGGCATTCGGCTTGCAAGCTTTGCAGTCGGCGGAAACTGGCTCCATCAACCTTTTGGCGGTAGCTGCGATTGGGTTACTGATTCACACCGTGGCGCTCTATGTGCTCTCGCTAGCAGTAGAGGGCAGAAGGAAAGCCAAGGATCGCCTAATCACTATTTTGGTTACCAGCGCCTTCTCGCTTGCGGTAATCCCATTGATTTCCCTGGCATACACCGTTGTTAGTAACGGAGTTGCAAGATTTGATGCGGACTTCTTCTCAATGTCGATGCGAAATGTCGTCGGCGAGGGTGGTGGTGCATTGCACGCAATCATCGGAACCTTGGAGATCACAACTCTTGCGGGTGTAATTTCTGTTCCGGTGGGCATCATGACAGCCATTTACCTGGTTGAGTACGGTCGCGGCAAGCTTGCCCGAGCCGTCACATTCTTCGTAGACGTGATGACCGGTGTGCCATCTATCGTTGCTGGTCTATTTGCCTATGCACTCTTCGTGATTTTCTTTGGCCCTGGAGTCCGCATGGGCTTTGGTGGCGCCATTGCCCTAAGCGTGCTGATGATCCCGGTAGTGATTCGAGCGACCGAAGAGATGCTCAAGATTGTGCCAAACGAACTGAGAGAAGCCGCCTACGCACTTGGTGTGCCAAAGTGGCTCACTGTATTGAAGGTTGTCCTTCCAACCGCACTGGCTGGAATCGCCACCGGTGTGATGATTTCAATTGCACGAGTTATCGGTGAGACCGCCCCGCTACTTCTAATTGCTGGGTTCACCGCCTCGATGAACTACAACCCATTCTCCGAGCGCATGATGACCTTGCCGGTGTTCGTATACACCTCTTACGCGAATCAGGGGACCAATGCGCAGGCCTATGTTGATCGCGCCTGGGCTGGGGCCTTGACCCTGATGTTGATCGTGATGCTTTTGAACCTCGTTGCCCGCCTTATTAGTAAATACTTCTCTCCGAAGGGATAAAGAAAACCATGTCCAAGCGCATTGAGCTGAAGTCACTAAATGTCTTCTACAGCAACTTTTTGGCAGTCGAAGACGTCAACATGGTGATTGAGCCACGTGCCATCACCGCCTTCATTGGGCCATCTGGTTGCGGTAAGTCGACTTTGATCAGAACGCTAAACCGTATGCACGAGGTAATCCCAGGCGCGAGGGTTGAAGGCGAGCTGTTGATGGATGGCGAAGATGTTTACGGACCAGGTGTTGACCCTGTTCGTGTTCGTCGCCAGGTAGGTATGGTTTTCCAGCGTCCAAACCCATTCCCAACCATGTCGATTCGCGACAACGTGCTCTCTGGCTACAAGCTAAACAACGCCAAGATGTCAAAGTCTGAAGGCGAGGAGTTGGTTGAAAAGGCGCTTGTCGGTGCCAACCTTTGGAATGAAGTTAAGGATCGCCTCGACAAGCCAGGTTCTGGCCTATCTGGCGGTCAGCAGCAGCGTCTGTGCATAGCTAGAGCCATTGCGGTTGAGCCCGATGTGATCTTGATGGATGAGCCAACTTCCGCACTAGACCCAATCTCGACGGCGGCGATTGAGGACCTTGCAGTTGAGCTC
Organism: uncultured Aquiluna sp.; assembly: GCA_964407995.1. Taxonomy (GTDB): domain Bacteria; phylum Actinomycetota; class Actinomycetes; order Actinomycetales; family Microbacteriaceae; genus Aquiluna. Next base: position 13,558 of record CAYOXP010000011.1, read on the forward strand.
AAAGAGAAGTTCACCGTTGTGATCGTTACTCACAACATGCAGCAGGCTTCTCGAATTTCAGACATGACCGCATTCTTCAATATTGCCGGCACAGGCATGCCAGGAAAGTTGATCGAATACGATCGCACGGATTTGATTTTCTCGAACCCATCTCAGAAGCAAACTGAAGACTACGTATCTGGCCGATTTGGCTAAAACTTATAGCTAGAGTTACACCTTGTGACTCGAATACGCCTAGCCGTGATTGCGCTGCTAGGCGTTTGCTTTACCTGGGGTGCCGCCTTCGTATTGATGAAGGATGCCATTGAAAAGCAGCCATACATGGACTTTCTTGCCGTGCGATTCACGCTGGCAGCACTTGCCATGTTTTTGCTTCGCCCAAGAGTTTCTTCTAGCTTTCAAAAGGGAGACATCAAGCTCGGCATCATCTTGGGCGTTGTGCTGTCTTTTGGCTACATAACTCAAACGATTGGTCTTGAGCTCACCACTGCCGCAACCAGTGGATTTCTAACCGGCTTGTATGTGATTTTCACTCCGGTCATGGCCTGGGCCTTCTTCAAGACTCGGCTAACCGGCAAACTCGCGATTGCGGCTTTGCTCTCGATAATCGGCATGGCAATTTTCACTGGTGCGGCGGGATCGGTCGACTTCCAGATTGGTCAAATCTGGTTGGTGGTGTGTGCGGTTTTGTATGGGCTACACATCCTCTTGTTGGGTGCCCATGGGCGCGGGCGAAATGCCTATCGATTTGCTATGGTGCAGATTGCCGCTGTGGCTGCAGTTTGCTGGGGATTCGCACTTCTAGACGGATTCCAACCACCTCCAACTACAGATGTTTGGGTGGCGATTATTTTCACCGCGGTGCTATCAACGGCGGCAGCTTTCTGGATACAGACCTGGGCCCAGACGCTATTGGATGCCCCACGTGCTGCACTAATAATGACAAGTGAGGTGATCTTCACGGCCGTGATATCAATCGCTGTAGGTCAGGAGCCGATCACGATTGCGGTGACTCTAGGTGGTGCACTGATGTTGGCGGCAATGATGATTGTCGAATGGCCGTCGAAAAAGAACCAGATCGAGCTAGAGCCCCATATCCACTAGCAGCTGCTGCAGTCTTTGGTTCTCTGCAATCTCCTTGGCACTTCGAGCCATGGCAATTGGCAATCGTCTTCTCATCAGATCTTCTCGATTTTGAACATCCTCATTACGAGCGACGTAGCGAATCTCACCAAAGGTAATCCCCAAACCAACGAACACCTCTTCAGGTTCATCGGCGTAAATGTCAAAAGCGGTATTGCCATGTCTGCGCCAAAGACCCTCGGCTATTCGCTTTGCAGCGGATGGGTCTTTGACCACACTGGACACCTTGGCCTCCAAGTCTGCCTTCGGTCCCTGAGGCGGCTCCCCAAACCATTTCTTTGGCAACTTGGTTTCGTGCCCGAGTGCCCTTAGTTCGGCAATCACTTCGCTGCCGACATTTAGACAGTCGGTCAACTTGCCGCCGAGAATCGTTACCGTGCTGAGTTCGTTGTTGGCTTCAATGACATGTTTTCTCGAGAGCTGATGCCAGTCTGCGCTAGCAGCTGACTTGCCATCGACCACCAAGGGTCTAACACCAGACCTTGCTGCCACGATCTCATCTTGAGTAATGGGCCTATCAAGGCCCAGCTGGGCATTCACTTGACGCAATACGAAGTCGATATCTTCTTGTGTGGGTGAAGTGTGCGGATCGTCGACCCTGGTGTCAGTTGTTCCGATTAGTGACCTATCTCCCATCGGAAGCACATAGAAAAGTCGTTTCTGTTCATCCCACAGGGCAAGTACTCGATTCCCTTGAGTCAACCTGCGATTGATTGTGAAATGAACGCCTTTGGATAGAGCCAATTTTGCGTTAGTTGGAGACTTGAGAAGATCCGACACCGACTGTGAAAATGGGCCAGTTGCGTTAATAATCGTTTTGGCCTCAACGGTGCTGGTTGATTCGCCGGACTGCAGCTTTATAGTCCAACCTTTAGCCGAGCGTTCGGCACCAACCAACTCGGTGTAGTTCAGCGCGACCGCCCCTGAAGCCTTGGCTCTTTTGATAAAACCGTAAACGAATCTGGAGTCGTTGTCTGGTAGGTAGGCATCGAAGTACTGAACTGCCTTTTGGTCTTGCTTGAGCGCAGGCTCCAGTTCCTTTGCCTTGGCCGCTGAGTAACTCCTCGGGAGTTCAGTTCCCGCGGCACCGATCAGCCAGTAGAACCAGGTGCCAAATGTTCCCAACATCCGCCCGAATGGGGCGTTTGGTCCAAGTGATGCTAGAAAGCCAATCTCTTGAATCTGGTTCGGATAGGCGCGAATCAATTTGTTTCTGGCTTGGCACAATTTGGCCACCAAACCAAACTCATAGGTTTGAAGGTACTTAATTCCACCCCAAACCAGGTTGCTTGACTCTTGCGAGGTGAAATTTGCAAAGTCACCTTTGTCGACAACCATTACCCGAAGACCGGCAGCACTTGCTGCGGCTGCGGCAACGGCACCATTGATCCCAGCACCAACGATGACCACGTCGAAATCGTTATGCTCGAAATTGTGCGAATTTGTATGTTTTTGTAACATCTCAATGCAAGCATAAGTTATTGATCTAGATTTTTTATAACGCTCTGGTTTCAAGGAGGAGACCATGTCGATTTTGGCCATCGATGCCGGCACAACCGG
>CAYOXP010000012.1:0-14202 GCA_964407995.1 uncultured Aquiluna sp.
TGACGCAGAACATTCGCCTGCCATTCGAACTGGCCCGCGTTGCCCCCGATGAGGAATTGATTAAGGACCTGATCAAGTTGGTCGGCCTTCAAGGTTTTGAGGATGCTAAGCCTGCTCAGCTGTCAGGTGGTATGCGTCAGCGTGTTTCCATCGCACGTGCACTGGTAGTTCAGCCGTCGGTCCTTCTATTGGATGAGCCATTCGGCGCTCTGGACGACATGACCAGGCAGCGCCTAAACCTTGAACTCTTGAGAATTTGGACAGAGAAGCCAGCGACCACCTTGATGGTTACCCACGGTATTTCGGAGGCAATCTTCCTCTCTGACCAGGTAGCAGTTATGAGCCCTCGACCAGGTCGGATCAAAGAGATCATCGAAGTAGATTTGCCAAGGCCTAGAACTCCAGAGATGATGCGCACCCCCGAATTCCATGCCCTTCACGATCAGGCTTCTGATTTGCTTTTTGGCTCTGGAAACCAACCGCACGATGACTGATCTGCTGGTCAATAACTCCACAAGGCGATTGCCATCTTGGGCAACCGGCCTAATTGGAGTGTCGATCACTATTGCTTTGTGGTGGCTATCGGCAATCACCATCTTTGCCTCGGTTGGCAGAAGGCCAGATGGCTCGGGAGGCGCTATTCCCACTCCCCTGCAAGTTGTGCAGCAACTGCTTGAAGATGGTTTCGGTTTCTACTGGCGCAATGCTTCGGTAACGCTGGCTGAGGCTGGTTTCGGTTTTCTGTGGGGAAATGCACTCGCACTAGCATTTGCGGCTATCGCGCTGGTAGTACCCAAACTTGAGAATCTAACCACTCAAATTGCAGTGATCACATACTGCATTCCGATCGTGGCAATCGGGCCAATCGTAAGGCTGGTTGTTGGCGCCCCAGGATCTGGCGAACCAGCAGGAGCGGCCGTAGTTCTTGCCGCGCTCTCAGTCTTCTTCACCACCATGGTTGGCGCTTTGACCGGAGTAAAGCAGACCGACAAGCGAATGCTTGATGTTGTTGTCGCTTACGGCGGCGGCGCCTGGCAGAAGCTTGTGAAGGTGCAACTACTCTCGGCGTTGCCTTCGATATTTGCCGCGTTCAAAATCGCAGCACCAGCGGCATTCCTGGGGGCGATTCTTGGCGAATACGTTGGTGGGCCTGACTTAGGCTTCGGGCCGGCCATGGTTAACGCTCAGCAGTCTCTCGAGATTGCTCGAGTCTGGGGCGTGGCCCTGGTATCTGGGCTGATTGCCGGAGGCGGTTACGCGCTCTTTGGTCTTATCGGCAAATGGCTAACCCCTTGGGCAAAGGTTGGTGTCCGATGAATTTCAAACTCGAAGACGCCGAAGACCGCTCACTGATCGCCGTTCGCACGAAGGTCAAACGCGATGCAGCTAAGCAAACCGCAAAGGTTGTTTACGAATCTCTTTTCAACACCGGCATTTCGCTTGTTGTAGTGGTTTTGCTTTGGATGTTTGCACTATGGGCCTTGGATGTCACGCCTTACATCGGCAAAGGCCCGCTTGAGGTTTTCAATTGGTTATTCCTTGACGAAAAATCTTTTGAGAACCAGCAATTAGTTCAAGCTGCACTGGGGCAAACATTGTTTGATGCCTCTATTGGTTTTGCCTTCGGTTTGTTTTTTGCCACCTTAGTGTCGGTGTTATTCACAATGTCTAAATCGCTTGAGCAGGCGCTAATGCCGATAGCGATGCTGCTTCGAAGTGTTCCGCTGATTGCTATGGCACCGATTTTGATTCTGATTTTCGGCCGTGAACAAGCAACCGTTGCGGTCATGGGCGCAATTGTCGTGCTCTTCCCCGCCCTGGTGAACATCGTTTTCGGACTGCGAAGTGCATCGGCGGCCATGATTGATGTTGCAACTGTGTATGGGGCTAACAAATTGGCTGCCCTCAGATACGTGGCGTTCCCCTCGTCTCTGCCTTCGTTTTTCGCAGCCGTAAAGATCTCTGTTCCTGGCGCAATCACGGGTGCACTCTTGGTCGAATGGCTAGCCACTGGCCAAGGCATTGGTTACGGCATTATCTCTGCCGTCGGTAGAGCGAAGACCAACGAAGTTTGGGCCTACGTGGTTGTGATTACAGTGGTGTCAATCTTGCTTTATAACCTGGTTGGTCTTCTCGAAGGTTACGTTCTAAAGCGCTTTGCTCCACAGCTGTGGAAAGCTCGCTAAAAATTTAGAAAAAGTTCTCCCATTTGCGGTTTATTTGCCGTAATGTTTTCGCTTCCGTCCACATTTTTGAAAGCGAGATGATTGTCCGAGCACGCTTTTGGCGCCGCCACACTACTTGATCCGAACGACCCAATGGGCTTGCGCTCAAGCGCACCATTATTAGATGCCTGGATCAGAGACATCACCTCCGAAAGATTTCCATTTCAAATCCCCGGCCATAAGGGCCGGACAGACCTAACCGGCCCTGTCGTTGACGGCGACATTCCAGTACTACCGGGCAATCATCCGAATCGTATTAGCCCATCTCTGATTCTTGAGGCAGAGCGACTAGCGGCTGAGCTTTGGGGTGCTGACCTTTGCCGTTTCGGGGTAAATGGCTCGACTGGCACCAACCACGCATCCGTTATGGCCGTCGCCGGCCCTGGCGAGAAAGTAATTGTTTCCAGAACCCTGCACAAATCGGTTTTGGTTGGCATGGTTTATGCAGGTGTAACTCCAATCTGGGTGCGACCAGAAATTAACCCTGCCACCGGCCTACCGGAATACCTGCCTTCTTCAAGACTTCGCGCAACCATAGAAGAGCATCCGGATGCTAAGGCCGTTCTAATGGGTGAACCTTCTTATGTGGGTACCATGAGCAACATCCCAAGGCTTTCTAGCGTCTGCCACGAATACGGCATTCCACTGGTTGTTGACGCGGCTTGGGCGGCTCACTTTGGTTTTCACCCGGACTTACCGAAGAACCCACTTGAAGAAGGTGCTGACATCGTCGTTACCTCTGCTCACAAAACCCTGCCGAGCTATTCGCAGGCCTCGTTTGTATTGGCAAAGGGTGACTTCGTCGATCTGCCAAGACTCAACAAGGCTTTTGACTCAACCCAGACAACATCTATGTCTGGTCGAATTCTCGCTTCAATTGATGCCGCCAGAGCCTTGCTTGCTCGCCACGGTGAGGAGCTAATCGGACCAGTGATTGAGGCAACCGCTCGTGGTCGTAAAGCACTGAGAGAAGCCGGAATTGGTGTTATCGATGGTGAATACATCGACCCGCTAAAGCTCGTGATTCTGCTAAATGAAACTGGAGCAAATGGTAACGACGTTGAGGCAGAGCTACTTGCCGCCAACATCGACTTGGAGATGGCAAACAGGGACGTGATCATTCCAATGATTACTTTTGCTGACACCCCAGACCGCATCGCAACTTTGGTCAAGCGCATTATCGAACTGGTCGATAAGCACCGCGCCGAGCCTAGACCGGTGAAAATTGCTGCCGCATTCTCGGTTGAGCCAGATGTTGTCACTACCCCAAGGGAGGCTTTCTTCGCCCCTTACGAAGTAGTGACTGCAGACAAGGCAGTTGGCAGAGTGAGTGCTGAACTCATCTGCCCATATCCTCCTGGGGTACCGGTCCTGAGCCCAGGCGAAAGAATTACCCAGGGGGCTATGTCGGCTCTTTTGGATGCAAGAGATTCCGGAGTTCGAATTGCCTTCGTTTCAGACCCGACGCTTGAGACCTTCAAGGTTTTAAAGGGCTAGAAAGTGTGTAAGCATTGTCGGGTCTGAAAGGATCCCGCAATGAAGCGCGAAACCACACCTATTGATGCCTTGGCAAATGCCTGGGTAGACCGTCTAGCGGAAATGTATCCGTCTTTTGCCACCGACATCGGCTACAAAATCGGCCAGGACAAACTCGACGACCACTCCCCTGAAGCACTTGCCCAAGAGCAGCGAGAGATCAAAGAGATCATGCGCAAGCTAAATGATCTCACGCCGGTCGACGAGGTTGACGTCGTAACCAAAGAGGCCATGCTTTTCAGCTTGGGCGGTGAGGTTGAGAGCTACGACGCAGGGTTGAGTTTTAGAAACCTAAATAACATCGCGTCACCTGCGCAAGGTGTTCGCGATGTCTTTGACAACTCTCCAACCGCAACCACTAAGGACTGGGAGAACCTAGCTAAGCGCATGCGAGGCGTCGGTGAGGCGCTTGATGGCTACGCGAGAACTCTTGAACTAGGCGCAAAAGCAAACGATGCACCAGCTCTTCGGCAGATCGAAACCGTGATTGAGCAGGTAAACCAGATCAATCACGCAGGTGGCTTTTTCCACACCTTCGCAGCTGAGGCCAAAGCCGACAATGAAGAACTAAGTACTGCCCTAAAGGCGGAATTGGCGGATGCAGCTAAGGCCGCAACCGAAGGCTATGCGAGATTCGGTGAATACCTAAAGACCTTGGCCGCAAGAACCAACTCCCCAGATGCGATTGGCAAGGACCGCTACCAGATTCTGTCGAGGCGATTCTTGGGTGCAACCGTCGATCTTGATGAGACCTACCAATGGGGCATCGAAGAGCTCAATCGAACTATCGCGGAGCAGAACGATGTCGCAAACCAAATTCTGGCTGGCGCGACCGTTGAGGAAGCAGTCGAGCACCTGAGGAAAGATCCAGCAACCAAGCTCCATGGCACGAAAGCCCTCCAGGAGTGGATGCAGAAGCTAAGTGATCAGGCGGTCGAGAAACTTGCCGCTACACACTTTGACATTGCCGAGCCGATCAAGAAACTCGAATGCATGATTGCACCAACCCAACACGGTGGCATTTACTACACCGGCCCATCAGATGACTTCTCGAGACCGGGACGTATGTGGTGGTCCGTACCAGCCGGGGACGAGGAATTTGACACTTGGCGTGAGACAACAACCGTCTACCACGAAGGCGTGCCAGGGCACCACTTGCAGGTCGCTCAAGCTACTTATATTCGCGACACCTTGAACTCCTGGCGCAGGCTTGCATCCTGGACTTCAGGTCATGGCGAAGGTTGGGCGCTTTACGCAGAGCGCCTTATGGCAGAGCTTGGATTCTTGGATAACCCTGCAGACCGTCTAGGCATGCTTGATGGTCAGCGCATGCGTGCCGCACGAGTAGTTCTCGATATCGGCGTTCATCTTGGCAAACCGAAGCTTGAAGGTTCAGGGGCTTGGGACTTTGATTACGCATTGTCATTCATGAGACAGAACGTCAAAGAGTCAGACGAATCGGTGAAGTTTGAGGTCACCAGATACTTCGGTTGGCCAGGGCAGGCGCCAAGCTACAAAATTGGCCAGCGGATCTGGGAACAGGTTCGCGATGACTACAAGATCAGAAAAGGCGCGGCCTTCGACATCAAGGAGTTCCACAAAACTGCCCTGAACCTGGGTGGTTTGGGCCTAGATACCTTGCGAAGCGCAATGGCACGGGCATAGCGGGCGGTTTTTCGTTACTCTTATCCCTTGTGTCTAAGGTTCTAGCTTCTCTACCAGTTGGTCAAAAGGTCGGTATCGCATTTTCTGGCGGTCTCGACACCTCAGTTGCGGTTGCGTGGATGCGCGAGAAGGGTGCAATTCCTTTCGCTTACACCGCAAACTTGGGTCAGTATGACGAGGATGACATTGAGTCGATTCCGTCTCGTGCAACCGAGTATGGCGCAGAGGCTGGCCGTCTAGTTGACTGCCGCGAATCGCTGGTCGAAGAAGGTCTTGCTGCGATTGCCTGTGGCGCGTTCCACATCAGAACCGGTGGCAAGGTTTACTTCAACACCACCCCCCTTGGCCGCGTTGTCACTGGAACCCTTTTGGTTCGAGCCATGCGTGAAGACGGCGTTGAAATCTGGGGTGATGGTTCAACCTATAAGGGCAACGATATTGAGCGTTTCTACCGCTATGGATTGCTAGCAAACCCAAACCTACGTATCTACAAGCCTTGGCTAGACAATGACTTTGTGACCGAGCTTGGTGGCCGTCACGAGATGAGCGAGTGGCTGCAGGAGCGCAAGCTTCCTTACCGCGCCTCTAAAGAAAAAGCCTACTCAACCGACGCCAACATGCTTGGAGCAACCCATGAGGCCAAGTCTTTGGAATTCCTTGACACTTCATACGAAATCGTTGAACCGATCATGGGCGTCAAGTTCTGGGATGCAAACGTTGAGATCAAGACTGAAGACGTAAAGATCACCTTCAGTCAGGGTCGTCCAGTTGCCATCAACGGCAAGAGCTTTGACTCAGCCGTGGATTTAATGATGGAAGCCAATGCAATTGGTGGCCGCCACGGCCTAGGCATGAGCGACCAGATTGAGAACCGCATCATCGAGGCTAAGAGCCGCGGTATTTACGAGGCTCCTGGTATGGCTCTGATTCACATCGCCTACGAGCGCTTGATGAGCGCCATCCACAACGAAGACACCATCGCCAACTACCACGCCGAGGGCCGACGCATGGGAAGGCTGCTCTACGAAGGTCGCTGGCTAGACCCACAGACTTTAATGTTGCGTGAGTCGCTAACCAAGTGGGTTGCAAGCGCAATTAACGGTTCAGTTACTTTGCGTCTGCGCCGCGGCGATGATTACACAATCTTGGCTACTGAGGGTGATGCATTTAGCTACCACCCAGAGAAACTTTCGATGGAGCGCACTGAGGATGCAGCCTTTGGTCCAACCGACCGTATTGGTCAGCTGACCATGCGCAACCTAGACATTCAAGACACTCGCCAGAAGCTCGATCTATACCGCAAGCAGGGTCAGATCGAGGGCGGCCAGTTCGAGCTGACCTGATGTCTACCCACATCGCAGCTAAACCTGGAGAAATTGCCGACGTTGTTCTACTGCCGGGTGATCCGCTTCGCGCTAAGTGGATAGCTGAAACGTTTCTAGAAGACGCTTTTCAGTACTCGAACGTTAGAAATATGCTCGGTTACACCGGAAGTTTTGAAGGTAAGCGAGTTTCAGTTCAGGGCACTGGCATGGGCGCACCATCTATTGGCATTTATGCCTATGAGCTTTTCAATGACTATGGCGTTCAGAAGGCAATTAGGGTTGGCACATCCGGTGGCCTTGCGCCAACCAAGCTGCGCGATGTTGTCATCGCAATGGCAGCCTCGACCGACTCGAATATTAATCGTCGAGCGACCAATGGCCTCGACTTTTCACCAATCGCTGACTATGGACTTTTAGAAAAGGCAGTCGATGCTGCTAGGGACCTGCAAATTGAATTTCACGTCGGTGGGGTGGCTTCGGGAGACCTTTTCTATGACGAAACAGACTCCCTTGAGCACTGGAAGAAACTTGGCATTCTTGCCCTGGAAATGGAGACAAGCCAGCTCTACACGCTCGCTGCACGTTTCGGCAGGAAAGCACTTTCTATACTCACGGTTTCAGACATGATGGACGGATCCGCCATGACTTCAAGTCAGGAACGTGAGACTGGTTTTGCAAATATGGTCAGGATTGCTCTTCAGGCTGCCCTGTAACTCCGTCAAAATGGACTTGACAAGGTGAGGCATTTGGACCTCACTCAGGAACCAAACAGAATATTTTCAGCAATCCACGCTTGTCTTCACACGGTGGGCTGATCAACGAGCGTCTTACCTTGAAGCCTTTTCGCGAGTAACCTCTAGCTGTGCCCAGTTCTTCAAATCTCATCGCCTTCACGTTGCTTTCTCTCGTAATTATCTTGGTTCCTGGTCCAAGTGTGATTTTTGCGATCGGAAGGGCATTGATTCTCGGAACCAAGGCGGCGGTGACGAGTGTTTTTGGGAATGCACTTGGTGTAGGGGTTCAGATCGTGGTTGTGTCACTTGGTTTGGGCGTTCTAATTCAGCAGATCGAAGGGCTATTTTTCGCCGTAAAAATCATTGGTGCAGGAATGATCACCTATCTCGGCGTCAAGGCATTTCTCAGCCGCGGCGATTTGGATTTGAATGCAAAGGGGAAATCAGAATCTGGTAATAGTGTCTTCAGACAGTCTGTTGTTGTCGGCCTAACCAATGCAAAAACATTCGTCTTTTTCATAGCCGCACTCCCAACATTCACAAACCCTGAGCTGGGCAGCCCGGTTCTGCAAATGTTATTCATGGGGCTTGTTTTCACAATCATTGGAGTTAGCTCAGACAGCGTTTATGCCGTCGCGGCAGGGTCGGCGCGCAAATGGTTGGCCAGCTCAGAAAAGAGAATTTCGACATTTAGAGGAGCCGGAGGAATCGCGCTCACGCTCCTAGGTCTTTACATGCTCTGGGATGCAGTGAAGGGATAAAAAATGTCAAAAGATCTAGAGCCTGAAATTCAGAAGATCCTCGAGCAGGAAGGCAAATTAGTTTTCGGTGAATTCTCAAAAGCTGACGCTTGGCAGCTTGGCCAGCAAATACGTAAACGCCTGATTGACTTAGCTGCACCGGCGGTAATCGACATACGACTGGGAGATCAGTGCCTATTCTTCACCAGCCTTGAAGGCGCTACCGAAGCAAATCAGGACTGGGCACGGAGAAAGCGAAACCTGGTGAACCTTGTTGGTTCCAGCTCCTATTTTCTGAGCCTGCAAACCAGATCGGGATTCGATGTGGTGGGGGCGATGGGCCTGGACCCGCGGGACTACGTTGCTGCCGGAGGCTGCTTTCCAATCCGAATCAAAAACACTGGCGCAGTCGGCACAATAACGATTTCAGGTTTACCCGAAATCGATGATCATCGAATTGTGGTTGAAGAAATAGCTATGTATCTGGGCGTCGATCTAGGTGATAGTACTTTCTGAGTTTGGTCGCTTGTAGCGACGGAAAGAGAAAATAGCTCTAGGGCTTTGGCGACTTTACCCCTAGGCTTCTAAAGAGCAGGCAAACGTGCACTGCCCGGCGTCGTAGATCGACCTCCACAAATTTGTGGCTAAACCTTTCCTTCGGCGAACGAATGCATCCAACGATGTTTTCGCCATTTTTCCCAGCATTTTTGGGACCTACAGTGATGCAAGTCATCACATGAGAGCTATAAAACTATGTCTTCTAAGACTTTCGCCGACCTTGGCGTGCCTGCCCCAATTGCTGCCGCACTGAGCGCTCAAGGTATCGAATCACCCTTTCCAATTCAAATCGATTCCCTGCCTGACACTCTGGCGGGTAAAGATGTTTTAGGTAGGGGTAAAACTGGATCCGGTAAAACCCTTGCATTCAGTATCCCTATCGTTGCCCGCCTTTCAAGCGCGGCCAAAGCGCGAGGATTGGAAGGTAAGCCGAGAGCTTTGGTTTTGGCTCCCACCAGAGAACTTGCGACCCAGATCACAAATACCATTCAACCGCTGGCAGAAGCCATGAACCTAAGGGTGACGACAATTTTTGGTGGCGTCTCTCAGGCGAGGCAGGTAAAAGCCTTGCGTGAGGGCGTCGAAATAATCGTCGCCACACCAGGTCGACTTGAGGACCTAATGGGTCAGGGTTTATTGAAACTTGACGCTATTGAAATAACGGTTTTGGATGAAGCCGACCACATGGCAGACCTTGGCTTTTTGCCCGGTGTGACAAGAATTTTGTCGGCCACTCCGCGCGGCGGCCAGCGCTTGCTGTTTTCGGCAACGCTTGATAATGGTGTCCAGAAATTGGTCGACAAATTCTTGCAAAACCAGGTAATGCACGCCGTTGACGAGGCTAACTCACCTGTTTCTCAAATGACACATCACGTTTTCGAAGCATTTGATGCAGAAGCAAAGAAGAGGCTGGTTTTCGCCTTAGCCTCTGGAAGCGACAGGCGAATTTTGTTCATGAGAACTAAGCATCATGCTAAAAAGCTTGCTAAATCACTAACTCAGGCTGGAATACCCGCGGTTGATTTGCATGGAAACTTATCGCAAGCAGCCAGAGACCGGAACTTGGAGGCGTTCAGCGCTGGTAAGGCAAAGGTTTTGGTTGCTACGGATGTCGCTGCCAGAGGAGTGCACGTTGACGGTGTTGGGCTTGTAATTCACGTTGATCCTCCAGCCGAACACAAGGCGTACCTCCACCGATCTGGCCGCACCGCTAGGGCTGGAGCATCGGGTGATGTGGTGACGATTTCGCTTCCGACTCAGCGAAGGGATCTTTCAGAACTATTGTCCAAAGCCAAGATCACAGTGAAGCCGCAACCAGTTGATGAAAAGTCGCCTGAGGTGAAGGCCCTGATTGGGCAGGTAGCAGAGTATGTAAAGCCTGCTCCCGCCGTAATTCAGCAAAAGCCAAGCGGCAAGTCAACTGGCAGGAATGCTCAACGTAAGCGAGCTCTTCGAGAGGGGAACAAGTCTCAGGGCCAACAAAAAAGAGATTCGCACTCTGGACCGCAGAGAAAGAATGCGGCTGGTGGTTCAAGAAACCGGTCACACCAAAATTCTCGGTAGCAACGTCGTCGCTAAATGACAGCGCCCTCGGCAGGAATCGAACCTGCGACCAAGAGATTAGAAGGCTCTTGCTCTATCCACTGAGCTACGAGGGCGGAACCTCAATTCTAGGGCGTGAGCTTGGCTAGAGTATTGGGAGCAGAAGATTTACTTTTAGGGGCTTGATGTCACTGAACTCAACGCAGATTCCGATAATCGCCGGTCGCGACGAGCTAATAGAAGCAAGTATCGATTTGGCTCGGACTTGGGTTTCGCAAGCCCAAGAATTGCCGACACCTAAGGCTTCAAGACGCCTTGCGGGTTTGCTTCAAGACCCAAATGGCTTGGAATTTGCTGTTGGGTTTGTAGATGGTGTGATTCGACCAGAAGATCTGAGTGTTGCTGCCAAAAACCTTTATCAACTGCGCAAACTAACCCCTAAGTTCCTACCTTTTGGATTGCGCTTTTTGATTGGATTAGGTGCCAATCTTGCCCCACTGTTCCCTTGGATCGTGGTACCTATTGCTCGCAAAGTTCTACGTAGCATGGTGAGCCACTTAGTAATCGATGCCTCGATGGGAAAACTTGGTCCAGCACTTCGCAGAATAAAAGCATCTGGCGCCAGATTGAATATCAATCTCTTGGGTGAAGCGGTGCTAGGAGATTCAGAAGCGAAACGTCGCCTTATCAAAACTGCGGAGCTACTGAGTCGCAAAGACGTTGACTACGTCTCCATCAAAGTTTCAGCAACCACAGCACCGCATTCAAAGTGGGCATTCAACGAAAACGTTGAAGCGGTCGTTGAACGCCTCGCGCCACTATACGAACTAGCCATGCGAGATGGTGAGAACAAGTTCATCAACTTAGACATGGAGGAATACCACGACCTTGATATGACGGTCGCGGTTTTCAAGAGGATTTTGTCGCAACCAAAATTCCAGAGCCTAGAAGCAGGAATCGTTTTGCAGGCTTACCTACCCGATGCCTTGCGAGCAATGATTGATTTACAGCAGTGGGCGGCTTCGAGAGTATTGGCCGGAGGAGCCCCCATCAAGGTGCGCGTGGTGAAGGGCGCAAACCTTCCCATGGAACAAGTTGATGCGGAAATGCATGGTTGGCCGCTAGCGACCGTCGAATCCAAGGCTGCTGCCGATGCCAACTACAAACGAGTTCTGAACTATGCACTTACTCCAGAGCGAATCAAGAATCTCAAGATAGGCGTCGCTGGCCACAACCTATTTGACTTGGCATTTGCTCATAACCTCGCACAGCAACGAGGCATAGAACATGGCCTTGACGTTGAGATGCTCTTGGGAATGGCACCTGCTCAAGCAGAGGTCGTGCGTAGAACGGTTGGTTCACTAGTTCTGTACACGCCAGTCGTTCACCCGCAAGAATTTGACGTTGCAATCGCATACCTGATTCGCCGACTAGAAGAAGGTGCCTCAAAAGATAACTTCTTGTCAAACCTTTTCGAACTTGGAAATGAAAGCGCGTTCGAGATAGAGAAGCAGCGATTTGTCAAATCCATGGCGATGGTGGGTGATGAAGTTCCCATCCCAAATCGACTGCAGGATCGTTCAATTGATTCGGCCGTTATCCCCGCAGCAGGATTCGAAAACGCACCTGATACCGATCCTGCCCTTGGTGCTAATCGCCAGTGGGCTTATGACATCATCGCTCGTTCAGCTCATTCGTCACTCGGAAAGGAACTGGTCGAGAAGCAATACCTTCAAACTCACCAAGAGCTAGACCGAGTCATTGCGGATGCCGAGTTTGCTTCTCGAGGTTGGGGTGCATTGGACCCCTTGGAGCGAGCGCAAAAATTGCACGAAGTAGGCGTTGTGTTAGAGCGAAACCGCGCACAGCTGATCGAGGTTTCTATGTCAGAAGCCGGCAAAACTTTCGACCAAGCAGACACTGAAATATCCGAAGCGGTTGATTTTGCCCACTACTACGCCCAACAGGCAAAGCTCCTGGTGGAAATTGATGGCGCTCAACCGAAGCCTCGCCGGGTAACTGTCGTCACTCCCCCTTGGAATTTCCCGATTGCGATCCCAGCTGGCAGCGCACTTGCGGCACTTGCTGCAGGAAGTGCTGTTGTATTCAAGCCTGCAGGTCAAGCTGCTCGCTGTGGAGCGGTATTGGCAGAACTAATGAACCAAGTGCTTCCGAAAGGGGTTCTGATCCCAATTCAGCTGGAAGAATCCAAGCTTGGATCAGAACTTATCGGGCACAAATTAGTTGATCAGGTTATTCTGACCGGTGGTTTTGAGACCGCGAAATTATTCAGGGAGATCAACCCACAGCTGAGACTTTTTGCAGAAACCAGTGGCAAAAACGCGATCATCATCACCCCTAACGCAGATCTAGATCTCGCGGCCAAGGATCTTGCTTACAGTGCCTTTGGTCACGCCGGACAAAAATGTTCTGCGGCTTCGATCGCGATTTTGGTTGGTTCGGTTGGAAAATCAAAGAGATTCAGAAGGCAACTTGTTGACGCTGTTCAATCACTACATGTTGCCAATCCATCCGATCCGACGGCCCAGGTCGGACCAGTAATCGAGCCGCCTCAAGGCAAGCTCCTAGAAGGTCTAACCAAACTTGAACGTGGCGAGAAGTGGGTAGTCGAACCCAAGCAGCTTGATGAAAGTGGAAAACTTTGGTCCCCAGGCATCAAAGAAGGGGTGTTGCCAGGTTCGCCAAGCCACAAAGTTGAATACTTTGGCCCAATGCTTGCGATCATGACAGCTAGAAACCTCAGCGATGCCATCGCACTGCAGAATGCAGTTGACTATGGCCTAACAGCAGGATTGCACTCCCTCGATGTCGTTGAGATCAATGACTGGTTGGCGAGGGTTCAAGCAGGAAACCTCTACGTCAATCGCACTATCACTGGTGCAATTGTGCAAAGGCAGCCTTTCGGAGGCTGGAAGCGAAGTGCCATCGGACCAACCGCTAAAGCCGGTGGGCCAAACTATGTGAACACGATGAGCGACTTTGTATCCAAGCCTTCAACCCATCGCGAGGTAGTCAAAGAAAAACAATTGCTCCAGATTCTTTCGCTAGCAGCCGGCAGTGGTTTGAATGATGATGAATTGCAGGCACTATTGCGTGGCATGCAGTCAGACATCAGTGCGGCCCGCGACTACTTTGCTCGCAAAGTCGACCCATCAGGATTGCGCTCAGAGATCAACACTTTCCGTTACCTGCGCTCGGATTGCGAGCTGAGGATTAACTCAAACGCATCAAACTACGAATCCTGGAGAACTTTAGTTAGCCTGGCCGTCGTTGGTGGAACGGTTTCTGCATTCGAGATTCCATCAAGACTCAGAAAACCACTTCACAAACTAGGAGTGAAGGTTGCAATCGAATCAGATTCAGCCTGGCTTACGAGAATGCAATCGCACATAGGTCGCATTCGACTGGTTGGCAGAGTTGATGCGATCACGGCAGATTCTCCACTGGCAAACTGCGAGATTGCACTTTACGACCAACTCCCAACCGAATCTGGCTACCTCGAACTACTCCCCTATTTCAAAGAGCAGGCGGTAACAATCACTGCCCATCGCTTTGGAAATCCAGTTCGATTCTTAGAAAAACTAGAACTTTAGTCTTCTCAGGTTCATCCCAGCTGGTTTTGATTGAGTTATCGGGAGTATTCTTCTTGGTTGGCTGGTTGAACTAGCTAGCAATAAAAAGACGGGGTCGTTTTGTACTTAATTTCTAAGCTTTCGCTTGCAAATCGCGCGGTAGTAGCTCTAATCACTGTAATTGTGGCTACGTTCGGCTTTCTCTCCCTAGGGAGCCTGAAGCAGGAGCTAATTCCCTCCATTGAGATTCCTTCGGCTGCGATTGTCACCAGCTACCCAGGTGC